>JANYAH010000191.1 GCA_025361425.1 Candidatus Solibacter sp. | reverse complement strand
GATCTGCCGGATCACCTCGTGGCGCACATCGAGCGTCGGCGGCAACTCTCCGTCGTGATTATTGAGCACCTCATAAACGATGCCGAGGCGCCGCGCCGATTCCTTGGCCTCGGCAAGCCTACGTTGGGCTAGAGCGGCGCCGTGCAGGGTCTGATGCCCCACGTCGCCATTGGTGACGGCCACGAACTTCACCGCATGGCCGCCGGCGGCGAACAGTGCGGCGGTACCCGACGCCCGGATATCGCAATCGTCGGGATGCGCGCCGAAAGCGATCACACGAATCTTTTCGCCCTGAGCCAGCAGGGCACTCACGCCGGCCAGCATCAGTATCAGTCCTCTCATGATTCAAGAATCCTCCCGCCTATACATTATGCCCGAGCCGGGCGGCCGATGCGGTGCGCGACCGACACAGCCACACCGCCGCCGTAAGGTTTACCAAATGCTTGGATCCGCTTCCGCGGGATTACCTGCCGCGCTGAACGCCGCGCTTACGCGCGCCGCTTCTGTTGCAGGCGGAAGAATCCGAGGCCTGCCAAGCAGGCCATCATCATACCCAAGGTCCACAACGAAGTCGGCGCACCAACCGCCGCGCTGGGTCCCCCCGACACCGTTATCGTGTAGTTGCTCTGCGCGGACGTGCCGGGATTGCTCTGCGCAAGGCCACGGCGGCGCGCCGCAGCCTGGCTGTCCGGGCCGGTGGACGGGGAGCGTGGGTCATCCACGACATCCGAGACCAAGCCCGTGAAGGAGAATGTCCCGGCGACTGTGGGCGTACCCGTAATCGCGCCGCTGTGGGCGTTGAGCACTAGTCCCGTGGGCAGCAGGTTCGGGTTGGCGGCGATGGAGTAGAAGTAGAACCCCGTGCCGCCTGAAGCGGTAAGTGCCGAGTTATAGGGAACGCCGACCTGCGCGCTGGAAGCGGGGCCAGTCCCCAGCAACAACGGCGAGAAGACGCCCGCCAGCGCGACGCCTGCTGCGAGACACAAAAGGATCGCGGAAACGACCCAGCGAGTTGGACGAGCAATCATAAATATCTGTTCTCCTAATTAACGGCGATCATAGTACAAAAAGACCCAAAACCACAACTACTCATGCCATGTGGATTGCCGCGATGTCGTTCTGTGCCGCAACGCGCCCGTGTGGGATAATTGGAGTTCAGGTCGGCCCCCTACTACATGGATCGCGAATTCATTCGAAATTTCTCTATCATTGCGCACATCGACCACGGCAAGAGCACCCTGGCCGACCGCTTGCTCGAAGTCACCGGCGCACTCTCGCAGCGCGAAATGATGGCGCAGGTCCTCGATTCCATGGACCTCGAGCGCGAGCGCGGCATCACCATCAAAGCCCACGCCGTGCGCCTCAACTACCGCGCCGATAATGGCGTGCTCTACCAGCTCAACCTGATCGATACCCCTGGCCACGTCGATTTCTCCTACGAAGTTTCGCGCAGCCTGCAAGCCTGCGAAGGCGCCCTGCTGGTGGTGGACGCCTCCCAGGGCGTGGAAGCGCAGACCCTCGCCAACACCTACCTGGCACTGCACCACAACCTCGAAATCATCCCCGTCATCAACAAGATCGATCTTCCCGCCGCCGAACCCGAACGCATCCGCGAGCAGATCGAAACCATCATCGGGCTGGACGCCCGCGACGCCGTGCTGTGCAGCGCCAAGCAGGGCATCGGCATCCACCAGATTCTGGAAGCCATTGTCCATCTGGTACCGCAGCCCAAGGGGTCGCCCGACCTGCCGCTGCGCGCCCTGATCTTCGACTCCTGGTTCGATAGCTACCGCGGCGTCATTATCCTGATGCGCATTCTCGACGGCCGCATCCGCCTCGGCCAGAAAATCCGCCTGATGGCCAACGGGCAGGTCTTCGAAGTGGAAGGGCTCGGCTATCAGGCGCCCAAGGCCACGCCCTGCGACGAACTCCAGGCGGGCGAGGTGGGCTACCTCTTCGCCAATATCAAGACCGTCAGCGACGCCAAGATCGGCGACACTATCACCGATCACGAACACCCCGCCGCCGAGGCCCTGCCTGGCTTCGAGGTGATTAAGCCCATGGTGTTCGCCGGGCTCTACCCCATCGAATCCCACGAACACGGCCTATTGCGCGATGCTCTCGAGAAGCTCCGCCTCAACGATAGCGCCTTCAATTTCGAGCCCGAAAACTCGGTGGCCCTGGGCTTCGGCTTCCGCTGCGGATTCCTCGGCCTGCTGCACCTGGAGATCGTGCAGGAACGCCTGGAGCGTGAGTTTAATATCGACCTGATCACCACCGCGCCGGGCGTCCGCTACCGCATCACCGCCAACTCCGGCGAGGTCATCGAGGTCGACAACCCCACCAAGTTCCCCGACCCCAGCGAGATTAAGCAGATCGAAGAGCCCATCATCGACGCCACCGTGCTCACCCAGGAGGAATACCTGGGCGGCATTCTGAAACTGCTGGAAGACAAGCGCGGCAACCAGAAGAAGTTTGAGCACATCGGCGGCGGCCGCGTCATGCTGGTCTATGAACTGCCGCTCAACGAAATCGTGCTGGATTTCTACGACCGCCTGAAATCCGTTTCCCGCGGCTACGCCTCCCTGGATTACCACCTCTCCGGCTACCGCGTCTCTCCCATGGTGAAGCTGGATGTGCTGGTGGCCGGCGAGCCGGTGGATGCGCTCTGCATCATCGTCCACAAGGAACTCGCGTTCGAGCGCGGCAAAGATCTGATCCATCGCCTGCGCAAGCTGATTCCCAAACAGATGTTCGAGGTAGCGCTGCAAGCCGCCATCGGCAACAAGATTGTGGCGCGCGAGACTATTTCGGCGATGCGCAAGAACGTGATCGCCAAGTGCTACGGCGGCGATATCAGCCGCAAGCGCAAGCTCCTCGAAAAGCAGAAGGAAGGCAAGAAGCGCATGAAGCGCGTCGGCCGCGTGGAGATTCCGCAGGAAGCGTTCCTCAGCGTGCTGAAGGTTGGGCAGTCGTTGGAAGACGACTAGCCGCCGGCCCCCAGCAACACCTCGCGCACCCCCGCCGGCCACTCCGTCCGCTCGCTCCAGGTGTAGTCCCGAAGCCCGTCGATCGCGGTCCACGCCGTGTGATACCGCGTGTGTACGTCATGCTCGTTGACATCCCCCCAACTGCCGTCCGCGTTCTGGCTGGCCAATAAGTACTCCACTCCGGAGCGGACCACCGGGTCGCTGTCCGGCAATCCGAATGCCCGCAGGCAATCCACGAATTCACCCAGCAACTCCGCGTCGCCCGCCGCCACCGGCACCTTCAAGTTCTCGCGCAGAAACTCGAACTCCCGCGGCAGCCACTCCGGGGACAGCCGGTACCGGCTGTAATCGTTCAGCGTGTAGACCAGGTGCGTGATGGCAAAAACCATATCCCGGAACTCCGCGTTGGCTCCGCCCTCCGGTCCGCGATACGGCCGCATGTGGGGAAGCCAACGCAGCACGTCGATGTAAGACGCGCCCATCGGAATGCCGCATCCATCCCCCGTGTAGGTCAAAACCAGCGCATCGCACCAGATGTCATAGCGTGACCGCGCGCCCTCGGGCGGCGCTTCGTGAACCGGATCGAAGCCCAGGTAGTCCCGCGCCGTGAAGCGGCGGCTACCTTGCCGCACATGCTCCCGAAGCCGGTGGTTGTCGATTCCCAACCGGCTCGACACGTCGATCATCGACATGTAGTAGCCAACCTCGCCCGCATCCGCCAGTTCCGGCAGCGCCTGCTGTTCGCCCTGCCATTTCAGCGCCAGAGTCGCGCCCATCTCCCGCGCCAGAGCGCGCAACTCGCCATCGGCCGAGGTCGATGCGATGCAGTGGAAACACCACAAATAATCGCCGCCCCAATCCTCGAAGTTGTCGCCCTCCAAAGAGTTCCGATAGAGGAATCGCAACCCGCGCCGCACCGCTTCTTTGCGTTGGACCATCTCTCCAGGCTACAGGCTAGGGCCTACTTCGCGCGACTGGCGCTCCAGGTTCCCGCATCGACGCCGTCGCCGCCGATCACGGTCGTTTCGTAGCGCCCGTTGAACACCCTTCCGTTCCACTCGCCCGTCATGTGCGAACGCAAAGTGGCGCCCTGCACCTCGAAATCGTAACTGACATCCAGCTTGGAATCCTGGAGCTTGATCTCGTGCGTCGTAGTCTTCATATCCGTGCCTTCCAGCGAAAAGCCCGCTTCGCATTTCCACGTTCCATCCGGCGCGGCATCCAGCGTCATACGGAGCGCCCCGCCGGCGCCCGAAGAGTTACTCTTCCATTCCCCAATGTAGCGTCCCGCCAGATCGCGGTCCGCGCAATATCCCCCCAGGACAAGTAGCAGCATCCAAATCGTGAATCGTCGCATCGGTGTATTGTCTCAAAAAGGATGTCGACCCGGTACGATTCGGCGGCTCGGAAAACCCTCCGCTCTACATTGCGATTGGGATGCACCGCGCGCATGAGGTGGAACAGGCCTCCTGGCCTGTCTATCCAAGCTTAGTCCGGAGGGGTCGCGCCCTACTGCAACACCGGCAGCGTGAGATAGTTTTCCGGAATGAAGAAGCTCCCCTGCGTGACCCCTTGCGGGCTCACCTTCCGCAACTGCTGCATCAGTTCGCGGCCGGTGCGCCGCCCGGCCAGCGCATCTTCGAAAGCGCGTGTCACCGCCGTGACCTGGTCCGCCGATTCGTGCGCGAACTCCAGGCGGAAACGCGCGATGCCGGCGGCGCGCCATGCCTCCAGGTGCAGGCTGGCCTCCTGCGCTTCGGCGCCAAAAACAGTGTTGCGGCAGCCGACATCCGCCATCACGGGGTGTGCCCGACCGGCGGTGTCGCGCAGCGCGACGCGGTGCTGTTCACACGGGCGTCCGCAATCGCGATAGCTGGTGCCGGTAGAGAGGAAGCGGCAGAAGACGCAGTGCTCGGTGTGAAAGACGGGCAGGTGCTGGTAGACCACGGCCTCGACGCGTTCGCCGCCCACTTGGCGCGCCAGGTCGGCCACCTGCGCGGCGTTCAGATCGTAGGTGGGGGTGAGATGATGCAGCCCGAGCGCGAAGAATTCCCGGGCGGTGAGAACGTTGGCCGCATTCAGACTGAAATCGCCCGTGAGATCGCGAGCCTCGCGGTGCCGCAGCGCTTCCAGCAATCCACCGGAGCGCACCAGAATCGCGCAATCGCAGCCCAGCAGGAAATCGACAATCTTCTCTTCGCCCGGTTTGAGCACGCGCGGGCTGGCCACTCGCACCCCAACGCCGGCATCCCGTACGCGCTGGATGGAGGGCCGCAGACCGTAGAGATCCAGGTAGTCAAGCGTAATGGACGCCGGCCGAAGTTCGATGGCCCTATCGAGCTGCTCCGCCGTGCGCACCAAAAGGTGCAGCGTAGGGACAGTGGTGGGACAAACCATCGCCTTGCGTGGTCTGTCTTCGATCGCGGCCGGTTGACTGACGGCACAAACCGGTCGTCTATCCCACCGGGCGCCTTGCGCCGCTTGCAGCCGCTCCACCGCATCGCGGCGCAGTTGATTCAGCATCGAACTCGGCGCAAACGGCGCTCCGGCGATTTCCAACTCAACGTCCGCCAATTCGTACGGCGTATTTCCCAGGCGGCCCAACTGCGTGCGCACATACTCTTCGTCGATGGCGCGATTGCGCGCCCCGCTCAACGGCGCGTCACTTTCCACCGTCACGCTCACAGTGCCCACAGTCCAAACGGTGCGCAGCCGCTCGCCTTCGCGCGCCGCCACGCAGAGCTTCACCGCCTGCTTGTGGAGCGGCGTCCTCGCTTCCGTATACACGCGGGCGGCTTTATCGATATCGGGATCGTGCGTGCGCCAAATCAGGTCGCCGCGGCGGATGCGCGCGCCATGGATCACTCCGTTACCGAAGCGCAATTCGCCGTTCTCAATCTCAAAGATGCGCCCGCCTTCTTCCGGCTCCTCGGGACTCCGCCAATCGGCCGCATCGAACACCACGCCATCACCCGGTTTGAGCGG
Organism: Candidatus Solibacter sp.; assembly: GCA_025361425.1. Classification (GTDB taxonomy): domain Bacteria; phylum Acidobacteriota; class Terriglobia; order Bryobacterales; family Bryobacteraceae; genus Solibacter. The sequence goes on along the minus strand of JANYAH010000191.1, from coordinate 14,753 downwards.
AGACACGCGGTGCGCCTCCGATGATTTCATCAAAACCCCGCCATCGCTTACCTTCACCACGCGACCCATCAGCACGCCGCGATGCCGCGGCGCGCGCCCTGTCACCACCGTCTGATGATTCGTGCCGGTGAGGAAGAACGGGCCGAGGCCGCGCGAATACACCTGCTCCAGGCGCAGTTCGGCAGCGCGCTCGAGCTTCAGCTCCCGGCCGGCCCATGCCTCGTCCACCGCCTGGCGGTAGGCGGCGGTGGTCAGCGCCACGTAATCGGCGTCCTTATACCGGCCTTCGATTTTCAACGTGGAGATGCCCATGCCGACAATCTCCGGCACCTGCCCTAGCGCGTAGAGATCGCCCGGAGAAAGCAGATAGCGCGCGTCGCCCAGCGGGCGCACTTGGCCATCCACGATCATCTCGTACGGCAGCCGGCAGGCCTGCGCGCACTGCCCGCGATTGGCAGACCGCCCGCCCCAGGCCTCGGACGAAAAGCACTGGCCCGAATACGCCACGCAGAGCGCGCCATGCACGAAGATCTCCAGTTCGCAATCGGTGGCTTGGCGAATGGCGCGTACTTCAGCCAGCGACAACTCGCGCGCCAGCGTGACCCGGCTGACGCCGAAGCTCTGCGCCAGGCGCACCCCATCGGCGCTGGTGACGCTCATCTGCGTGCTGCCGTGGAGCTCCAGATCTGGCGCGATCTGCTTCGCCATGCGCACCACGCCCACGTCCTGGATGATGAGGGCGTCGGCCCCGGCCTCGGCGATTTCGGCGAGCGCCCGTGCGGCTTCATCCAATTCATGGTTGAACACCAGCGTATTGAAAGTGATGTAGCCCTTGACGCCGCGCCGGTGCAAAGTCGCCATCGCCTCGGGCAGTTCCTCCAGCGAAAAACCCACCTTGGCGCGCGCCGTGAAATGCTTGAGCCCGAAGTACACCGCATCCGCGCCCGCCTCAATGGCGGCGCGCAGTTGTGGCCAGTAGCCTGCCGGACTCATGACTTCAGGTTTGCGGAGGGGCCCCATGGGAACTCCTTCCAGCGTAGCGCACACTGCCGGTACACTACAGAGAGTGCCTACTGACCACAGGGAGACGGAGACCGCATTCCGCGTGCTGGCCGCGATCAGCTTTTGCCATCTGTTGAATGACATGATGCAATCGGTGATCCCGGCCGTGTATCCCATCCTCAAGGACTCGTACCACCTGGATTTCGGCCAGATCGGGCTGATCAGCCTGACCTCGCAGCTCACGGCGTCGCTCTTGCAACCGGTGGTGGGGCTGTACACGGACCATCGCCCGACGCCCTATTCCCTCCCCATGGGGATTACGTTCACCATGGCCGGTCTCATCCTGCTCGCATCGGCGCCCAGCTTCGCGATGGTTCTGGCGGCGGTGGCCCTGGTCGGCATGGGGTCTGCGGTGTTCCATCCGGAATCGTCGCGCGTGGCGCGCATGGCCTCCGGCGGTCAACATGGCTTGGCGCAATCGCTGTTCCAGGTGGGCGGCAACGCCGGCTCTTCGATGGGGCCCTTGCTGGCTGCATTCATCGTGCTTCCCGCCGGGCAGCGCAGCATCGCGTGGTTCTCCGCGTTGGCGTTGCTCGCCATCGTGATCCTGCTGCGTGTGGGCGCATGGTACAAGCGCCATCCAAGCATGACGGCCACGGCGCGGGCGGCGCGCTCAACGCAAACGCACCTGCCGCGCCGCAAGATTGCGTGGGCGATGGCGGTTCTGATCGCGCTGATCTTTTCCAAGTATTTCTACCTGGCGAGCCTGATGAGCTATTACACGTTCTACCTGATCAGCCGATTTCATGTCTCGGTGCAGAGTGCGCAGGTGCACCTGTTCGTGTTTCTCGGCGCAGTGGCGCTGGGAACCATCATTGGCGGCCCCGTGGGCGACCGCATCGGGCGCAAGTATGTAATCTGGTGCTCCATCCTCGGCGTGCTCCCGTTCACGCTCGCCTTGCCGTACGCCAACCTGTTCTGGACGGAGATTCTGACCGTGATCATCGGCCTGGTGCTGGCGTCGGCGTTCTCCGCGATTCTGGTCTACGCGCAGGATCTGCTCCCCGGCAGAGTGGGCACGGTCTCCGGCCTGTTCTTCGGCGTCGCCTTCGGCATGGGCGGCATCGGTGCGGCCCTGCTGGGCCAACTGGCGGACGCGAAGGGGATTGAGTACGTGTACCGGCTCTGCGCGTTTCTGCCCGCCATCGGACTGCTGACGGCGTTCCTGCCCGCTGTGAACGTAGGGGAGAAGCCAACAGGCCCGGGCCTATCTTCCCGCTAACCGTTCAGGCGGAATTCGGCGCGCTTTTTTCGGTGGCGCCCCATGCCGGCGGGCGGGTAGACTCGGTTCATGCAAGTACTTCCGCCAGTCCCTGAAATGCAGCGCGCCTTTCTAGCCTCGGACGCGTCTTACAACGGCTTGTTCTACACCGCCGTGCGGACCACCGGAATCTTCTGCCTGCCCGCGTGCCCGGCGCGAAAACCGCTGCCCGAAAATATCGAGTTCTTTGCCACTGTGAAGGACGCGCTGTTCGCGGGCTATCGGGCGTGCAAGCGATGCTGCCCCACGGAAAGCGCGGCGCCAGTGTGGGTGCGCGAACTGTTGGCGCGGCTTGAAGAGAGCACGGGTGTGCGGATTCGCGAAGGTGAGCTACGCGAGATGGGGCTGGACCCAGGGCGCGTGCGCCGCCAGTTTCTGCGCGACTACGGCATGACGTTTCAGGCCTACTGCCGCGTGCGCCGCCTGGGCAAGGCGTTCGAAAGCATCCGCGGCGGAAAGGCGCTCGACCAGACCGTCTTCGACTCCGGTTTCGATTCGCACAGCGGCTTCCGCAGCGCGTTTGCGCGCGTGTTCGGCACAAGTCCGGGGCAGGTGGGCGGCGGCGATTGCATCCGGCTCTCCTGGGTGCAGACGCCCATGGGGCCAATGGTGGCGGGGGCGGTGGACAGCGGCGTCTGCCTGCTGGAATTCACCGGGCGACGCATGTTGGAGGGGCAATTCGATAGCCTGCGGCAGCGGTTCCAGATGGCCCTGGTGCCAGGCGAGACGGTGCACCTGGAGCAACTGAGCGCGGAATTGGGCGAATACTTTGCGGGGATCCGCCGGGAATTCACCGTCCCGCTGGCCTATCCAGGGACGGCGTTCGAGCGCGAGGTGTGGACGCACCTGCTGGAGATTCCCTATGGCGAAACGCGCTCGTATGAAGAACTGGCGCGCGCGGTGGGGCGGCCCGGCGCGTCGCGCGCGGTGGGCACCGCCAACGGACGCAACCGGATTGCGATTCTGATTCCCTGTCACCGCGTGGTGAATAAGAATGGCGAACTCGGCGGCTACGGCGGCGGGTTGTGGCGCAAACGGCTGCTGCTGGAATTGGAGAAGTCAGTTGGGTAGCGGCTAACCTTCCCCGCGAGAGGCAACGCAGAACTGCGCCAGCTATGTGACGCCGGTACCTGGAAAGTTATTGTTGCGTGGTCTCTTAGTGCTTCCACTTCGGACCCCGGACGTATGCCAATCAGCGCTGCCTCCACGAGATTCCGCATGCGAGTATGATAGGCTGCGGGTCCGTGAATCGGTAAGTCCGTACCCTATAATCCGAATCTGAATAGGTGGTGCGATGCCCGACTTGACGTTTGCAGGATACATGATTGCAGCCATGGATGCTTGTCGCTATGTGAAGCAGCACATGAAAACCGGGGCCTCAAACAGCCCCGACGCGGCACTCGACCGGGGAGTGATTGGTCAGATTGGCGCATGGTTAACCGTTAAGGCCACGCGGAACGATATCGATATAACTATCCTCCGCCGCGGAATTAAGGAATTTGATGCGAACCGGACCATGGAAGTCTGGGCCGAAAAGGCCAGTTTGTACGGCGCGGGGAACTGCGGCGAGCAGTCCGCGCTGGCGTTCTCGTATCTGAAGAGCAGGCGCGTCCAGCCAATTGATTGGGCGCACTTCAACAACCGCGATCACGCCTTCGTGCTCATCAACAGGCCCAAGGACCTCACCCACCAGAAACTGCGGGAGAACCTGAACCAGGTGATCCTGTGCGATCCGTACTACCAGCGGACGGGCCCCCTGAGTGAGTTCCCCGAATACAATGTCGGTTTAATCGGCCTGTTGCTGCACATGGAGGACGGTGTCGTCCTGTAGTGGTGCAAGTGTTCACTAGGGAATAGAGCCTAGCTTCTGCAACGGATCCAGATAGGGCATTGAGAGGAAAATATCGACGGAGAAGCCAGCCCGGGCGAGTCGCGCTCGGAAGGTGCGAACGGCGAAAAACCGAACCGCGCTGGCCGCAAGCGAGTTATCGTTCTGGTGGTAACGCCACTTCTAAATCCACGTTAGTGCCCCGGCCTAAACGACTCGACGCAGGCGCTGCGCACCCGTTCTTACGGTTCCTCGGGAATGCCCCGCCGTGCCGTGCGACGCCTTCACGCCGCAGCCCCGACCACCCGGAAAATCGACTACTGCCGGTGGTAGTAGTCCCGCGCCACGCGTTACCCTCAACTGTTCCTCCAATCATGCGTTTTTTCACGCTGTTCCTGTTGTCCGCTGCTTCGATCTTGGCAGCCGACATGCTCTCCGGTGTCGTCCGGGATTCCGCTGGCACCCCCGTGGCGCAAGCCTCCGTGCAAATTCTCGACGCGCGCCAAAACGCCGTGGCCCGCGCCACCAGCGGCCCAAGGGGTGATTTCCAAATCGCCGCTGTGGCGCCCGGCGATTACGTTTTGCTGGTCCGGCGCGCTAGCTTAGAGCGCCGCCTCCCCCTGCATCTGACCTCCGAAAAGGAAGTCATCGAGGTGGTCCTCGACGCGCTTCCCGCACCCGATTCCGTTACCGTCACCGCGGTCGCCGGCCAGATCGTGGGCACTGCCTCCACACCGCAATCGGTCAGCGTCATCACTCGCGACGATATCGCGTCACGCGCCAAAAGCGTCACCTCGCAGATCGCCGCCGAAGAGACCGGCGTCGATAGCCAGCGCACCAGTCCCACCATGGGCGGCATCTTCGTCCGCGGCCTGACCGCCGCCAAGGTCAACGTCTTCATCGACGGCGTGCGCTATTCCACTTCCGCCATGCGCGGCGGCGTCAACACCTTCTTCAACCTGATCGAATCCAGCAACATCGATTCGGTGGAGATTCTGCGCGGCCCCAACAGCGCCATGTACGGCAGCGACGCGCTGGGCGGCAGCATTCAATTCCTATCCGCCTCGCCCGACACCAGCGGCGTCACCGGTTTCCGCGGCGAACTCGGCAGCTTCTTCAACAGCGCCGACGCCGGCTTCGGTTCCAACCTCTCCTCTTCCTATTCCGGCGCGCGTTTCGGCGCGCTGGCCAACTTCGCCGGACGCCGCTCCAGCCGCTTGCGAACCGGCGGCGGCCTCGATTCGCACTCCGCCCTGACCCGCTTCCTCGGCCTCCCCTCCACCGTTTTCTATCCCGGCCGCATGAATGACACCGCCTTCACGCAATTCGGCGGATTGCTGCACACCTCCTACCGCCTGCAAGGAGATTCACAGTTCATTGCGCACTACCAGCGTAGCCAGCAGGATGGCGCCAAGCGCGCCGACCAGTTGCTGGGCGGCGATGGCAACCTGCAAGCCGAACTGCGCAACCTCATGCTCGATTTTGCCTACCTGCGCTACGACGCTCGCCGCCTTGGCTGGCTCGACCAGTTCTCCGCAACCTACTCCTTCAACTCTCAGCGCGAAGAGCGCGTCAATCAGGGCGGCAACGGAAACCCGCGCGCCTCCATCACCCATGAGCCCGAGCGCACTTCGGTGCACGGCGTTCAGCTCGGCGCGGCCAAACAGCTCACGCCGCTTTTCGCTCTCGCCGCCGGCGGCGATTTCTACCGCGAGCGCGTCGCCGCTCCCTCGTACGGCTACAACCCAGCCACCAATCTCTTCTCGCCGCGGCGCGGGCGCGTGCCCAATGGCAGTCTCTATCACAATGGCGGCGCCTATCTGCAAAGCGCTGCCAACCTCGCCGGGGGCCGCCTCCGTCTACTCGCCAATCTACGTTTCAACGCCGCCTCCTATCGTTCCCGCGCCGCCGACAGTCCGCTGGTTGGTGGACTTCCCCTCTGGCCCAACGATTCCCTGCGCGACGGTAGCTTCGCCTTCCGCTTCGGCGGCAGCGTCGCCGCCACGCCCGGCTTCCATCTGGCCGCCAGTGTGAGCCGCGGTTTCCGCGCACCCCACATCACCGACTTGGGCACGCTCGGGCTCACCGGCTCCGGCTTCGAGGTGGCCGCGCCCGATCTGGCCGGTATGGGCGGCACCATCGGCTCCACCGCCGGCACCGATGCCGTGTCCACCGGCGTGGCGGTGACGCAGGTGAAACCCGAATCCAGCTTGACCTATGAAGGCAGCGCGCGCTTCGTCCGTTCCAAGGTGAGCGGCGAAGTCACCGTCTTCGCCAATCGCATTCACGACAACATCGCCAAGCAGTCGCTCATCCTTCCCGCCGGCGCCATCGGACGCTTCCTGGGCAGCGACCGCATCACCAGCCAGAATGCCAATGGCGTGGTTTTCGTGGCTGCCTCCAGCAGTTCCGTGCTGGTGCGCACCAACTTCGATGAGGCGCGCATCTACGGCGTGGAGTCGCGCCTCGAGTATAAGCCCGCCCCCGCCTGGTTCGTCGGCAGCAGCTTCACCTGGCTCTATGCCAAGGACGAACGCACCGGCCTTGCCCCCAATATCGAAGGCGGCACCCCGCCTATGAATGGATATCTGCGCCTTCGCTACACACCGCGCGGAACCCGCTTCTGGGTGGAACCGATTCTCCACGCCGCCTGGCGCCAGGACCGCCTCTCCAGCCTCGATCTTTCGGACCGCCGCGTCGGCGCCGCGCGCACTCGCGGCAGTATCGCCAACTTCTTCAACAACGGGGCACTCGCCCGCGGCCTAGTCTACGGCGGCGTCCTGCTCTCCACAAGCGAAACTCTCGCCCAGGTGCAGGATCGCGTCCTCGGCGCCGGTGTCGGTTCCTCGTCGCTCTTTAGCAAGGTCGGCGGCTATGCCACCGTCGGCATTCGCGCTGGCTTTCACATCGGCGAGCGGCAGGACATTTCGCTGGAGATGGAGAACCTCACCGACCGCAACTATCGCGGCATTAGTTGGGGCCTCGACGGACCGGGCCGCGGCATCTTCGCCCGCTACGCCGTCCGCTTCTGACGCGTGTGGCCGCGGGCTATTGGGATTGCGCAAGCAGGCGCTGCCACGCATCGCTGCCGCCGCGCTATCCGATAGCCTGCAATCGCATGCGTCGCAGGCTGGTCCTTTCCATCGCGCTTTGCGCTGCCAGTGAGATCCACCGCGCGCGCCCCGCCAAAACCACGGAACTGCGCCTGACCCTCGGCAGCTATTACGCCGCGAAGATCCTCGGCGCCACACCATTGGCGCTCTACCACGCCTCGGGCGCGCCCGCGTTTAAACAGGAAGCCATCGCGCACTTGAGGACGGTGCTCGCCGCCGCGCAGTACAAGCCGCGGTTGCTCAACCGCGTCGGCTTCGTGGACCTGAACGCGCCGGCCGCAAAGGTCGCCCTCGGTATCGCGCTCGCCGACGCCTGGCAGTGGTCACGATAGGCGCGCCGCGATCACGCGCGGGATGCCAGCCAGATCCGGCAACACCTTCAGCGCGTCCCAACCGGACAGCAGCGCTTGCACGTGTTCCAAACTCGTGAAGCCGAGTTCCATGATCAGCCAGCCGCCGGGCTTCAGCACGCGCGGGGCATCGGCCACGATGCGGTCGTAAAGCTCGAAGCCGGCCTGCCCGGCAAAAAGCGCCGCGGGCGGCTCGAAATCGCGCACTTCGCGCTGTAAGCCCTCACGCTGCGTAAGCGGCACGTAAGGCGGGTTGGATACGATCAGATCCATGGATTCCGCACTGATCGCTTCCATCAGATCGCAGACCACAAAGTTCACCGGCGCGCCCAGCCGTGCGGCGTTTCCCGCGGCCACCGCCGCGGCGGCGGGCGAGATTTCCGTCGCCCACGTCTCAACGCCCATCTCCAGACGCAGCGTGACCGCCAGGGCGCCGGAGCCGGTGCCGATATCGAGCACCCGCGGCGCGCCGCGCGCCAGTTCCAGCGCCACTTCCACCACGTGCTCAGTCTCCGGCCGCGGAATCAGCACGTCCGGCGTCACGCGGAAATCGCGACTATAAAATTCCTGATGTTGCGTGATGTACTGCGTGGGTTTGCCGCCGAGCCTTTCGTGCAGGTAGCGGCCGTAATGCAGCCATTCCAGCTCGCTCAGTTCCTGCTCGGGATGGGCGTAGAAGTAGACGCGCTCCACCCGCATGGCGTGGCCGAGCAGCACTTCCGCCGTCAGCCGCGGCACGGCAGTTCCACCATCCTCCAAGAGGCGCGCGCCCTGCTGCAACGCGGTGTGCACCGTCATACGGCGGTTAGACGACCGGACCCTGTTCCGCCTGCTGCTTCATTTTTTCGCCCTGGTAATGAGCGATCAGCGCGTCGAAGACGGCATCCATTTTGCCCTCCATCACGAAATCGAGCTGATGCAGTGTCAGGCCGATGCGGTGATCGCTCACGCGATTTTGCGGGAAGTTGTAGGTGCGGATTTTCTCACTGCGGTCGCCCGAACCCACCATGCTCTTGCGCTCTGCGCCCAGCACGGCCTGCTGCTTTTCGAGCTCCAGCTCGTACAGCCGGGAACGCAGCACGCGCTCCGCCTTGGCGCGATTCTTGATCTGCGATTTTTCATCCTGGCAGGAGACCACCAGGCCGGTGAGCAGGTGGGTGATGCGCACGGCCGAATACGTGGTGTTGACGCTTTGGCCGCCGGGACCGGAGGAACAGAAGGTATCGATGCGAATGTCCTTGGCCTCGATTTTGACCTCGACTTCGTCGGCTTCGGGCAAGATGGCCACCGTAATAGCCGAGGTGTGCACGCGGCCCTGCTGCTCCGTCACGGGCACGCGCTGCACCCGGTGCACGCCGCTTTCGTACTTCATTTTGGCGTAGACCTTCGTGCCGGTGACCAGCGCGATCACTTCCTTGAGGCCGCCGATGCTGGACTCGCTGGTTGAGGTAACTTCCATCTTCCAGCCCTGGGTCTCCGCGTAGCGCGAATACATGCGGAAGATCTCGGCCGCGAACAGCGTGGCTTCATCGCCGCCCGTGCCGGCGCGGATTTCGAGGACGACGTTCTTATCGTCGTTGGGGTCCTTGGGCAGAAGCAGGACCTTGAGTTCTTCCTCGATCCGCACCTTCTGGGGCTCCAGTTCCACAATTTCCATCTCGGCCATCGACTTCAGGTCGGGATCCTGCTCCTGCAGCATGGGGCGCGCCTGGGACAGGCTGTCTTCGACCTTCTTCCATTCGCGGTACTTGGCCACGATGTCGGAAAGCTCACTCTGCGCCTTGGTGATCTTGCGGTATTGATCCGCGTCGCTAATAATGGCCGGATCGGCCATTTGTTGGGTGAGCTCGTCAAAACGTCTATCGAGCTGATCGAGCTTCGAAGCAAGATGCATGGGGAATTTATGCGATAACCAATTGGCCGCCCTGCTGCGTTTCAAGCGCCATGGCGCCCTCCAGGGCTCGTATGGCAACCGCCGTTTGGTCGTCGGCCGGCGGTTTGGTAGTGATGCGCTGCAGCCACAGGCCGGGCGCCGTCATGGTGGACAGCACGGAGCCGCGCCGCTTGGCGGCGAAGCGGATGAATTCGTAACTGACGCCCGTAATCAACGGCAACAGCGCGATACGCGACAGGAATTTAGCCAGAAAGCCGTCGAACGGAATGAACGTGTAGAACACAATGGAAACGATGATGACCACGAACAGGAAACTGGTTCCACAGCGCGGGTGGTAGGTGGTGAACCTCTGCGCATTTTCCACGGTCACCGGCTGGCCGGATTCGAAATTGAAGACTACTTTATGTTCCGCGCCGTGAAACTCAAAGACGCGGTGGATATCCTTCATCAGAGACAGGGCGAACATGAACAGGATGAAGATCAGCATGCGGATCACGCCATCGGTCAGGTTGAACGGGATGCGCCCACCCAGCGCCGGGTAAATGCCTTTCAGCCAGGTGGCAATGTACAAGGGAATGAACTTGTACATGAAAATGAACATGGCGAGCGAGAAAATCAGGTTGGCGGCAAGCACCCAGCTCGGCACTTCCTTCGCCTGCTTGTTCTTCTTCTTCTCTTCCTTTTGGATTTCTTCCAGCGAAACGTCCGCCGAGAACTTGAGCGCCTTCATGCCGAGCGACATCGCCTGAAACAGCGTGCCCACACCACGGAAAATGGGGTATTTGAAGATCTTGTGCTTGTCGGCCATCCTGGGGAGCGGCATCTCCTCGGTCACAATCTCCCCGTTGGCTTTGCGAACCGCCACGCAGTAGCTGTGGGGAGCCCGCATCATGACACCTTCCATGACGGCCTGGCCGCCGACGAGGGTGGTTTCCTCGCCGCTTTCCAAGATCGGCATTAGCTGGGTGTGGGTAAATAGACGGAAGTACGTGCGTAGAGACACAGACCCTCTCAGGTTGTACAACAGTTTCATTATACCAGTCGCCGCGTCCGGTCCTCAGTTACGCCTACCGTCGCGTCCCCGCCGGAACACCCAGACCCCCGCCGCGTTGATTAGGACCACGCCGCCGCCCACTTTCGCGGCGAAGATGCCGGGCTGTGCGACATCCAGAATCGGCACCACCTGCAACACCACCGAGAGAACTGTGACGCCCGCGGCCGAGCACGCGCCAATCTTCAGCCACAGCGGCGCATGCTCCCCATCCAAGCGGCCCCACAACACCACGGCGAACATCGTCAGGTAGTAGATCCCCGAGCACGCCATGCCCGCGCCCACCAGAAGCTGCGTCGCCTCCTGCTCGCCTACCTGCACCAGGCTCAGCCCACCGAACAAGACGCACGCCGCCACCACAATCAGCAAACTCCGCACCGGCGTCTTGAAGCGTGGATGCAACTGGCTGAACCACCCCGGCAGCAGGCCGTCCCACCCCGCCACCATGGGCAGCCGCGAGACCTGCGCCACGCACGCCACGGTCTGCGTGAAGTAGGCAAACAGCAGCGCCAGGATGGCAGCGCCGCTGAGCACCGCCACGGCGCGGGAAGCGTGCAGCGACGCCCCCAGAATCTGCGCCATGGGCGCGATCAAATCGATTTTGTCTTTTGGCGTGTAAGCCAGCATGGCGCACGTGCCCAGAATGTAGAGCAGCGCGATGCCCGGCCCCGCTATCCACACGGAGCGCGCGATGTTGCGCTCCGGCGTGTGGCACTCCCCGGCGAAGATGGCCACCTGCTCAAAGCCGCTCAGCGCGTTGAAGGCGATCTTGCTGAACAAGTTCACGGTCATCAGCGTGAGGGCGGGAAACGCCAGCGTCAGTGTGGGCTGCGCCAACGGTTCGCCGCGCAACAACCGCAGCGCCAGCAGTCCGATAATCAGCGCGTAGAGCCCAATCACCAGCGCCCCGCCGGTGGATGTGATCCAGCGCGCCAGGTGGAGCCCGCGCACGTTGACCCACAGCACGATCGCAAAAAACGCGACGTTCAACCCCAGGATCAGCGGCTTGTGGCTGGTCATCCACGCGGCATCCGGCCCCAGCAGGTACGACAGGCTGTTGGCCACCAGAGACCCGCTGGTGGCGTACATCAAAATCAGGAAGAACGAGTAGTTCCACGCCGACTGAAACCCCGCGAACGGCGAGAGCCCGATTTTGGCCCACTGATAAATGCCGCCTTCCAACGGCAGTCGGCGGCTCAGATAGATCACCGTACCGGCCAGCGGGAAGTAGAACAGCGCAATGGCCGCCATCCACAACACGACGTGCGACCCGCCGAGTTTCGCGGCGTAGCCTATCCACGGCAGCCCGACGATCAGCAGCACCTGAAGCAGCACCAGGTCCGGCAGCCGCAGTTCGCGCTTCAGCGATGCGCTCTGCCGCTCCGTACGCTCGATGTCGCTTCTCTTAACGGACGCCATTATTTCAACATGGTGATATGGATGCACTCGACCGGGCCAAGCCGACCAACACCGCCCCACCCACTATTTGCTGGGGATCTGGATGGTGATGTTGCGGTACTTCATGCCGCCTGTGTGGTCGCCCTGTATGTAGAACGGGCCGGGTTCGCCTTCGTTGGAATCCATCGCGCCGCCCGTAGTGCCGGCGATCTCCTGGTTGTCGATGGTCTTGACGCCATTGCGAACCACCGTCAGCCAACGGCCTACCAAAGTGATGTCGTAGCTTTCCCACTTGCCCGGCGTGCGCGGCAACTCCACCGCCGGCGCGAGCATGCTGTAGACGGACCCGATGCTGTGAAACTTGTCATTGGCGTCCACCTTCTCATATTCCACCTGGATTTCGTAGCGGCCGCGCAGGAAGATCCCGCTATTGCCGTCATCCGGGCAGTTGAATTCGATGTGCAGTTTAAAATCGTCGAACTTGCGCGTGGTTTTCAGGTTCGCGCCCTTGGATGCGTTGACCAGCTCGCCATCTTTCACCATCCAACGGTTGGCCAGAGCTGGGTCGGTGGGTTCCCATCCGGTGAGGTCCTTGCCGTTGAAGATCGGCTCGGCGGCGGTCCACGTCTTTGGCGGATTGCGCTTGAGCAGCGGCGCGCGCACGCCGGCCACATCGGCGAATACATTGGCACCGCGCTGTTCGACCCCGGTGAGCTTGTCGTCTTTCACGTCGAGATCCCAGGTGGTTGTGCCGTTGTCCCATTGCAGGCTGAGATGTGTTCCTTTCACTTTGATCTGCCTGGCATAGAACGCACTGCCGGAACGCGGCTGGATGCGGACCGCCGCCGCGCCCTCTTTCACGCCCACCTCCATCCAGTCGGGATAAACTTTAGTGTTGGCGGCTTTGGGTGTGACCACCAGGTTCCATCGCCCGGTAAACGGACCGGTTTTCTGGGCAAAGGCGGGTGTCAGGGCCGCCGTGGCGAGCAGGCAAACAAGGCTGAATGGCTTCATGTAAGCCCTAGTTTATCGAACTCGCTGCCCTGGCTGGCCGCCCCCATTCTGCTTCCGCTTCCGGCCGCACCGCAACCACCGCCTCCGTGTTCGGCGCACGGTAGACCACGCGCAGGTGTTGCTGCTTAATGAAGTCCTCGTCTCCGGGGTAGTACAAGACGTAGAGGGAACGGTCGGTGGGCAGTTGGAGGGGACCCTCGATCTCCCCGAAAGACTCGCCGCCAGATTGCAGGCGGTAGAAGTTCAGCGACGCGCCGTACATCCAATTGCTCGCCACATCCCGCACGCCGTACGTGTGGTTGTACCAGGCCAGCACCGGGTAGATCTTATTCACGTCGGCGTTCCAACTCCACTCCTTGAAATAATTGAGCCGCAGGCACAGCACGAAATAGAAGCTCATCACATACAGCATTACGGTGAGCGCGCGCCGGTTGGCCGCGGCGGCCCCGATCGCCAGCATGCACAGAGGCACAATCCAGATGGCCGTACGTTCCATCGGTAGCGGCACGCGGAACAGTTTCAGCAGCAGCCAGTGCGCGCCAATTGTCGCCGCCAGAATGCCCAGCAGCGCTCCAGAGACAGCCGGCCGCCACCTTACCCATTGCCACAAGGCCAACGCCAGGAGCGCCGGCAAAAGGAACGGCTTCACATAGCCCAGCAACTCCAAGAGCATCGGATTCACGATCTGCGGATTCAGCCGATACAGCGACGCCCGCGCCACCGTCGAAAACATTTCGCCTGGCGAGTGCGCTCCGTAAGCCAGTTGGCCTTTCGGCCAATGAAGCACTGCCGGAACGCTCAGAAACATCGAGACAAGCAGCCCCGGTAGCACGCACGCGCCCAGGCTCCGGACACGTGTCCGGGTCGCCTGCGTGCGGGCGCAGGCCCAGGTCAATATCGCCACCATGGCGAACACATTGACGAAGGCGAACGAAAAGTTTGCGGCAAAGGAAAGCGCCGCGCACACGGAGCACAAAGCGCAGGCCGCCGCATCCAAGCGCGTGTACGCCGCGACGGCGAGCGTGCACATCAGAAATCCGAGCGCCAGCGCGTAGCCGCGCGCGGCTACTAAATAGTCGAAGACGAACGGGTTGTACACCAGACAGACAAACACCGGCCATTGCACACGGAGCCCCGGCGTCACCTTACGGCATAGCAGGTACGCCGCGAAAATGTACAGCGCCGCGCCCAGTAGCGCCGGAGCCCGCACGGACAGATGGCTCACCCCGAAGAGCGACGTAAACAGCCGCATCAACAGCGAATTCAGCACGTGATTGTTCGACGCGGCCTCCCACTGCGACGGGTCGTGCCGTGCCACCCAGAAAAGGTAAGTGTCGGCTTCGTCGATGGTGATCGACTGCACGCAGGCCCGCGCCACGGCCCATAACAGGGCGAAGATCGCGGTACCCGGCAAAATGAGTGAGGAATAGTAGCGTCTGAAGTCCATTGATAGTTGGAGCCCGGACGCTTCACCTCAAAGACCCGCGAGACGCCCTTTCCACTACACCAGAATTCTCTTTCGCCGCTTTGCTTACCCACGCAGCCACAACAACCAGCCGGTGCAAGTAGCCGCGGAGGTGTCGATTTCCTTAGAGTTCTATTGCAAAAACTCCGACGCTCGCGAACAGTACCGACGTCCAGTTAGAACGTGATGCCTACCAGGAATTCGGCCTGATTCTGCTTACTATTCAGCAAGCCGTTCGGGTCGATGAAGTGCTTCGCACCCCAACGGGTGAAACGCACTTCGGGCGAGATGTGGATCACGAGCACTTTCAGGTCTAG
>JANYAH010000169.1 GCA_025361425.1 Candidatus Solibacter sp. | reverse complement strand
TCCGGCGCAGCCGAAAACATCGGGTCGTTTCGAGCTGCCGATCCGGTGGACTTCCTGTGGAAGCTTTCAAAAACTCGCTCTGAAAAACGAACAAAAAACCAAAGAGACCCTTGACTAGACCCCTCAGATGTCTGGTCCGCGCGGGACGCCCCGTCCCGCAGCCGGGACAACGATATCAGCATCTTGGAGGGCGCGGGCAGGCCGACGGGGGCGTCGGCCGCGGACCGGGGGGTCCGCCCCACAATCAATGCAGACTGTGCCGCGTTATTTCAGCAGCGGGGTCAGCGTCCTCATGACGAGCGCTTCGAGTTTGCGCGCGCCCGCTGCGTTGGGGTGTATGCCGTCGCGCTGCATGAATTCGTCGTGCGCGCCCACGCCTTCCAAGAGGAAGGGGATGAGCGTCACGTGATATTTCGCGGCCAGACTCTTGTAGAGCGCTTCGAATTTTTGGATGAACGCGGCGCCGTAGTTCGGGGGGAGCGACATGCCCGCGAGGACAACCCGCGCGCTGGCAGTTTGAAACCCCTCGATCATCTGCGCGAGGTTGGCCTGCGTGATGGAGAGTGGGATGCCGCGCAGGCCATCGTTACCGCCGAGTTCGAGGAGGACGATGGCCGGCTTTTCGGCCAACGCCATGGGGAGGCGGGCGATGCCGTCCTGGGTGGTGTCGCCGCTCACGCCGAGATTGACCACGCGGTAGCGGAGTCCGCGGCGGTCCAGATCCTGCTGGAGGAGGTCGGGGAAACTCTGGCCGGGGTCGAGACCGAAGCCGGCGGTGATGCTGTCGCCGAAGCAGACGATGGCGGGGCGGGTGTCGGCGGCAGCGGGTGCGGGTGCGGATAGCGCCCCGGGCTGCGGCGCGGGTGTTTCCGGCTTGCCGCAACCGCACAACAGCGCGACCGTGGCGATCAAACTGGCGATCGAACAGAATCTAAGCATCTCAATGCCATAATAAAGGCTTGATCCAGGTTCGTGCGCTCACCAAGTCCATTGACACCGGTACTCACCGTGTGGAGATCCTCAAAGGAATCGATCTCGCAATCCCGCGCGGCCAGTTTGCGGCCATCATGGGGCCCTCGGGCAGCGGAAAGAGTACGCTGCTCGGTCTGCTGGCCGGGCTCGACACGCCGACCAGCGGGCAGGTCATTCTGGACGGCGAGGACATCACCCACTTGGGCGAGGACGATATGGCGCTGCTGCGCGGGCGCAAGATCGGATTCGTCTTCCAGTCCTACCATCTCATTTCCACGCTGACGGCGGAGGAAAACGTGCTGCTGCCGATGGAACTGGCTGGGCAAGAATCGGGTGGGCGGGAGCGCGCGCGCGAATTGCTGGAGCGCGTGGGGCTCGGCGGGCGGAGCGATCACTACCCGGTGCAGCTTTCTGGCGGCGAACAACAGCGCGTGGCGCTGGCGCGGGCGTTTGCGCTGCGTCCGCCCATCCTGCTGGCCGATGAACCCACCGGCAACCTGGACAGCACCACCGGGCAAGCCGTGCTGGAACTGCTGCTGGCACTGAATCGCGAACAGGGAACCACCATGGTGCTGGTGACGCATGAGCAATCGCTGGCCGAAAGCGCGGACCGCCGCATCGTGCTGCGCGACGGCCTCGTGGTCAGCCAATGAACCCAAAGCCGAAGCTCTCCTGGCGCGCGGCCATACGCATCGCGTGGCGGGAGATGCGCGCCTCGCGCGCGAAATTCCTGTTCGTAGTGCTGTCGGTGGCCATCGGCGTGGGGTCGCTGACCGGAGTCCGCGGCTTCAGTAGTTCGTTCCGCCACATGCTGTTGGGCGAGGCGCGCACGCTGATGGCGGGCGATCTGACGGCCCGGGTATTCGCGCTGCCGACGGCGGAGCAGGAGACGGCGCTGCGCGGTTTGGAAGCCCGCGGCGTGCGGCGCACGTGGATCACGGAGACGGTGACCATGGCGAGTTCCGCGTCCACGCCGGACCCGCTGCTGATTTCGGTAAAGGCGGTGGACCCGGGCGCGTATCCTTATTACGGTGTGGTGAAGCTGAATCCGCCGCGGCCGCTGCGCGAGGCGCTGGATTCTCTGGCGGTGGTGGTCTCCGACGATTTGCTGGTGCGGCTCAACGTGCGCACCGGCGACATGCTGCACATCGGCGGGCAGGATTTTCGCATCGCGGGCGTCATGGTGTCGGAACCGGACCGCATGACGGGCAGCCTGAACGTGGGGCCGCGGGTGATGATTACGCGCCAAGGGTTAGACCGCACGGGGCTGATCACCGCGGGCAGCCGCGCGGCCGAGCGCTACCTGTTCGCGCTGCCGGCCGAGGGCGGGCCGGACGTGGCGCAGGCGCGCGCCGTATTGAAACTGGCGTTTCCGGAAGCCACGATCGCGGACTACCGGGAGACGCACCCCATCATCACGCGGGGCCTTGATCGCGCCACCACATTCCTGAGCCTGATTGGGCTGATCGCCCTGGTGATCGGCGCGATGGGCGTGGCGAGCGCCATGCACGGGCACTTGCAGCAGAAGCTGGATTCCATCGCGGTGATGAAATGCATGGGGGCGAGGTCGGCGCAGGTGATCCGCATTTACACGGCGCAGACGCTGATGCTGGGGTTGGGCGGCGGCGCGGTCGGCGTGGCGTTCGGCGTGGGCGTGGCGGCGGCGTTTCCGGGGCTGATCGCCAAATATTTTTCGATGGACGTGTCGCCGTACTGGGACGCGTGGCCGGCGGTGCAGGGAATCGCGGTGGCGTGCCTGGTGACGCTGCTGTTCACGCTGCCTCCGTTGTTGGGGATTCGAGACATTCGTCCGGCGCTGATTTTTCGGCGGGATGTAGAGACGAAGAGTGGTCCGCGGCGGCGTGGGATGGCGCCGGCCTACCTGGCGCGGGTGGCGATCCTGTTGGGCACCGGCGTGGTGGCGGGGACGCTGACGGAGGGTGGTCTGGCGGATGCGCTGCGCACCGGCGGCTTCTTCGCGCTGGCGCTGGCCATTGGCCTGGCACTGCTGTCGCTTACCGGGTGGGCCATGCTGCGCGGGTTCCGTTGGTTCCTGCGCCGGGCGGGCGCGCGGCTTCCGGGGGTAGTGCGGCACGGCATGGCGAATCTGTACCGGCCGGGGAATCAGGCGCAGGCGGCGGTGGTGTCGCTCGGCGTCGGCGTGATGTTCACGCTGACCGTGTTCCTGGTGCAGAACGCGCTAGTGGAACAGATTCGCGGCTCTGCGCCGGCGGGGATGCCTAACGTGTTTTTGCTGGATATCCCGGCCAACCAGCGGACGGCGCTCAGCGAGTTCATCCGGCAGCAACCGGGGGTGAAGGAGGCGCCGGAGGTGGCGTTCGCGGTGGCGGCGCGCATCACGGCGATCGACGGCGAGGCCATCGCGAGCCGGCCGCTGCGCGATTTCAACCGGCGCTACCTGCGTACGCGAACCGTGACGGCGATGGATGCCATGCCGCCCGATACCATCATTTTGAACGGCGCGTGGTGGCGGCCGGGAGACCGCGAGCCGCAGATTTGCGCCAGCGAAGAGGCCGCCAAGATTCTCAACCTCAAGCCGGGGATGCTGGTGGATTGGAATATCTGGAACCGCAATTTGCGCACGCGCGTGGCGTGCATCGAGCGCACCGAATCCATCCGCATGACGGGGCGCTTTGAGTTCATATTCAATCCGGGACAACTGGAGAATCTACCGGCCGTGTACTACGGGAGCGCGCGGGTGCGGCCGGCGAACGTG
>JANYAH010000152.1 GCA_025361425.1 Candidatus Solibacter sp. | reverse complement strand
GTGGTCGGTGGGCGGCACCGGGAAGTAGCCTTCCTTATAACGCGGCCGGTAACCCAGATTATTCTCGCGGCGGCCGGAGTTCCAGCGGCCTTCCTCGGCGTCGATGTGATAGAACCCCTCGTGCTGGTTCTGGTCGAAGCTCACGTTGTCGAAGATGAAAAACTCGGCCTCGGCCCCGAAATACGAAGTATCCGCCACACCGCTGTTCTTGAGGTACAACTCGGCCTTCTGGGCGATCCAACGCGGGTCGCGCTCATAGCGCTGCTTGGTGATGGGGTCCTTGACGTCGCCGTACATGACCAGGGTGCGCACTTCGGCGAAGGGGTCCATGAACGCGGTGGTCGAGTCGGGAATCAGCAGCATGTCGCTTTCATGGATGGCGGCCCAGCCGCGGATGCTGGATCCGTCCATGCCGAAGCCTTCTTCAAAGCTGCTCTCATCCAACTGAGCGATGGGATACGACACGTGATGTTGCAGGCTCGGTATATCCGTGAACCTCAGGTCGAGCTGCTTGGCGTTGTTTGTTTTTGCGTATTCGAGTACTTCCTGCGGTGTCATCGATCCTCCTCAAATGCGGTGCGCAACCACTGTTTCACCAGATATTCGCCCAGGCCGGAGAGGTAGCCGCTCTTGCCGGCCGGGAGCCCGGAGACTCTTAAGCCACTCGCGCCGCTCCTTCCTGGTGGGAGGTCCAGACTCTTTGACGAGGCTCAACAACGCCTCGATGGAGCGCCCGGTCTTCTCTTTCGGGGAGGCGATCCATTTCTGGTTCATGAGCACGCGGGGGGTCACGCTGTAGAGAGACTTCGCGGTAGCCACGACACTACGAGTATATAGCGAGACGAAACTAGGGCGGGCCGAACCGAAGTCCGCCCGCGGGGTCAGGCCTCCAGCATGGCGTTGACGTGGCGCATGACTTCGAAGGCGTCGGCCACGTACAGGACGTCGGCCTTGCCGCGCGCCCAACCACAGGCGTCGTCCAGATTGATGGCGCGGCGCTGATTGACGAAACGCCAGCCGACGACGTGCGGCTCCTCGCCGTGGCAACAAGTGGAGAGCCCCTTGGCGTGGCGCGGCGTCGAGCCGGTCTGGCCGATCTGGTTCATGTGGGTCATGCAGTGCAATACGGCTTCGCCTTCGCCGCTCAGGTCCACAACGCTCTTACTGCCGCCAAGCGAGGCCTGCGCCTTGCGCAGGAACCCGAGGATCAACTGCTCCGCCTCGGCGGCATGCACGGCGCCATCGGCCTGCTTCTTGGTCCACCCCGCGCCGGCCACCAGGAGCACCTTGGCATCGGGCCGTATGGTCTGCTCGTCGGCCTTGGGCGCCCGGTAGCCCATGACTGTGGTGCGCGTGGCGGGAAGCTGGACGCTGACCGCTTCGACCGTCGCCGTTCCCGCCGTGCCGGGCGCCCCGGGCACGCCGGTCCAGGGGGCCACGCAACCGGGATCGAGCAGCACGACCCAGGGTCGCTGCGTGCGCGAGAGCACGGCTTCCATGCGCTGGCGGTAGAACCAGCGCGTCACCGCCGGCGCGCCGTTGGACAGCGCCAGACCGGTGGCGTGGGTGTCCACGCGCCCGCCCAGACGGTAGGCCACACCGGGCAGGGCGCGCGCCCATCGGGAGGTGCCCGCCGCGATCACGATCTGACAATCCGCCGCCCGGCAGAGGGCTTCGGCGGCGGCCGCGTCGGTTGTGTAGCGGGGTTGGCCGAACGCGTCGCCGGTCACGGCCAGGAAACGCGCCGCGCCGCAGGAGGCGATCTGGCCGGCCGCCGCATCGGTGGCCGCGCCGACGAATCCGACGGTTACCGCGCCGCCCAACTCGAGCGCCGTGGCGAGAGCTTCCAGCCCCGCCTTGCCGAGCGATCCATCGGCCTCCGTGTGAGCCAGCAAAAGAATGTTTTCCACGTTATTCCTCCCCCATCCAGGCGATAATTTCGCGCGCGATCTCTGGCGCCGGCATGTTCTTCACGATGCGCGTCTGGCGCTGTTGTTTGGGCAGCGTCACCCCGCTGAAGGCAAGCCCCGCGTTGCCGATGGGCGCCGCTTTGGCGCGTTGCAGCGCCGGCATGACGGTCCGCATGTTGGCCATGCCGACTTGCGGATTATTGCGCGGCTCCGGCAAGTTGCCCGTGGCCCATCCCAGCAACGCCGGGGGCGCTGTGCAGACCGATACCTGGTGGCGGCCGCCTTCCACGCGCTCCAGCACTTCGAAGCTGCCGTCGTCAGAGACCGAAATCTGGTCCACACCCTGGAACTGCTCGGTGATCCCCAGGCGCTCAGCCACCATCTGCATGGTGGAACCGGCGCCTCGGGAGGCGGATTCCCACCCGCCGAAGAGCAGGAGTTTGGCGCGATCGAGGCCCGCGATACCTTCGATGGCCGCGGCCAGCGCCGCCGCCGTCTCGAAGGAATCCGTGAAGCCCGACGCCGGACCGTCCAGCGCCACCAGTTCGAAAGGCGCTTTCTGCGCCACGGTCATCATGACCTGCTGTAGCTTTGCCTTGGCTCCCAGACTGACCAGCCACACCTTGCTGCCCGGTGTCTGGCGCGCCAGGTTCGCCGCTTCGAACAAGGCGTGCCCGGCCCAGGGGTCCAGTACGGCCGGTAGCATCATTTCATTCTTAAGGGATGGACCCGCCGGACCGGTAACCGGCTCCAGGGTCTGCAAAGGGTCGGGGACGAAGCTGCCACAGACCACGATCTGAAAAGGGGTGCTCATTCTGGTGACCTCCAGTATAATCGGCGGCAACTTCAGTAGAATAAAGGAACCGGTTCTCCTATTCCGCAATCCGGCAGGGAAGGTGTTTCTGATGGCCGCTCGCGTCCTGACCGCTCTGTGCGTCTGGCTTGCTCTTGCAGGGGCAAACGCGCAAACCACGCCACCCGGCGACGAAGCCAAACCTGCCG
Source organism: Candidatus Solibacter sp. (assembly GCA_025361425.1). Taxonomy (GTDB): domain Bacteria; phylum Acidobacteriota; class Terriglobia; order Bryobacterales; family Bryobacteraceae; genus Solibacter. The sequence goes on along the minus strand of JANYAH010000152.1, from coordinate 5,880 downwards.
TCCGCGAGACGCCGCCAGATCAGAAGGCCTACAACGAGGCCACGAAGATCGGCGACACCGAAAAGAAAATTGCGGCCCTTCAAAAACTCAAAAGGGACTTCCCCGATAGCATGTACGCCTCCATCGCCGAAGCGCAGATTTTCAGCACGTTGATCAATAAGGCGCCGGAGCAGAAGGACCGAATTCGCAAGGCGGCCAGGGCGATGTTCGCGGCATCGATTGCGAAGGATAAGGCGGCGTCCAAGGAAAATACGTTCACCACCACGGCCAATCGGGGCAGCACCGCCACGCGCATTGCCGACCAATTGCTGACCGGGAATCTGCTGCTGAAAGACGCCGGGAGTTATGCCCGGAAAGGCGTGGAAGCCTTGCGGGAGAACATCTGGATGGCCGAGCGGCGGGAATCTTACGCCAGGCGCAAACAGAAGATCCCGACCCAGGAAGAACTCGCCAAGAGCTTCGCGGAGGCTCGCGCAGCCCGAATCGCCACGCTGGGGCGCGTGGAAATGAAACTGGGCCGTACGGCTGAAGCGCGGAAATTGCTGGAGGAATCCTACGCCGTCACGCCGTCCGATGCGAAGGTGGCTGCCGCCCTAGGCGAAATGGCCGCGAAAGCCGGCGACGACGTCAAGGCAATGGACTATCTGATCCCCGCGCGTCTCTCCGGCCATGCCCCAGAAGCCGCCAACCAAGCCTTCGAGACGCTCTATAAGAAGGGGCACGGCAGTCTGGACGGCATGGAAACCATGCTGGACACGGAGTACCACAAGCGCTTCCCTAACCCCATTCACGTGGGGGCGTACAAGGCCACCGATAAGCGCAGCGACCGGATAGTGCTGGCCGAAGTGTTCACTGGCTCAGGTTGCCCGCCGTGCGCCGGCGCCGATGTGGCCTTCGACGCCGCGATGGAACGCTACGCCCGCAAGGATCTGGCGGTGGTCATGTACCACGTACATATTCCGCGTCCCGACCCGATGACTACAACCGAAACCATGGCGCGCTCCAAGAACTACGGCGTGACCGGCGTGCCGACCTTCGCCATCGACGGCAAGAGGACCACTGGCGGGGGGTCGCGCGACATGGCTCCGGAAGTGTTCGAGCGTTTCCAGAAAGATCTGGAGACTGGTCTGGAGACGGCGGCGGAAGCGAAGGTGAAGATTGATGCGGGCCTCAATGGAGGCACGGTCAAGGTTTCGGCCGCGGTGGACAACGTGAAGAGCGATTCCAAGGATCTCAAGGTGCAAATCCTGCTGGTGGAAAAGGAGATTCGCCACTTGGGCGAAAACGGCGTCCGCTTCCATCCCATGGTGGTTCGCGCCTTCGGCGGCGAAAAGGGGGAAGGCTACAAAATCGAGGCCCACGGCGAGGGAACATTCGATGCCAGCTTTAATCTGGAGGCCATCGGTAGGGACATCGGGAAGCAGCTCGACGAGTACGAGGCCAAGGGCCATCGCAGCGAGCCGTTCAAGTTCAGCGCGAAGAAAGACCAGATCGACCGACACGGCTTGGCCGTGGTAGTTTTCGTGCAGGACGATAAGACCAAGCACGTGCTGCAAGCGGGGTATGTCGATCTGGGCACGCCCGCCGGCACGCGCCCCCCTACGGAAGCCAACCAATAATGCGGAAGTTATTCCTGACGGCGGCAATGGCCGCGTACCTCACTGCGGCGCCGGCGGATCCGGTGGTCTGGAAGCTGCAAAACCCTCCCGCGGCGCCAGTGAAGGCCGGCGCGCGATTCAACGTGAAGTTGCTGGCGGCAGTAGAAGACGGCTGGCATCTTTACTCCTTGAAGCCCATGGCGGAGGGCCCTATCCCGACGCGTATCTGGATCGCCGATGGACAGCCTTTTTCGCTGGCCGGCACGGTGCAGTCGCCGGATCCACAGGTGATGCTGGACGCGACCTTCGGTATGGAAGTGGAACTCTACGAAGGGGAGGCGGTGTTCACACTACCGGTGAAAGTGGCTGCCAGCGCGGCCCCGGGCGCGCAGAAGTTGGTGGTGAGCGCCTCATATCAGAGCTGCAACAACAAGCTGTGCCTGCCGCCGAAGACGGTCAAGGTGGAACTGCCGATCACCGTTGGGAAGTAGGATTCTCTGCCTGTTGGTCCGCTATCGATTTGCCGTGGGTGTCGCTATCGATTTGCCGTGGGTGTCGCCAAGCCCGGAGGGCGAAAGATAATAGCCCACGGCGTCAGCCGTGCGGCATCGAGGCGTCGGAAAATAGAGCCCCGGAACGGGGCGTAAGCCTTGTCTCAGCCCCAGAGATCGCGCGCGTCGTAGGCGATGCCGCTCTTCCGTAAAAATATAAGAAACTCCTCTTGGAAAGACACCCGGCGATGATGCTCTTGCTGTGCGGCAATGTAAGCCGTCACGTCAGCCGTTCGGGAGCCACTCACGGTAAACGCGCCGTATCCCGCCTGCCAGGCGAACTTTTCTTGGGCTGGAAACTGTTCGTGCACCCAGCGCGACGAATTGGTTTTCACCACCCTCAACAGGTCCGCGATCGATTCGGTGGCGGGAAGGGACACCAGCAGATGAACGTGATCCACCGGACCGTTGACGATCAGCGGGATGCCCTTTCGCTCCCTGACAATGCCACCCATATACGGGAAAAGGCGGTCGGCGAGCTCGGGAGACAAATCCGGCATGCGGTTCTTCGTAGAAAAGATGATGTGGACGAGCAGGGAAACCAAGCTGTGTGGCATAATCTGACGCCCCGTTCCGGGGCTACTTCCAGGACACGACATGTTCCCCACGGCTGACGCCGTGGGCTATTATCTTGCGCCCTCCGGGCTTGAACGCGAAACCCCAAGTAGCCACGCTAATTCTCGGTCGAGTGCAGGCCGCCGGCGCCGGCGCTGAAAGAGATGTTGCCGCGAGACGGATCCTCATCCAGTTGCACGCCGCAGTTCCATATGCAGGCGCCGCAGTGGATGCACTTTTCGCGGTCGAAGGCCGGGACCCCGCCAGCCCCTGCGGTGATTGCCTGGCCGGAGCACATCTCGATGCACACCCTGGCAACACAGCGCTCGCAGAAATCCGGGTAGACGAACCGTACATGGTCCGCGTAGCCGGGGGCCGCCTGCACCTTGCCGCCAATGAGGAGGGCGTCCTGGTGCGACACCAGCAACTCGCCATCGAAGGGAATGGCCGGCCAGCCGACGCGGTCCATTAGGGCATTGTGGCAACTCACGCCGCGCGCGCGGCAGTCTTCCATGATCTTCGCGAGTTCGGCGGCGGGAATCTTCTCCCGGTAATACTCCTCGGGGCTGGGCATCAACTTGGGCTCACCGCTCACCGAGTGCTTGCCGTCGGTGAAGCCTGTGATGGCCATCCCGAGGAGGCCGGGGATCATGCCGCGGTGGAAGCCATCGCGCGCCTTCTCGGCGACTTTGCCCTCTTCCGCCACCCAGCTTTCGTGCCGCCGCGCCACGTAGGTGGCGTCGAGGTTTTCCTTAGAGAGCGCCTTGCCCGCCTTGAGAAGTTCCAGCACGGCTTCGGCGAGCTGCGCGCCGGTGGTCCAGGCTTCGTCCACTCCGCTGCCGGTCAGAACGTTGGTGCTGCCGGAGCATTCGCCGATGCGCGCGTAGCCCTCGCCCACCAGAAACGGCTCGCCGCGAAGGCCGGATTCCTGCAGCGATTTGGCTCCCCAACTACGCAGCTTCGATCCCTTGAGATACCGCCAGAGATACGGGTGCAGCATGTAGTGCTGCAAGTAGCGGTACGCGGTACGCGCCGGACTTCCGAACCACGAAGGGACGAAAATGCCCACCGTGGCCACGCGGTCCGGATGCACGTAGAGGAAGCCGAAGATCTCCGGCTCCGGATAGCCGAAGGTGTGAAAGACCAGGCCGGGTTCGAGCGGCGTGTCCTCGGGCAGATCCACCACCATCTTCATGCCGACGGCCCACTCGCGCTGGTGGTGGCCTTCGGGCAGGCCGAAAACCGTATCGAGTTGGCGCCCCACCACGCCCACGGGCCCATCGCCGACCACGGTGAGCGCGGCGCGCACGTCCATGCCGGGCAGGAAGGTGGCCTCGGGGGTGCCATCTTTATCGACGCCTTGATCCGTCAGGCGGATTCCCGTGACCCGTTCGCCTTCAATGAGCGCTTCCTGTACCGGCATCCCCGGCCAGACCTGGACTGTGCCGGTGGACATCAACTCCGTACCGACGTGTTGCAGGAACTGTCCCAGGGACATCACCAGGCCGCCTTCCTTATGCAGGAAGGGCGGAATGTAGGGCAACTCCACGGCGTCGGCCTTAGCCATGCCCAAGGAGCGGATCAATCCGTCGCCGAAGTGCATGGTGGCGGAGCGGCGGCTGGCGTCGCCGGGGTCCAGCAGGTAAGCCACCTTCTCCTGTTTGACGGTGACCGCCATGGGAATCCGGCTGGGATCCAGATCTGGCAAGCTGGCGCGGATGCCGCGGGCGCGCGTCACTACGCCGGAGACGCCGAAGCTGACGTCATCGGCGCGCTCGTAGCACATCACCTGCAAGGGCAGCCCCGGATTGCTGGGGCTCTCGATGGCGGGCGTGCCGTCCGGGTTCACCAGATGGCGGGAGAGGGTGGTGAGGAAGCCGGCCGTGGCCGGGCCGAAGCCGACACAGACGATGTCTACATCCATCGTCTGGCGGTCTGTCTCCCGATCGCTCATTTGGGGTAGTCCAGGGCCTCGGGAATCATGACCTTGGTGAGGGCATCGGCGGCGCGATCCTTGGCCAGTTGCGAGCCCGTGAGGCAGCCGTCCATGCGCAGGCGTAGGGTGGCGAACTGCTCCAGGCCATGGAAGCGCACGCAGGGGCCGGCCTTACTATCGTGGGCGCCGGAGTGCTCGATGACGTCGGTGTAACCGCGCGCCAGGCTGGCGATTCCGGGGATCAAGGCTTCCATGGCGTCCAGGTCGTCCGCCTGGTAGCACCCAGCGCAGCCTTCCGTGTCCCAGGAGGGGTGACGGTTGTAGCCGTGGACCAGTTCGGCACAGACGCGGCCCACTTCTCCGGCGGCGTGGGCGGATTGCACATGGCACAGGTCGGTGAGGAAGGCGGTCAGACCCTGAAGACCCTCGGCCACGGTGGGAACCTCGGGGCCTCTTTTTTCCAGCTCCAGCAGGTCCAGAATCTGGGAGCGAGATGCCAGCAGCCAGCAGAGCGCGTCGGCCAGCGGGAAGGTGACGCCCTGTCGCGAGCTCTGGTATAGCTTGCCGCCGTCCGCGTCGGTGGCCTTCTGGAGGTGTTTGAGGCTCCACAGCCAGAGTTGCATGGCTGTGGCCAGCGCGCAGGCGCCGGTCTCGGGCCGGTCGTTGGCGATGAGGCGCATCTGACGGATCCACTCGCGGAACTGGGTGAGGAAGAGCTCGTCGGTCATGGTGATGCTGAGCTGGCGGCGCTGCACGGCTTCGGGACCTTCGTAGGTAGCTTCCAGCTGCGCATCCATCCACTTGTGGCCGAGGAATCCGGGGCAGTCCTCGGTGATGCCGTAGCCGCCCATCAGACTGACGGCTTCGCGCATGGTTTGGGCGCCGTGGCCGGTGTTCCACAACTTGCAGCCGGGGCAGAGCACGTTGGCAACGCAATCGAGCAGGGCACATTCCACCAGCGGGTCGCCAGCCAGCTCGGGCCGCTTGCCATCGAGATAGGCGAGCGCATCCTTTTGCACGGCGCGCATGGCCTTGAAGGCCGCACTGCCGCCGTGGATGCCGCGGGCCGCGAGAATTTCGTTGCGCTGCCGTTCCAACGGGTCGAGGAGGTCAAAAATGCGCGCGGCCTCAAAGCCCAGGGAAGCGCTGGCCTCGCCGGTGGCCCACACATCCACCAAACGGTGCACCACGTCTTCCTTGAGTTGCAGGCCGAGCTCGTGGCGGGGTGAACCGGGCGTGG
>JANYAH010000143.1 GCA_025361425.1 Candidatus Solibacter sp. | reverse complement strand
ACCACCGCCTTGGCGCCGGTCTCCACATCCAGGTGCGGTTTTTCGCGGGTGCGCATGCAACTCAGGAAGTTGCCGATGTGAGCGTCCATCATGTCGGCCTGATCGATGGGAATCTGGAAGTCCTTGAGGCCGAATTTCGTCGCGTAGGCTTCGCCGCCGATGGCCTTGCCGCCCCTTACCTGCGGCTTCACCGTAATGAACGGGACGTTGCGCTCAAACTCCCCGTGGTCCACCATGATGATGGTTCCCTCATGCCCGCGGATCATGCCGGGGATGTGGGTGTTATTGGCCATTGAGGAACTCAGCACCAGGGAATGGCCCTTGGCGTATTCGGCCAGCAGGTGGAAGGTGTCCGGCACTTCGCGGTCCGGCCTGCCGTCGGGCAGTTTCTTGAAGATGTAGATGCCGCCGGTGGCCATCACCTTCGTGGGGAACTGCGGCTCATCCCAGCAGATGTTGAGCGGCGCGATCACGTGATAGAAGAGGTCGCTGGCGATACCCAGGGAATAATCCCAGTATTTGCGGAAGCGGAAGAAGCGGTCGGCATCCCAGGGGCGCTTGGGGGCGAGTTTGAACTGGGAACCCAGCCACATGTTCCAATCGACGAAATTGTCTCCCTTGCCTTCGGGGCCGGCGCCGGCATCAATGGGCCAGTTCCACTCGCCCTCGGTGCCGTTGCGGTGGTAAGAACCCTGGCTCTCGATCATCTGGCCGATCATGCCGTCGGCAATGGCCTTCTTGGCCTTCCACCAGATATCGGCGGAAGTGGTTTGGGAGCCGACCTGGAGAATGCGCTTGGTCTCCTTCACCGTGGCCACCAACTGCCGGGCCTCTTCGTTGGTGTGGACCATGGGCTTTTCCAGATAGACGTCCTTGCCCTTGTCCATGGCGTCCATGGCCATCTTGCCGTGCCAGTGGTCGGGGCTGGCGACCACCACCGCATCCACATCGCTCTGGTTGAGGAGTTCGCGATAATCCAGGTAGCCTTTCACCTTGAATTTGTCGGCCACCATCTTCTTGCGTTTTTCGTAGACATCGCAGGCGGCGACGACCTGGCACGCATTGTTTTTCTTGCCGAAGGCGTCGAACGCCTGGGCGTCGTAGCTGCCGCGGCCGCCGCAGCCGATGACACCGATATTGATGCGGTCATTGGCGCCGATCACGCGGCCTCCGCTCATCTTGCTGCTGGTCTTGGCAGCCATGGCGGACGTCGCGGCGGTGAGGGTCAGGCCGGTAGCGCTCACGGATTTCAAGAAATCCCGGCGATCTAGAGAATCATTCGTTGACATGGGAGCTCCTTAATACGGACGGGCGGACTTTGATCCTGGACCCAGGTCTCGCAATGAGCCATAGATCCCGTATCCACTAATAAAGCTCTTTTCACCTCTCTTTGCAAGCGGAAACCGGGCGGAGCCCAGGATTTCGGGCCGAATGCTATGATGCGGGTGAACCCATGATCATAGGTGTAGATATTGGCGGAACCAAAGTGGCTGCCGGGCTGGTAGATTCCAAAGGTGAGATTACGCACAAGACGCGCGTGCCGATGACCCCGGCCGGCGATGCCGCCACGGGCTTCGCGGGCGTGGTAAACGCGGTGGAGGCGATCTTCTCGGCGGCGCCGGAAGCGCGCGGCACGGTGACCGGTATCGGCCTGTGCGCGCCGGGACCGTTGGATCCCAAAACGGGCGTGGTGCTCAATCCACCGAATTTGCCGTGCTGGCGAGGTTTCCCGCTGACAGCTGAGACCGAGCGCGCGTTCGGCGTGCCCGCGAAGGTGGATAACGACGCCAACGCGGCGGGTCTGGCCGAAGTGTTGTGGGGTGCGGGGCGGGGGTACTCCAACGTGTTCTACGCCACGCTGGGAACCGGCATTGGCGCGGGAATCGTGCTGGACGGCAAGATCCATCACGGGCGCACCGGAAGCGCCGCCGAGGGCGGGCACGTGACCATCGACTATCGGGGTCCGCGCTGCGCCTGCGGCAAACACGGCTGCATCGAAGCGCTGGCCGCCGGGCCCGCGATCGCGCTGCGCGCGCGCGGCAAAGTGGCCGGGGGCGGTGCTGCGCGCATGGTCGAACTGGCCGGGGGTGCGGAGCAGATTCGTGCCGAGCACGTGGGCCAGGCGTTTCGCGAAGGCGATGCGGCGGCCAGGCAGGTGCTGGAGGAAACGGCATTTCTGCTGACCGTGTGGCTTGGCAACATCGTGGACCTGCTGGAACCGGAGTGCATCGTGGTGGGCGGCGGGATGGCCGAATTATTCAGCCCGTTCTTTGCGGAGATCTCGCGGAACCTGCCGCGATGGGCCATCAATCAGCGGGCGTCCGAGATTCCAATCGTGATGGCGCGGTACGGAGCCGATGCCGGCATCGCCGGGGCCGCCGCACTCTGCGGATAGCGTTCCACGGGCCACGACACTTGCAAGCTAAGTAGTGATAGAGTGTTTCCCAAGGAGCTAAAGGATGATGTCTCGATCCACCCGACGCGATTTCCTGGCCGCCACTTTCGGCGCCGCCGCCCTTACCCGGCTCGGCGCACAACCCAAAAAGAGACTGGCTACCGATTGGGTCACTCTGGGCAAGAGCAATGTGAAAGTCACCCGCCTCGCCTTCGGCACCGGCACGTTTGGCGGCCGCGTGCAGCGCGAACTGGGGCAGGAGGGATTCACCCGCCTGGTCCGGCACGCATACGACCGGGGCATTCGCTTCTTCGAAACCGCGGAGAGCTACCGCGGCATGCCCGAGATGCTCGGGATCGCGCTCAAGGGACTGCCGCGCGAAAGCTACACGCTGATGACCAAGTACAGCATGCCGGGAACGGGCAGTATCCCAGGGCCGAAAATCGACGACTTCCGCCGCCAGTTGCAATCCGAGTACATCGATATCCTGCTGCTGCACTGCCTGCGCCCGCCGACGTGGGCGACCGATTATCGCAGCTTTCAGGACGGGTTTTCGGAGGCCAAGGCCAAGAAGGTCATCCTCTCGCACGGCGCCAGCGTCCACGGCTTACCCGCGCTGCGTACCATCCCCGGCAACCAGTGGCTCGACCTGGTGCTGATGCGCACCAACCACAACGGCACCAAGATGGACACGCCCGATCAGCGGGACGTGGATGCTCTGGGCAACGTCGAAGAAGTGATGGCGCACAGCAAGAAGATCCACTCCCAGGGCATGGGGGTGATCGGCATGAAGCTGTGCGGCGAAGGGCGTTTCACCCAAGCCGAGGACCGCGAGGCCGCCATGAAGTATGTCATGAACCTGGGCTCGGTGGATGCGGTGACAATCGGATTCAAGAACACGGCGGAGATCGATGAAGCGATGGACCGCATGAATCGCGTGATGAACGCATAGGCTGGCGCTCCGGTTGCTCGTGCCGGTGGTGAGTTAAACTGGCGGCAGCGGTGGCAACTATGGCGCGCTTCATCCACCGGTTTTTCGCATGCACTCTGCTGACGGCTCTCGCTGCGGGCGCGGCGCCCCCAGTGCGCATCCTGATCGCCTATCACTCGCGGACCGGCAATACGGAGAAGATGGCGGTCGCGGTGCGGGAAGGCGCGGCGTCGGTGGCTGGGGTCGAGATCGTCCTGCGCAAGGTGGCCGAGGTCACCGCTGACGACATCGTGAAAGCCGACGGCATAGTCCTGGGAACGCCGGTGGAGTGGGGAAATCTCTCGGCGGAAGCCAAGCGCTTCCTCGACCGTGTGGGGGAGGCGCTGGGGAAGGCGGGTGCGACCTACGGAGAGGGTCGGACGGCGGCGGTATTCTGCACGGCCGGAAGCCCTTCGAACGGGCAGGAAATGGCGCGGATGGGAGCCATCGCGGCATTTCTGGCGATGCGCTTCGCGATCGTCGGCGGCGTCAACCAGGAAGGCTTCGGAACTCTCGGCGCGCAAGCCGTGACAGCGGGCAAGCCGCCGGGCGTCAACGATGGCGACCGCGCCGAAGCGCGCCGTTTCGGGGAACGCTTCGCCCGGCTGACGCGCCAGTTGCGCACCGCCGCCGCGCGTTAGCCGGGTTGGCCGGCGAAAGGGCCTGCCCCACCAGGAACACCTGGGGAGTGCAGACCAATGCGCACACGGACCCGGCGCCAATCGCTCGCCGCGGCTTGGTGTGTCCGCAGTCTTGGGCGAACCTGCTAGCCCAACTGCTCCAACTCACCTTGCAGCAGGGCAACATGCTCTTCTTCCTCCGCCGCCAGTTCGCCGCAGAGATCTTTTTCGAGGCCGGGGGGCAGTTGGTTCGCCATCTTCTGGAAATGGTCGCGCGTGCGCTTCTCCATCTCGAGGGCGGCCTTATAGAGATCCGTGACACCGGAAGTCTCTCCCACCTGGATGCCGCGGAAGAGCCAGTTGGAGAGCAACTTGTCCTCGTCCCTGGAAAGCTCCACGACTTCGCGATCCAGATGCGCGTGGTATTTTTCTTCCAGCTCGTGAAGGTGATCCAGTTCGGCTTCGTAGAGCCGCTCGAGCACGGCGCGTTGCTCCGCCGAGCTCGCCTTATCGCGCGCCAGTTTGTAGAAGTGGAACGAGTTCAGCTCGAACTGCACGGCATCGCGGATGGCGCGGAAACGCATGGAATCGCCCAGGTCGCGATCTGGGATCACCTCCAGATCGCCGCCGCACAGGAAGCACTTTCCGTATGGTATGGCGAATCCCGAGGTGAGCTTGAAGCAGCTTTTGCATCGCCAGGTGTAGCGCACCTGGGCGCAGCAGATTTCATCTTCTTCAAGTACCCCGCGGCATTTTGGACAAGTCGATGGCATTTTATACTCCCCCTGCCGGAACCAGTTCCGGTGACGCGTGCGGCGACAATACGCCCATGAATTCGAGCATTCCCTGCGCGGCCCGCTTGCCCGCGCCCATGGCGAGGATGACGGTGGCCGCGCCGGTGACGATATCGCCGCCCGCAAACAAGCCGGGAAGGTTGGTCATTCCAGTGCGTTCGTCGATGTCGATGTATCCCCACTTGTTGGTGCCCAGCCCCGGAGTGGTTTGCGCGATGATCGGGTTCGCGGTGGTGCCCAGGGCATAGATGACGGTGTCGACATCAATCAGGAAGTCCGACCCCTCCACCGCCACCGGACGGCGGCGGCCCGAGGAATCCGGCTCGCCCAGTTCCATCTTCTGGCAGCGCATGGCGGTGACCCAACCCCCGGAATCGCCCAGAATCTCCACCGGTAGCGTGAGCCATTGGAAGTGAATGCCCTCTTCGATGGCGTGCTCCAGTTCCTCCGCACGGGCCGGCGATTCGCGCCGCGAACGGCGGTACACAACGGTCACCGATTCGGCGCCCATGCGCATGGCCACGCGCGCCGAATCCATCGCGGTATTGCCCGCGCCGACCACGGCCACGCGCTTTCCCATACCGACCGGCGTATCGTAGATGGGCTGCCGGTGGCCGCGCATCAGGTTGACGCGGGTGAGGAATTCGTTGGCGGAAAACACGCCATTGAAAGCCTCACCGGGGATATTGGCGAACTTGGGCGACCCCGCCCCGGTGCCCACGAAGGCGGCCTGGTAGCCCATCTCTCCTAACAACTGCGGGATAGTGAACAGCTTGCCGATGATGGTGTCGAGCTTGATCTCGACCCCCATCTTCTTGAGGTTTTCGATCTCCGCGTCGATAATAATGTCGGGCAGGCGGAATTCGGGGATGCCGTATTTCAGCACGCCGCCGGCCACGTGCAAGGCCTCGAAAATGGTCACCGCCACGCCGCGGCGGGCCAATTCTCCGGCGCATGCGAGGCCCGCCGGACCGCTGCCGATGATGGCCGCCCGCTTGGTCTCCGCCACGGTGGCGACCGCCACCTGGTCCCAGCCGCGCCCCATGCCCGCATCGGCTACGAAGCGCTCCAGGCGGCCGATGGCCACCGGCTTGAGCTTGAGCCCGACCACGCAGGTGGCCTCGCACTGCGATTCCTGCGGGCAGACGCGCCCGCAAACCGCCGGCAGCGCGTTGGCGCTTTTCAGAATGCGGTAGGACTGTTCGACGTCTTTGCGTGCCAGCGCCGAAATGAATCCAGGGATATCGATGCCCACCGGGCAACCGGGAACGCAGCGCGGCTTCTTGCAGCGCAGGCAGCGTTCGGCCTCGTGGAACGCGCCGTCCAGATCTAAACCGAGCGCGACTTCGTTGAAATTGTGTACGCGCGCTTCCGGCGTTTGGTGCGGCATGGGGGCGCGCTCCGGCGGAATGGTCTTGATGTTCTTAGGTACGCGCAGGGCGGGCGTTTCCGGTATGGCCTCGGGCAGTTCGCAGGCTGCGGCGAGACGCTCCGGCACGCCATCGTTGGATTCGGGGAACCCGGCCAGCGCGGCGGATTCGCTGCGGAACCGCTCCATGGCGGCCTTCTCTTCGCGGGCGAAGCGTTTTTGGCGCAGTTGCAACTCGTCGAAGTTGACCAGATGGCCGTCGAAATCCGCGCCGTCCACACAGGCGAACTTCATCTTCCCGCCCACTGTGACGCGGCAGGATCCGCACATTCCGGTGCCATCCACCATGATGGAGTTGAGGCTGACCACGGTGGGAATATTGAAGGGCCGCGTAACTTCGCAGCACGCCTTCATCATCGGGATAGGCCCGATGGCGACCACCTCGCTGACGTTCTTTTCGTTCGCCAGGACGTCGGCCAAGGCGTGGGTGACAAAGCCGTGCCGGCCGTAGCTGCCATCGTCGGTGGTGACGATCATCTGGTCGGAGCATTCGCGGAACTGGTCTTCCCAGAACACGAGGTCGCGATTGCGGAAACCGACGATGGAGACGGTCCGGTTCCCAGCTTCCTTGTACGCGCGCAATTGGGGATAGATGGGGGCAACGCCCAGTCCGCCACCCACCAGCACCACGGTGCCTTCGAGCTTGCGGATGTGGCTCGGCAAGCCCAGCGGACCGATGAAATCCAGGATGGTGTCGCCCTCGCGCAACGCCAGCATTTCAAAGGTTGTTTTGCCCACCGCCTGGACGACTACGGTAACGGTGCCGTTGGCCGCGTTGAAATCTGCCACGGTCAGCGGAATGCGTTCCCCATGCTCGTCAATGCGAGCCATGACAAAGTGTCCGGGACGCGCCGCTCGCGCCACATCCGGCGCTTTCACGTCCCAAAGGAAGGTTGTCGGACCAAACTGTATCCTACGACTGATGAGAAACACCACACCCCCTGGAAGGAACATGGTAACAAAATTCAGGAGAAAAGGGTCTTTAGAGTACGCAACTGGGTGCAAGGAAAGTGGGGCGGGGCCGGGCGTCTGCCCGCCGCGGTTTGGTAAACTGCATAGTTACAGATGAAGCTCTCTATCCTGATGCCTGTCTACAACGAGCGTACCGTTGTGGAGCGTTGCATCTCGCTGGTCCTGACGGCTCCGATACCCGAAAACATGGAGCGGGAACTGGTCATCGTGGACGATTGTTCGAGCGACGGGACCTTCGCCATCCTGCAACGGCTGGCCGCCGCATTTCCGCAGATTCATCTCTACCAGCACCCCATCAATCGCGGTAAGGGCGCCGCCGTCCGCACCGCCATTGAGAAGGCCACTGGAGATTTTTCGCTGATCCAGGACGCCGACCTGGAATACGACCCCAGTGAATATCCGCGCCTCCTGCGCCCGCTGCTCGACGGCCACGCCGACGCGGTCTTCGGCTCGCGCTACCTGGCCGGCGATCAATCGCGCGTGTTGCCCTTCTGGCACTCCATGATCAACCAGGGGCTCACCCTGGTTTCCAACATGTTCTGCAATCTCAACCTGACGGACATGGAAACCTGCTATAAGGTTTTCCGCACGGACCTGCTCAAAAGCATCCCCATCCGTTCGGACCGTTTCGGCTTCGAGCCGGAGATTGTAATGAAGAGCGCCAAACGCAAGTTCCGCATCTACGAAGTGCCCATCAGCTATCACGGCCGCACGTATGAAGAGGGCAAGAAGATCGGCTGGAAGGACGGCATCAAAGCCTTTGCCGTGATTTTAAAATTCTGGCTGATCGACGACCTCTACGCGGTGCCTTACGGACGCGGCGTCCTCAACAATCTGACGGGAACCCCGCAATACTTAAGCTGGCTGGCACTCAAACTGCGGCCGCACGTGGGCGACGAAGTGCTTGAAATCGGCGCCGGCATCGGCAATTTGAGCGGCCGCCTGATGTCGCGCCGTACGCTCTACGTCGCCGCCGAGAAAGACCCGCTGCACCTACACGCGCTGCGCAACCGCTTCCTGCGCACGCCCAACGTCGCGGTACAGCGCATAGATCCCGAGACTCCGGGCGATCTGGCGGGCATGGAGAACTGTTTCGACACGGTGCTCTGTCTCAATGTGCTGGAGCACCTGGACGATGCCGGGCAGGTGATTGAATCGCTGGCCGCCACCATCCGGCCCGGGGGCTCACTAGTGGTGCTGGTGCCCAACGTCCCCGGTGCCTACGGCTCGCTGGATCGCAAAATGGGCCACAAGCGGCGCTACAGCCAGGCCACCGTCGGCCAACTCCTGGCCACGCATGGCTTTGTGGTGGAGACCGCCGAGAGCTTTAACAAAGTGGCGCTGCTGCCCTGGTGGGCGTACAGCAAATTGCTCCGCGCGGGGAGTATCAGCAAGTTGGTGCTGAAGATCTTCGATAAGTCGGTCTGGCTCTGGCGGCGGCTGGATATCCTGATGCCGTGGCCCGGTCTCTCCCTGGTGGTGGTGGGCCGGAAGGCGGCATCCCCGGGCGCGCCGGTCTCTTCCATGGTCCGGCGCGAGACCGCGCACAACGCCAACTAACATGCACCGCGCCGTCTTCTTCGATCGCGACGGCACACTCATGGAGGACGTCCACTACTGCGCCGACGCCGCACAGGTCAAGGTATTTCCCGGCGTGCCCGAAGCGCTCCGCCGCCTCAAGGAAGCCGGCTTCGGCGTCTTCATCGTCACCAACCAGAGCGGCATCGGCCGGGGTTTGATCACCGAAGCGCAATACCTTGCGGTGCAAGAGGAGTTTCTGCGGCAGGTGGGTCGCGACTCAGTTGACGCCTCGTACTATTGCCGGGACGCGCCCGGCGTTCCGTCGCATTGCCGAAAGCCCGAACCCGGCATGGTGCTTCGGGCGGCCGCCGCGCACCACATCGACCTGGCCGCGTCGTATTTCGTGGGTGATAAATCCGCCGACATCGAATGTGGGCAGCGGGCGGGGACGCGCACCGTTCTAGTGCTGACGGGGTACGGAGCAGAGCAGAGTTGCGCGCCAGATCTCACCTGCCGCGATGCGGTGGAGGCGACTAAAGTCATCATTGCCCAGCGGACGTGACGTGGATCTCAGACGACCTTGATCCACTCCGGAGTGCGGATCTGCTTCTCTTGTAGATCCAGCTTCCAGAGCACGCCTTCCGCGGTTTGTTCCGCGATTTCGAAGCTGTGGTCGCGGTAGAACTCCCGCGCCGGGGCATTCTTCTTCGTGCGCAGGGACCATCCCTGCAAGAACTTCGCCCCCTGCTGCCGTGCGTCCGCCGCAAGGTGCGCCAACAGCGCCGTCTCCACGGTCCGCCCGATCACGCGGCAACTCATCAGGAAGCTATCGATCTCGCAGACCTCTCCATCCATTCTCGCGATGGCCACCCCGATCAAGCCGTTATCCGCGTACCTGTCCTTCAGCCGCAGGCTCCACACGCGGCAGGCGGGGCTGGCGGCCATCTCAGCGATCTGCTGCTCCGTATAGCGCCGCGTCGTCAGATTGAACTGGTTGGTCTTCTGAGTCAGTTGAGACACCCGCGCCAGCGTCCGCGCGTTCACCGGCGAGATCTCCGCCACCTGTTCCAGCCCGCGGTAGAAATCCTCCTTGGACGTCACACCGCGTTCCAGTTCCACGCGCGCGCGCTGTGCCGCGTAGTATTCGCCGCGCTGCCGGTCTTCCTCACTGAGAGTGAGGCGCTCGAACCAGGGGCAGTCGCGGACTGCTTGGGCGTAACCCATGGGGTCTTCCGGCAGGTGGATCGCGATTGCCTCCGGCGCCTGATCGCGGACATGTTGCCGCTCCACCGGATTGTCATCCAGGAAGGCGATGGTGTCCAGCCCGATATTCAACTCGGCCGCGATCTCCCGAAGGTTTTGCGCCTTCTCGCTCCAGTTAATCCGCATGGCGGCAAAATCGCCGAGCTGGAGCACCATCCCCGGATGGCCGGAAAGAGCTTCCATCGCGTCGGCCGGATTGTTCTTACTGCAAACCGCCAGCAGGATGCCGCGCCGCTTCAGATCGAGCAAAGCGCGCTGTAATTCCTGGAAGGCCGCGCCGGGGTACTCCGCGCCCAGACGAATGCCGTCGATCCCGTCTTCGCCGATCACTCCACCCCAAAGCGTGTTGTCCAGGTCTACCACCACGCACTTGGCCACCTTGCCGGCAAGGGGATGCAGGAAGCGCAGCCACTCGCGGGCGAGGTGCGGCAGGTTGGCGGAGGCTACCGGCAAGCGGACGGTGAGCCACTTGCGCGCATCGCCCCAGCTTTCGCGCCCGTACCGCGCCACCAAGGCGTCGTAGTCCAGGATGTAGACCCCGCGATGCTCCCCGGCCAGGGTGCGCAAGCCACGGTTGATCCGTTGGATGGCCTCCGCCGCATTGTCCTCCCGCTGGGCGTCCAGTATGCCCGCGCGAGGAACGGCGGGCACTTCCAGCGAATGCACAATCAGGGCTGCCTTGCAGTACTTCCGGAAACTCCCGATCCAATCGCCAAACCGGCTGAGAACGTCGTCCGCGGCGGACTCTCCCCGCCACAGGCCGGGCGCCACATCCCGCGTCTGTACGGCCAGGACAGCGACGTCCGGCTGAAAGTGGTAGAGCGCGCTCGCGGGATCCAGGATCTCTTGTGCGTAAGCGTTGAACTCGCCCAAAAGCGTTTCCAGCGCGACGCCTCCGGCATACGCTCCGGCCTTCAAGATCGGCACCACCGGTTCCACCGTAAACGACCGCAGGATGGCCCAGCGCTGCTTCAATAGATCGAGGCGTCCGGCTATGCGGTCATACCGTGAGGCCACAAACCCGGCCAGGGCCGATCCGGGATTCAGTTCCCAGGCCGACGCGAGCATTCTCGCCGCCCCGGAAGCGTCGCCCGTGGCGATGGCGCGATCCACGTCTTTGCGAAACTCCCCAGTTTCCATCCATCTCGATTATGGCAAGTTGTTGCAGTATCGGATATCGAACAGCGGATCTTTTGATTACGGTAGGAAGGCGAAATCGCACAACCAGAGCAGATTGCCGCTTGGCTGGACCACAATCCGCCACGCCGGTAATTTCGTGAGAGGAGAACCCTCCATCCGGGCGATAATGGTTCGGGAGATTAGACTGGTCTACCGCGATGACCACTAGAAGATCCAAGGTTGTGCCGAACGCTATGCGCAGTCAAGCGTCCGCCAGCCCGGCAGATGCGTCGGCTGCTGTCGCGCGGACCGCGTTCGAACGTTTTCGGGTGCCTGGGAAGTGAAGGCCGTATTCCTTTTGAGCATCGCTTTCTGCGCGTACACCGTGTTCGGATATCCCCTCCTGCTCGGCCTCCTGGCGCGTCGGCGCACGCGCGGGGTGCGCAAGGCGTCTTGGCGCGCCACTGTTTCGGTCATCCTACCGGTCCATAACGGCGAGCGCTGGATCGGCGCCAAGCTGGAATCCATCAAAGGTTTGCACTATCCGGCGGAACTGGTGGAGATTCTGGTGGTGTCCGATGGCTCCACGGATGGCACCCAGGAAATAGTTCAGCGGTTTGCCAGCCGTTCGAAGCTGGTATACATGGCCGTGCCGCGGCGCGGTAAAGCGGCCGCCTTGAATGCCGCCCTCGCCAGCGCCAGCGGCGAAATCCTGTTCTTTACGGACGTGCGTCAGGAGCTTCAGTCGGACAGCCTGGCCAACCTCATCGCCTGTTTTGCCGACCCTGAGGTGGGCGTGGCGAGCGGCGAACTCGTGATCCACGACGGCGCCGGCCTGGAAGAGGCCAGCGTCGGCCTCTACTGGAGGTATGAGAAGTGGATTCGCAAACAACTCAGCCGCCTGGATTCCGTGATGGGGGCCACTGGCTGTATCTACGCCATGCGCCGCAAGTTGGCGTCCCCCCTGCCCGTCGGCACCCTTAACGACGATATGTACCTTCCGCTGGGTGCGTTCTTCCAGGGCTACCGCATTATCTTCGACGAATCCGCCCTGGCCTTCGACCATCCGACCCAACTCGCCAGCGAATTCCGGCGCAAGGTGCGCACACTGGCCGGCGTCTATCAGATTATCGGCCAGTATCCGGCGCTGATCGGACCCGGCAACCGCATGTGTATCCACTTCTTGTCGCACAAGTTGGCCCGCCTCCTTATGCCGTGGGCGATGGTCGCGGCCGCCATCGCCTCCCTCGGCCTGCCTTCCCCCTGGAATCTCTGGGCCGCCGGCACGCAGGCTGCCGCCTATGCTCTCGCGCTGATCGACACTTGGCTGCCGGAAAATCTTCCCCTGAAGCGCCTCACCTCCCCTATGCGCACCTTCACGGTGCTCATGGCGGCCTCGCTTTGCGCGGTTTCGATTCTCGTCGTCCCGGCGCCCGTGCTCTGGACGGAAAGTCGCATCAGCGCCGAACATGGAAAGCATGAGGACCCGGGGCCGAAATCGGGCACGATGTAGGGTCCGCCCCCGGACCTTTGGTTCCCCACCCCGTACCAACCAGCCGAGGTCCACTTGACATGCTGGAAACCGACGCGTCAGACTGGCATTGAGGCTTCCGGGCCGGATGCCGTACGCAGTGTGAAGGAGCACATTTTGAATTTTTTTCGTGCGATCGCCGCTCTAGCATCAGTTAGCTCGCTTTTCGCGCAGTACGGAGGACCTGCTATCCTCGCGCGTGGTCAGGCGCCTGCCGCGATGGCGGCTTCCCAGATTGATTTCCGGCCCTTTGCCACGGTGAGTGGAGTCTACGATTCAGGGTTGAACGGCGTGTCGGTAGACGCCAATGGTACCCTAATCAACGACGCCAGTCTCGGCGTCGCCATCACCTACGGCGTCAGCGGCTTGCACTCCTGGAAACATACTAAAATCGGCTTGGATTATGCCGGCGGCTTTTCGCACTATGCCAAATCCTTTTACGACGGCGTCACCTCACAGAATCTGCAACTGAGCCTCACTCACCAGTTGAGCCGGCACGCGGCGCTGTCCCTCAACAACACCGCCGCCATCTACGGCTCGAACCGCACGGCTCCCAGTCTGCCGCAAACGGTTGAGTTCGACCCTACCACAACGTACGTGCCGACCAACGATTTCTTCGACAACCGCACCATCTCCCTCAGCTCGCAAGGCAGCCTCTCGGTCCAGAAATCCACGCGGGTCTCCTTAAGTGCTGGAGGCGACGGATTTTTGGTACGGCGCCGGTCTAGCGCTCTTTACGGTGTGACCGGGGTTGGCGCGCACGGCGACATCCAGTACCGGACGAGCCGCCGCTCCACGGTTGGGGTGATGTACTCGTACATGCATTATTCCTTCACGGGGATTTACAGCAGCACCGATTCGCATACTGTGGGCGCCACCTATTCCCGGGTCCTCTCGCGCTCCACACAACTGTCGGCGACCGGTGGCATATCTAAATATGAGAACGTGTTCGTGCAGACCGTGCCCATCGACCCGGCGATCGCCGCGCTGATCGGGATATCCTCTGCTGAGCGCGTGTCTTACCAGTCCAACATCATCCCGAACATAGCGTTTCGGCTCTCCACGGTTGTGCCCCGCGGTACCGTCTTCCTGTACGCCTCGCACGGGCTCAACCCCGGAAACGGGCTGTTCCTGACTTCGACGGCAACCAGTGCCGGCACCGGGTATAACTATACGGGTCTACGCCACTGGGCGATTTCGACTGGAGCCAGCTACAACAGGTCGCTTTCCGTGGGTAACGTACTCGGCGAATACAGTAGTTATTCGGCCAACCTGAGTGTCAGCCGCCAGGTGGCGCGCGCGACTCACGCCGTCCTCAGCTTCAACGCCCGTAAATACGATAGCGGCGATTTCAAGAACTACAATAAGTGGGCTTACGGTGTACGTCTCGGGCTGAGCTTCAGCCCCGGCGATATCCCGCTCCGCCTGTGGTAGAGCCGCGTCACCGGAGCAGTTCCTCGTAAAACCGAGCCACCGCCCGAATATTCTCCTGCCCGTCTCCGGCCGGCGTATGCCGCGCGCGCGCGCGGCAAAGTAGATCGCACACCGCATCGCGCAGCCCCCCGGGGTCGGATGTAGGGATCAGGTGAACTCCCTCGGGACGCATTCCGTTATCGGTGGCAATCACCGGAGTTCCAATGTACAGCGCCTCCCGCACGGAAACCGAATCGCCGTCGTACCGCGTGGTGCGCAGCAGCAGGTCGCTTTCCAGCGTGGCGCGTAGCGTCATCGCATGCGGCATATCGCCGTACAGCAACACATGCTCGCGATACGGTGTGCCGGCGATCCGCGCCCGCAGAGACTCCTCCAGGCTGCCCGCTCCCACGATGAGCAGTCCGGCGCGCGGGTAGCGCTGCAGAATTTCGGCCATGACGTCGATCTGCATCGGCAAATCGTATTCCGGCTCCAGCAGTCCAACGGTCAGCAGCGCGGGACTGTGCGCGCTCAGGAACGCCGCCACACGCTCGGGTAGCGGTAGCGTCCGGTCCGGCGGCTGCACGGCAAACGGGAGAATCGTGCGGATACGTTCCTGGCGCACGCCGAACTTTGCGAAGAGTGCGGCGATTTCCGGGTTGACGCCGATCAATCCATCTATTCGGCGCAGGACGAATCCACGCAGCGTGGCGCGTGCCGCCGTCCGCCCCGCGGGCGACCCCGGATATCCACCGGAATGGAACGTGAGCACAGTCTTGCGCCCGGGCAGCAGCGTACAGAACAGCGCCAGTCCCAGCAACCGGGGCGTTAAATCACCGCCGAAATGCAGGTGCAGAATATCGGCGGGCAGACGCCGCAGCAACCGCATCAGCGCGGCCGCGCCTACCGGGTAATACACGCCATCGGCGTCCGGTCGCCGGAAGCGCGTCAGGTTGATGGCATCGCATGTGTGGCCGCTGCGCCGCAGGTACTCGCGGATGGCCACCAGATTGGTCTGCACGCCGCCGTGCGGCGGCGGATACGGCCCGAGTTGCACCACTCTCATACGGTTTTGGCCGGGCCCAGCGCCACCGGTGCCCCATCGCGCGCGGACGCCATCATGGCCAGGCAGCCCAGCGTGGCGCGTGCGCCATCGTAGACCGTGACTGCTGGCTGACGACCCTGCCGGATGCTCTCGGCAAAATCGGCCATCTGCGCGGCATAGCCCTTGTCGGGCCACATCCGCGAACGCGCCGCACGCATGCCTTTGTGCACGCTGACTCGCTTGAAATCCTCGGTGAAAGCTCCCACACCCTGCGCGAAGATCTCCACCCGCTCGCCGCCCGACGTCTTGCTGCCCACCGTGCAATAGGTGAGATTGCCGATGGATCCATCGGCAAAGCGGAACGAAGCCGCCAGATTGTTCTCCCCGATGGGGTCGGCCTTCCCGGTGGGCAGCGAGTAGGCGGACACGCTCACCGGTTCGGCGTCCAGCAGCCAGTACATGAGGTCGATGAAGTGGCAGGCCTCACCCAATATCGCGCCGCCGATTGCGGGGTCGGCCATCCAGTAACTGCCCGAAATCCCCGGCGAATTGATGCGGCATTGCACCACCGCGGGAGAGTTGCGCCGCTTCAAATTCTCCTTCAGCTCGCGGTAGAAGGGCGCGAATCGCCGGTTAAACCCCACCGTCAGATTTTTGCCGCTCTCTTCCACGGCGGCACAGAGCTCGCCCGATTCCTCCGCCGTCAGCGCCATCGGCTTTTCCACGAACACGTGCTTACCGGCGCGCAGCGCCGCCAGCGATTGCGCCGCATGGTGCTGGTTGCGGCTGGCGATCAGCACCGCGTCCACCTCGGGATCCCGCAGCACTTCTTCGTATTCCGAGCACGCGTACGACGCGCCGAAGCGCAGCGCATAGCTCTTGCCGCGCACCCCGGCCGCCGAATACACCGCGCGCAGCCCCACACCCGGCAGTTTCTTGAGGTTGGGCAGATGCTCCCACCTGGCCAGATTGCCCGCGCCCACCAGTGCGAATTCGATGCGCTCCCTGGCCCGGCCCGCGGCCGGCGTGGTCACCTTTCGAACCGGCGCGAATTCCGCCACCGGGTCCGCCGCGGATGCCGCGGGATAGCGCAGCAGCACCGCCAGACTCCCCGCCGCCGGGTCAAAGATGGTGTCGTACGCTTTGGCCGCTTCGTCCAACGGAAATTCGTGCGTGATCAGCGGGCGCACGTCGATGCGTCCGGCGGCGATCAGGCGCAGGAACTCCTCCATGTTGCGATTCTCGGTCCAGCGTACATAGGGCAGCGGGTAGTCGCGCCCCTGTTTCTCGTACGATGCGTCGTAGCTTCCCGGACCGTACGCGCGCGACATGTACAACTGGATTTCCTTCAGGTACATGTCGTTCCAGGGGAACTCCATGGCCACCGCGCCCACAATGCAGATGCGCCCGCGGTCGCGGCAGAGACTCAAAGCGTGCTGCGCGGGCGCAGGCGATTTCGAGGCTGCCGCCACAATCGCGCAATCCACCCCGCGTCCATTAGTGAGCCCGCGCACCGCTTCCAGCGCGGAAGCGCCCGCGATTCCGTAATCGGCGCCCAGCCCGCGCGCCATGTCCACGCGCCGGGCGTTCAGGTCGATGCCCACCACCACGCCGCCCTGCAAGCGCACCAGTTGGGCCACCAACTGCCCCACCAGACCAAGCCCGATCACCGCCACCACGTCGCCCAGTTCGATGCGCGCCGTGCGCACCGCATTCATCGCGATGCTGCCCAGCGTGGCGAAGCAGGCATGCTCGCTCGGCACCCCTTCGGGCATCCGCGCCGCCAGATTGCGCCCCACCAGGATGGTCTCACCGTGCCCCGTACCCTCGCCGCCGTAAGCCACCTGTTCGCCAATTTCCAGATCGGTCACCGAGGCGTGCCGCGCCACCACCACGCCGGCACCGGAATATCCCAGCACGGCATACTCGGTGAATTTAGCGCGCACCTCCGCGATAGTGGCCATCGGTCCGGTCTTCATGGCCACATCCCAGATTTTGCGCAAGTGCGACGGATTGTCGGCCACCTCCGTGAACAGGCTGTCGCGATGGATGCTGGCCGTCTCCGTGCCGCTCGAAATCAGCGAATAAAGCGGACGCACCAGCACGTGGTGGGGCAAAAGGGCGGGGTCGGGAACCTCGTCCACGATGATTTCTTTGAGTCCTTTACGGATAACCTGTTTCATACGTGCCGGGCGTCAGCCTCTAATGTAACAAGCGCAACGCACCGACGAGCGGGCGGATCAACGGGCTTGGCTTGCAGTGCCGGAGTCAGGCCGCGTCAGGCGCCAGCATCCGCCGAGTGGTCTTGGCTACCGGTTCGCCGGCCAGCGGTTCGCCGGCCAGTTCAAACCGGAACCATCGCATCAGCTCTCCGTCGCTTACCCGGCGCCGGCGCATGATCTGGCGTCGCCGCTCCCAGGTGGCCGGCCAGCATTTCGCCAGCAGCCAGAATGCCGGCAGCGACCGCGGTTCCAGCAACAGACATCCCGCCACCACCACCAGATCCCGCGCCGTCATGGGCAGCCAGCAGTGCCGGTAGAGGCCGGGCGTCGCATTCTTAATGCGCATCAGGAAACGGTTCTTCACCGAATGCATATTGATCGACGGGGTGATCGACCGCCGCTCCCCGGGCACCACGCTGCGCACGTGCCAGCCCACCGCCGCCGGTGTGTAAATACATCGCCAGCCGAGCAGTTGCGCCCGCCAGGCCACGTCGGCATCTTCCCGGTAAGCGAAGAAATCCGGGTCGAAGAAGTCGCCGCCAATCGAGACGTCGTCGATCATCCGCCGCCGGTATAGCGCCGCCGCCGCGCAGGCGCCGAAGACGTACTCCGAGCGGTTGTAAGCGCCATCGTCCGGTTGGTGCCACCCACGGTCGAAGTGGCGCATCGTCGGTGTGAAAAACAGGCCCGTGGAATCGATCCGGCGTTCCGCCAACGGCTGGAACCCGGCTCCGATCGAGAGCAGTTTCCCGCACACCGCGCCCGCCCCGCGGTCCAACTCCCCCGCATCCACCAGGTGGCGCAAAAAATCTTCTTCCATCAGCAAATCCGGATTGAGCGTCAACACCCATTCCGCCCCGCTGGACCGGATCCCCTGATTCTGCGCCTCGGCAAACCCCACATTGCTCCGGTTCCAGATCACGTGAATGCGGCTGCCAAATTCCTTTAGGATCGCCCCGGTACCATCGGCGGAGGCGTTATCCACCACCACTACCGTCGTCTGGACGTCCTTCTGTGCCAGGACGGCGTTCAGACAGCGTCGAATGTACCGGCTACTGTTGAAGGTGACTATGGAAATGCATACGGTCGGTTCCGGCATGGGATTAGGCGTTGTTCATTCCAAAGACCCTGTCGCCGTCAAACCAACTACACTGAATCCAACTACACCGAAATTTTCTTCGCAATGCTGTAGGTGAAAACATTTCCTCGCGGTCTTTGGTGGTGAGGGAATGTCGTCATTCGCGTCCGACGAACAATTCGTGGGTTTGATACGCCAGGAACAAACCGGTACATCTTCACAGGATCGGGTCTCCCGTCTGTTCGAAGAGGCGCGGGACGATGTCTACCGGTATCTGCTCACCTTGGGTTTGTATCCGCCGCAGGCTCAGGAAGCCGCGCAGGAAGTGTTTCTGCGCCTGTATGCCACGCAGTGCAGAGGGGAAGAGATTCAGAACCCGCGCGCTTGGGTCTTCCGCGTGGCGCACAATCTGGGCCTCAAAATCCGTACCCGGCAGCATTCCGAGGAGCCCTTCAACCCCGAGGTGGGAACCCGCTACACCACCGGGAGGGAGACGCCCGAAAGCCAACTTTTGGAACGCGAACGCATGACGCGCTTTCATGCCGCGGTGGCAGGCCTGAGCGAGCAACAGCGTCGCTGCCTGTTTCTGCGCATGGAAGGTCTACGGTATCCGGAGATCGGCGCTGCGCTTGGAATCAGCGCCAGCACCGTGGGGGAGTTTCTACGCCGCGCCATGGTGCGGCTCAAGAAGGTGCGCGATGAGTAATCTCGACCTGCGCCACCCCGAAGACGGTCTGCTGTTGCGCTACCTGGATGGCGAACTCTCTGGGCGCAAGGCGCGCCAGGTCCGCACCCATCTGGAAGCCTGCTCGCAGTGCCGCGCCCAGGTGGAAGAGCTCGAAGGCGCGATCGGCGAATGCGTGCGCTATCGCCGGAATGTGCTCGCCCCCAGCCTGCCGCCCCCGCCGGAACCGTGGGGCAGGCTCGATTTCGAACGCGTCCATGCCGAATTGGCCGCCGAACTTGCCGCTCAATCGCTGTTTGTCCGCCTGGCGCGCTTCCTCTCGCCGCGTCAGAACCCCGGTCTGCGCTGGGTGCTCTCCGGCGCCGCCGTGCTGGCACTCTGCTTCGTCCTGGTGCAACAGCTTCGCGAAACTCCCAAAGTGGAAGCGGCCGCCCTGTTGCAGAAGGCCGTCCTGGCCTCTCAATCGCGTCCCCCCGCCCACAAGCGCCTGCGCATCACCACGCGCACCGGCCAAATGACGCGCGTCATCGGCGTGGCCTACAAACCGGCCGCCCGGGAAACCGAAATCGCGCGCTTGTTCGACGCCGCCCACTACGATTGGAACGATCCACTGAGCGCCCAATCTTACGCCGCGTGGCGCCGTCAGCTCCCGCACTTCCAGGACGCCATCGTGTCCCTACCGAATTCTTACGACATCAAAACCACTACAGAAGATAGCGAGCTCCTAAGCGCCACGCTCAAGCTCCGAACCAGCGACCTGGAACCTCTCGAAGGCCGCTTCGAGTTCCGCAATCGCGACTGGGTGGAAATGACGGAATTGGTCGACCAGCAAACAAATCCCGCAAGCACCGTAGCTGGAACCACCGGCGGCATGCCTCGCCAACCTGGTGTGCCGCCGGGTTCTTTCAACGTCGCCGTGGAAACCGCCGAACCCTCGGCGTTCTCGGAAGAATTGCAGGTTGTCTCCGCGCTCCATCAGTTGGGCGCGGACTTGGGCGACCCCCTCGAAATCAGCCGGGAAGGCCAGCAGGTGCTGGTTTCCGGCACCGGAATTCCGCCCCAACGGCAACAACAGATTCATGGTGTGTTGGACCGCCTGCCCCATGTAGTGGTGCGGTTCGACGACCCCGCTTTCCCCGCAAGCGCAACGCCGGTTCAATCGGAACCGGCGACTCGTGATGCGGCTGGCCCCGAAAAATCAACATACGCGGCGCGAATTGAAGAACGCCTCGGTGGCCGGCCGCAGTTCGAGCGCTTCAGTTCTTCCGTCCTGGATTGGACCGATTCGGCGATGACGCGCGCTTACGCGTTGCGCCGCCTGGCCCAACAGTTTTCCGCCGCAGCGGAAAACCAAATGACCGACGAAGACCGGCGCACTCTCCGCAAACTGGGCCGGGAACATCTGGCGGCCTTTGCCAAAGACGCGCAGCGCGTTGCCAACACCGTCAACCCTATTCTGACGGGTATAGGCGCCGGCGTGGCGCAACCCGAGCCCCGCCCCGACCCTGCCGCCTGGCAGTCCGCCAGCGAAGACCTGCTGGCTTCCGCGCGCCGCGCGGAAACTCTGCTGGCAATCGTCCTCGGCGTCGCTCCCGCGGAGACTGCCTCCGGTAACGCACCCGCGCAGTTGTTTACCGCTCTGGAGCAACTTTCCAGCCGCGCAGAACAGTGCCGGCGCCTGCTCGCCGACCGCTGACCGTACCCTCTCAGCCAATTTCACAAGACGCATCCGGCAATCCCCCTGCCTTCTGTCGTACGATTGTCGAATAGGCAGCACAAATGAATGCTGGCCCCTTGGCCGCCGTCTTCCTCGCATATCTGGTCTTCAGTCCGCAGGCATGGGCCCAGCGTTCGGCCTATATCCACGGTCGCGTCCTGGACCCGTCACAGGCCGCCGTCCCGCAAGCCGCCATCACGATAGTCAACCAGGAGAGCGGTTTCCGCCGGGTCACACAGACTGACCCCGGCGGCGACTATGCGGTGGCCTCCCTAGACTCCGGTGTCTACAAGGTCACGGTGCGCAAAGACGGATTCCGCACCATGATCCGCTTCAACGTGAAGGTTGCCAACTTGGAGGCGGCGCAAGTGGACTTCGCCCTCAGCGTCGGAGCCGTGCAGGAGACCATTACGGTGGAAGGTACCGCGCCGCTGCCCGGTCAGGAGGACGCTGCCATCGGGGTGCGCATCTTCCGCGAAGACATCCAGCGCCTTCCCCTGAATGGCCGTGGAGTTTTGGGTTTGCTCGAACTCTCTCCCGGCACCAACGTCACCCCCGCCACGCGCGGCGAAGCCGGCCAGTTCACGGCCAACGGGCAGCGGCCCAATGCCAACTACTTCACGGTGGACGGCGCCAGCGCGAATACCGGCGTCACCGCCGGCGGATTGCCAGCCCAGGCCACCGGCGGCGTACTGCCCGCGATGAGCGCCTTTGGCAGCCTGGACTCCCTTCTGCCCGTCGAAGCCGTCGACGAGTTTCGCGTGCAGACCTCCAACGCCATGAGCGAGCTCGGCCGTCTGCCGGGCGCCAACGTGGCGCTCACCAGCCGCTCCGGCTCCAACGAATTTCACGGGTCCGCCGTCTACCGCTTCCGGCACGAACTGCTGGCCGCCAACGATTGGTTCGCCAACGTCGCCGGCGTTCGTCGCGGTCCGTTACGCCTGCACGATAGCGCCCCGTCCTTCGGCGGCCCCATCCACCGCGACCACACCTTCTTTTTTCTCTCTTACCAGCACATGACGCTGCGCGGATCTTACGTTTCCCGCCAACCCGTGCCCTCCGATGATACGCGCGCCGCCGCGCCGTTCTGGGTCCAGCCGGCTCTCGGTCTTTACCCGCAAGCCAACGGTCCCAGGCTGGGCAGCGGCCTCGCCGCCTGGTACGGCCGCAACGTCCGGCCTTCGAAACTCGATAGCGGCCTGGCGCGCATCGATCATGCCCTTACCTCCCGCGCCACCCTCTTCGCCCGTTACAATGACTCGCCTTCCTTCAACGAATTCGGCAGCTCCCAGATCAATCGGCTGGATCTCCGTTTCCAGAGCCTGACCCTGGGACTCAACCTGCGTCCCGGCACGCGCTGGACAATCGATCTGCGCGGCAACGAATCCCAGGCTGAAGCGCAATCTCTTTGGGCACCCGCCGGCCAGGCCAAAGCTTCCGGATGCGACCTGGAGCCGATGACGTCGTACCTCTTCCCGGTCGCCGGAAGCTGCGACCGGCTGGTGCGTTTTTCCATCGGCGGTGTCGGCCAGGTGGTGACCGGCCACGAGGGCACGCGCCGCCAGCGCCAGTTTCAAATGGTCGAATCCACCGCCTGGAAGGCCGGTTCCCACACGGTCCGCTTCGGCGCGGATTACCGCCGCATGGTCCCCATCCGGCGCGATGCCGTTGGCGTCCTCAGCGCCATCGCCGACGACATTACCTCCCTCACCGATAAGAAGAACCTCTGGCTCGGTAGTTCCCCGGCGATTAGCGCTGGCACCGAGGTGACGGAACTCTCGCTTTGGGCACAGCACACCTGGCAGATCTCGCCGCGCCTCCTAGTCGCACCGGGTTTGCGCTGGGAACTCAACCCCTCGCCGGCGGCCTCCCCCACTACATTCTTCCTGGATCCCCGGACCGGCACCTTCTTCGATCCCAACAACCGCACGCTCTGGCCCGTGCCGTACACCAATTTCGCACCACGCCTGGGCGCATCCTGGCGCGTCCGCAAGAGCGGCCGGACCGTGTTTCGCGCCGGCGGCGGCCTGTTCTACGATTCCAGCTTAAGCATCGCCACCGACCTGATCAATAGTGGGCCCTTCAACATCACCCAGTTCACCAACGGCATCTTCGGCTTTATCTCGTCGCAACTGAGCTACGCCTTCTCGCCCAATCTGCGGCTGCCTCGTTTGACCGAGTGGAACTTCACCCTTGATCAGGCGCTGGGTGCGCACGACGTGCTCTCCGTGGGTTACGTCGGGTCGAAAGGCCGCCGCCTGATCCGCCGCGAAGTCGGCGGTCCCGGCAATACCCCCACGGCTCTGTTCGCGCTCACCACCAACAATGGCGCTTCCGCATACCAAGGCCTCCAGGTGCAGTATCGCCGCAGGGTGCTGCGAGGCTTTCAGTCGCTGATATCCTACTCCTGGTCGCACTCGCTGGATAACGATTCCAGCGATGCCTCCCTGATGTGGGCGGGTCCCGGCGCCGGCGCCACGCGCGATCACTCCTCCAGCGATTTCGACCTGCGCCATTCCCTGACCGCCGCGCTGACCTACGAACTCCCCGTAGGCCCCACCGGCATGGCACGGTGGCTCGGCGGATGGACAATCGATTCCTTGGTGCGCGTCCGTAGCGGCTTTCCTGTCTCCGTGCTGCTCAATGAGCAGTACCA
>JANYAH010000134.1 GCA_025361425.1 Candidatus Solibacter sp. | reverse complement strand
TGACGCGCTGTTGTTCCAGGAATTCCAGGGACTTTGGGGTCGTCATCGGGGCAGCCTCCTATCCTAGCGTACTACATACGCTCGGATATTGGGCACAAAAAAAGAACCCACCCATTTAACCACTTTCAAGTCGCACACCCTGCCAGTATGTTGCAACCACCGCGGCGATTCCCTGTGTTACCATTCAGGTGGCTTAGCTCCGCGCTTCGAGGCACGTCTTTCCGAAGCGAATCACCTTTATTTCGATGAATTTACGCTCTCCATTCAGTCTGTTTTCTTCAGACCTTGCGATTGACCTGGGAACGGCCAATACTTTGGTCTTTGCGAAAGGTAAGGGAATCGTTGTCAACGAACCCTCCATCGTCGCCATCAACAAGAACACTGGCGAGGTGGAGGCGGTTGGCAAGGAGGCGAAAGAGATGCTGGGGCGCACCCCCGGCAACATCGTCGCCATCAAACCCATGAAGGACGGTGTCATCGCCGACTTCAAGGTCACCGAGCGCATGCTGAACTATTTCATTCAGAAGGCGCACGGGAGAAAAATGCTGGTGCATCCGCGCATCGTCATCGGCGTGCCCAGTGAAATCACGCAGGTGGAAAAGCGCGCCGTCATGGATTCGGCCTATCGCGCCAAGGCCAGCGAAGTGCACCTGGTGGAACAGGCCATGGTGGCGGCCATTGGCGCGGGCCTGCCCATCACCGAACCCTCGGGCAACATGGTGGTGGATATCGGGGGCGGCACCACCGACGTGGCCGTCATCTCGCTTTCCGGCATCGTCTACTCGCGCAGTGTGCGCGTGGCGGGCAACGAAATGGACGACGCCGTCATGCAGTTCATGAAGCGCAAGTACAACCTGCTGATCGGCGAGCGCACCGCCGAAGCCATCAAAATGGAAGTCGGCTCGGCCTATCCTCTGGATAAACCGCTCACCATGGAGATCAAAGGGCGCAATTTGATTGAAGGCGTGCCGCGCACGATTTCCGTCAACGACACGGAAATCCGCGAAGCGCTGGGCGAATGCGTCGCCACGATTATTAACGCCATCCGCGTCGCACTGGAGCGCACGCCGCCCGAGTTAAGCGCCGACATCAGCGACCGCGGGATCGTACTCACCGGCGGAGGCGCACTGCTTAAGAATCTGGACAAACGCATTCGGGAAGAGACCGGGTTGCCGGTATCGATTGCCGACGATCCGCTGGCATCGGTGGTTCTCGGCACCGGCCGAATGCTCAGCGATTTCCGACTGCTGCGTAAGATTTCGATAGACTAAAGTCAAAGAAGGCGCCTGTGGAGTCGCTGCTCAACCGGTACCGCAATATCACTGTACTGCTGCTGGTCATCATGGCGCAGTTGGTGCTACTTGCCGTTTCCGCGAAAAACGATCAGGACGTGCGCTTCATCCGCATCTGGACGGTAACCGCCGTGACCCCGGTGGCGCGCATCATCGAGGGGCTGCGCGGCGGCAGCACCGGCTTCCTGCACAACTACATCCTGCTGCACGATACCAACAAGGAAAACCGGCGGCTGCGTTCCGAACTGGACCGGATGAAGATGGAGAACGTCTTCCTCAAGAACGAGTTGAACACGTCCGACCGCGCCAAGGCGCTGCAGGTATTTCAGCAGCACACGCCGTCGAAGACCGTGGCGGCCACCATCATCGCCACCGGCGCGGGGTCGAACTCGAAAGTGGTGTTTGTGGACCGTGGCACGGTGTCGGGCGTGCAGCGCGGCATGGCGGTGGTCACGCCCGATGGCATCGTGGGCAAGGTGATCGCGACTTACCCCACGGCGAGCCAGGTTCTGCTGATTACGGACTCGGATTTCGCGGCCGGCGTAGTCACCGAAAAGAACCAGGTGCATGGCACGCTGAAAGGGCAAGGCACACCTCAGTGCAAGGTGGATTACGTCGCGTTTGAGGAGAAAGTGGAGCCCGGCGAATGGGTGTACACGTCCGGCGACGACCGGATTTTCCCACGCGGCTTCCGGGTTGGCGTCGTCAAGGCGGTGCGGCCCGGGCAGCCCTTCAAGGAGATCCTGGTGGAGCCGAGCGGCATGCGGCACGGCTTGGTGGAAGATGTGTTGATTCTGATCGAAGGCGTCCACCAGCGGATTCCGGACGCGCCGGTTGGGATGCAGCCCATCTACATCGCGCCAGCCCCACCGGGCGACGAGTCAAAGCCCGCCGCCGCGGCGGTGCCGACTAGCTTGGGAACCGAGGCCGACCGCCTGCGCTCGCAGTATCAGACACTCGGCGAGGAGCAGAAACACACGTATGGCGAGAATCCGCCGGGCACCAAGCCCGTCGACTTCACCAGGCTGGCGAACCCGGGAGGCGCGGGCCAGGGGGCGGCAGGCGGACAGAGTACCGTTCCGCCCGCGGGCGCGCCGCTGAATCCGGCGGCTGGAAAGAATCCACCCTTGCCGGGCGCATCGCCCGCTACGCCTGCCGCCGGGCTGCCGAAGGCTGGAAGGAACCAGGGGCCGGGAGCCGGAACCGGGCCTGCCGGGAACGCGTCTCCGCCCGCCGGCGCGCCGCTGAATCCGGCGGCTGGAAAGAACCCACCTTCGCCGGGCGCATCGCCCGCTACGCCTGCCGCCGGGCTGCCGAAGGCTGGAAGGG
>JANYAH010000125.1 GCA_025361425.1 Candidatus Solibacter sp. | reverse complement strand
GAACTGGCGGAACGGCCGCTGGAAGGCGTACAGGGCACCCATGCAGAGCAAACCGCAAGCTGCCCGGCGAAGTGTCTTGCGAAAGTCCATCCCAGCCCTCTAAACAGAGCATATCATTGCCGCTGCGCGGAGGCAGCCCGCCGCGGCGGTCGCTTGCCTTATACTGGCCCTATGCGACGCAATGCACTGGTTCTTGCCGTTTTGTCGGCGGCCCTCCTGACTTCGTGTGCCAAATTGGACACCCCCCAAAGCGTGGCGGCTGACCTGCCGCATGCCACAGTCGTGATGCGCGATGGCACGCGCGCCACCGGCGGCGTAGCCTCGTCCACGGCATCGGAGATCACGGTCAATCTCGATGGCGGCGGGAGCCGCACGATACCGATGAAGGACGTCCGCCGCGTGGATTACGGCGAGACTGCGGCCGCGGCCATGCCCGACGCTCCTGCTCCGGCTAACGCTCCGTCAACGGCGAGGCGGCCCGCCGCGCTCCGGCCGCCCGAACCCACCCACGAAGATCACTACCATCCCCCAGCCGCGGCCGTGCAGAGCAAGACCCGCGTGCTGGCGGCCGGTACCGATATTCCGGTGCGCAACGAAGAGACCATCGATTCCGGGAAAGCCGTGGAGGGGCAGGTCTACGCCGCCGAGATCGCCAGCGACGTTCGCGACGCCCAGGGCGCAATCGTCATCCCGCGGGGCTCTAACGCACGCCTGGTGATCAAGTCCGCGACCAAGGGGGGCCGTTTCCGGGGCGCCTCCGACCTGGTGCTGGATCTGGTTGCAGTATCGATTGACGGGCAGCAGTACGGCTTGGATGCTTCGGATATTTCGGAGAAGGGCCGCAGCGGAATCGGCGGCAACAAGCGCACTGGCGAGTTCGTCGGCGGCGGGGCGGCGGTGGGCGCCATCATCGGCGCAATCGCCGGCGGCGGCAAGGGTGCGGCGATCGGCGCCGGTTCCGGCGCGGGAGCGGGTGCGCTCACGCAGATTCTGACCAAGGGATCGATCAGGGTGCCGGCCGAAACCGTCATGACCTTCAAGCTGGATAGCCCGCTCAAAGTAGTCGAGGCGAAATAATAGAGGCTCGAATCAGAGCCGCCGGGTACCCTCACGCGGGTACCCTCCGGGCCGGGCACGCTCTTGGGTCGGGAGCGGTTTTCTATTCGTCGCGGAAAACCAGCGTCCGCGAGTCGTGGGGGGTTGGGAACGTGCGCGAGATGTGGTCGTGCCAAGCCAGGCTTTCTTCATCGGCCAGGGACCACAGCAAACCGAGCTGGGTGCAGCGGCTCAGGCCCGCGGCGCCGAAGCGCACCAGGCGCTGCCGGCGGTCCGGCGGAAAACCGTCGAACGTGGTTAGCCGCAGTTGGGTCCACCGCATGCCCGGTGTTTCCGCGCCCGCCCAGGCGAACAGCAGCCCGTAGGTGAAGCCGATGAGCAGGAACATCGCGCCGAAAGCCGTCACGTTGCTTTTGGTGAGATCGAACTGGCCGCCCAATAGGTTGTACCCGAGCAGGAAGAGTCCGTAACCGAGCAGCACCATGCTCCAGTCGAGCGCCGATGCCACCGCGCGATGGAGCGTAGTGGCGACGGGGGCTTCGCAGTAAATCACGGCTTCCACCGTGGTGCCCAACTGGCGCGGTTTGGCCGGAGCCGGCGGCAGGAAATCCAGCGTGCCCTGACCTTCCACCACCGGCTTTGCTCGTCTCGTGGGTTTCTGGGACGGCGGCTTGGCCGGACCTTCGGCGCGAACCCGCGGTTTCATTTCGACGCGCGGCGGCATGGCAATCAAGTTCGACGTGGCACGTTCCCGGAACAAGGATGCCTGCACCGCATGCGAGAAGTTCGGCGGCTCGCGCGGCGCCTGCTCCGGCTGCGCCCGTTCCATCACTCGCATGCGCGACACCGGCTGCAGTTGCGTAGCCAACGCGCCATTCACTACCGGCATGGCGAAGCCGCCGATCAGGGTGTCTTCCGGCTTTCGCCCGCACCGCGTGCACCGGTGCTCGCCATATCCGTTCCGAGTGCCACAATAACTGCAGGTCATTTTCGATTCCGTTGCGTCGCCGAGCAAACGCTCAGCAACTTTTGCCTCGCGAAGTGTGTTAGCTTCTTCGATTGAGGCTCTGCCTGAAACGCTCTCTCATCCTTAGTACCATAAAGCTACTACCTTGTCACGCAAAATCTTCTAGTATTAGGTGTCATTTATCTCTTAGCGTGTTGGCTGGGCTGATTTTAGCTACAACTGTCCTGGCTCAGGTGAATCCCTTACCTGGCACGGAAGCGCCACCCGCCATTCCGCCCAAGTTGTTGGCCGTTGGGCAGTGGAACTTCCGCTACCTGACCCAGGATATTGTGGGCCACGTTTATAAACTGCGCGGTTCGCCCGGCGCGCCGGCGGAAATCGAGAGCGCGCAGATGCTTTTCCGCGCCGACGAGATCGATTTCGATCAGGATACGGGCGACGTGCGGGCGAACGGCCACGTTTTCTTCCACAATTTTGCCCGCAACATGAAAATGTGGGCCGGCCACCTCACCTACAACACAGACGAGGAGACTGGTAAGTTCTACGACGTGATTGGCGAAACCCGTCCCCACATCGTGGCCAAGCCGGGTGTGCTGACCACCAACAATCCGTTCCATTTCGAAGGCGAATGGGCGGAGCGCATCGGCGCGAAGTACGTACTCCATAACGGCTTCATCACCAATTGCAAGATGCCGCAGCCGTGGTGGCGTTTGCGTGGCAAAAGCTTCGACATCGTTCCGGGCGAGCGCGCGATCGCCCACAAAAGCGTGTTTCTAGTGGGTAAGATGCCGCTGTTCTACGCACCCTTCTTCTACCACTCGCTCGAAAAGGAGCCGCGCAAGAGCGGCTTCCTGATTCCCCTGATTGGACACAGTTCGCGCCGCGGCTGGATGGTCCACGCCGGGTACTTCTGGGCTATTAACCGGAGCCACGATCTGACCTATCGCGGGCAATATTACACCACCCGCGGCCTGGTGCATCACGTCGATTTCCGCGGCAAGCCGCGTCCCGGCACAGACTACGACGTCATCCTATACGGCGTGCAGGATCGCGGCGTGCCAAACTCCGGCACTCCGCCGCAGAAGTACAGCGGCGTGAGTCTGCTGGCCGTGGGACAAAGCGATCTGGGTAAGGGCTGGACCGCGCGCGCGAACATCAAGTACATCACCTCCTTCCGCTTCCGCCAGGAGTGGAGCGAATCCTATAGCGACATCGTCGGCTCGGAAATGCATTCCGTCGGCTTTGCCAACAAGAACTGGTCCAGCTACACCGTCAACGCCATCTTTGCGCGCCTGCAGAACTTTCAGTCTTCCGAAATCGCCATTACCAACCCTGGCGATCTCACGCCCCATTACGTGGCCAATGCAGTAACCATCCGCAAACTCCCCGAAGTGGAATTCACCAGCCGTCACCGCCGCATTTGGGACCAACTGCCGTTCTATGTTTCGTTCGAGTCCTCTGCCGGTTTGCTCTACCGTTCCGAGCCGGTCTTCAATAAGGACAACAACGCGCTGCTGGATAATTTCCAGACCGGCCCGTATATGAACCGCTCCAGCCTTTCGCCGCGCGTCACCGGCGCGTTCCACTGGGCCGGCATTCATCTGTTGCCGAGCTTCGGAATTCAGGAGACCTACTACGGCGAAGCCCGATCGCCCTACCTCGACCGCTTCCGCGTGGTGGGCACCAACATTGTGCGCAGCGCGCGCGATTTTTCGCTGGATCTGATTCTGCCCTCGCTGGCCCGCGTGTTCGAGAAGAAGACCGTGTTCGGCGACAAACTCAAGCACGTCATCGAACCGCGCGTTACCTACCGCTACATCACCGGCATCGGCGGCGATTACACCCGCTTCATCCGCTTCGACGAAAACGATTTGCACAGCAACACCAACGAACTGCTGCTCTCTGTCGCCAATCGCATCTACGCCCGGCGCGGCAATTCGGTGGAAGAGATCTTCACCTGGGAGCTGTTCCAGAAGCGCTACTTCGACCCGACCTTCGGCGGCGCGCTGGTTGCCGGCCAGCGCAACGTGATCGGCCCCAGCGCGGATCTCACCGCCTACGCCTTCCTGGTGGGACCGCGCAGCACCTCGCCGGTGGTCAGTGTCCTGCGCATGAGCCCCATCAGCGGCCTGGGCGTGCGCTGGCAGACCGATTACGATGCGCGCGGCGGCGGCATTGTCGACAGCAGTTTCGCGATGGACTACCGGTTCGCCAAATACTTCGTATCCGCCGGTCATGATATGGTGCACACCGACCCGGCGATCACCGCCGCCGCCAACCAATTCCGCGTGCGCGGCGGCTTCGGCGATCCGAATCATCGGGGGTTCAACGCCGGCGCCGAAGCCATCTACGATTACAAGAAGGGCGCAATCCAGTACACCACCTCCCAGGTCACGTACAACACCGATTGCTGCGGGCTGAGCGTGCAATTCCACCGCTTCAATATTGGTTCGAACGTGGGTTCGCGCAACGAGTTCCGCATCGCCTTCGCCGTGGCCAATATCTCCACTCCGCTGGGCAATCTCAAAAAACAGGATCGCATGTTCTAAATTCAGATCCGCGAGCCGTCACTTTTCCCGCTAGTGAAGCTGTTCCCCATTCGCAAGCCAGTGTCGCAAGACGTCAGCGTAATTCCGCCCAAGAGTGCCTAGAGTTTTTCCACCAGGTTGCCGATAAGAGTCCAAGTGATGGGTCCATGCCTTCGCAGTTCTGTTCTTGTCTTGCTCCTGGTGGGGGCGATGCCCGGGCAGCGCTACAGCTTCAAGGAGTACGGACAAGATGCGGGGCTGACCAACCTGGACGTTTACTGTCTGATGCAGGACAGTACCGGATTCCTCTGGGTGGGCACGGACAATGGTTTGTTCCGCTACGACGGGCGGCAGTTCCGCGCCTATACGAAGGTGCAGGGCCTGCCCTCGGTGCAGATTGAGGCGCTGCACCAGACGGCGGATGGGGAGATCTGGGTCGGCACCTCCCAGGGGCTGGCGCGGCTGAAAGGGGATACTTTCGAGACGGTCCGGTCCGGGCCGGGCAGCGGCGCGCATGCCATCACATCGGATGCGCGAGGCAACCTCTACGTCGGAACCAACCGGGGCCTGTTGGTGGCGCCGCCGGGCGACCCGCGGGGCAAGCGGGAGTTTCATCTGTATAGGGTTGCCGGCGAGAGCAACGGCGGGCAGCACGTCTACGGAATTGCGGTCGAGTCGGCGGGGCGTGTGTGGTACGGCTGCGGGTTAGGCATTTGTCTGCTGGAGCGAGAGAGCGTCCGGCCGCTGGTGGGATTTGACGTGCCGCGGGAGAGCTGGGTGGGCTTTCTGATTGACCGGCAGGGTAGCCTTTGGGTACGCAATTATACCGGTCTGATCGCGCTCGCCAAAGGTGCGAGAAAATTTGTGCGGCACGACGCGGGGTTGCCGCCCTCGGCCCGCAACCCGGCGGTACTGATGGATCGGGATGGCGAGATCAATGTGCCTACGTCGCAGGGGTTGGCGCGGCGAACGGCGAGTGGTTGGACGTTGATTCGTAGGGCCAACGGGCTGCCCAGCGCAGCCGTGACCTTCTTTCTCCAGGACCGGGAAGGGTCGGAGTGGATTGCACTGGATGGCGGCGGACTGGTGCGCTGTCTGGGCTACAAGAGCGCCGAAACGTGGACCGAATCGGAGGGATTGAGCCACGACGTGGTGTGGCGGCTGGGGCGGGACAGCCGCGGTACGCTCTGGGCGGCCACGCAAGCCGGTATCAGTCGTTTTCTCCCGGAGCGCGGCCGGTGGCAGGCGTGGGAACACCCACTCTTAAGGGTCGGCCAGACCTTGGCGTTGCTCCCGGGGCAGGATGGGACGCTGTGGATCGGGCAGGCGCCCGGCGGGGTATTCCACATGGACCCTCGGACCGGTAAGGCCAAGCGTTATCGCGCCGAATCGGGGCTCTTGAATGACTGGGTGTATACCTTGGCCACCGATACCGAAGGGCGGATCTGGGCCGGCACGGGCGCGGGCCTGTATCGAGGAAGCCGCACCGGCGAGGGGTGGCGGTTCGAGCGCATTCAGCTTCCGGGGGATATGCCAAGGGCCATTCTGGCGACCCTGGTGGATAGCCGCGGACGGGTATGGGTGAGCACCCCGGGTGGGCTGAACCGGCTGGAGAATGGACGCTGGCGGCAGTTCAAGACCGTCGACGGATTGCTGCACGACACCGTCACGTATCTCACCGAAGCTCCAGACCATGCGGTGTGGGTGGGATACCGCGACCCCATCGGCATCAGCCGCCTGGAGTTTGACGGCGACGGCCTGAGCGCGCGCCATTTCGGTCCCAAGGACGGCATGTCGGGGGCGAAGACTTATTTTCTGCGATTCGATAGCCGGGGCTGGCTTTGGGTGGGCTCGGACATGGGAGTGGATCGCTACGACGGCAGGGTGTGGAGTCATCTCGACAGGGCCGATGGACTGGCGGTGAATGACTGCGACCACAATGCCTTCTTCGATGACGACGATGGCAGCGTGTGGATCGGGACCAGCAAGGGGCTGACCCACTTTCTGCATCCGGCAACGGCCGCGGCGCGGCCCGTGGACGCGCCCGTGGTGCTCACCTCGTTGCGGCTCGGGGACATCGCCGCGCCTTTGACGGGCGGCGTGGAAGTCCCGTACGCCCGCCGTTCCTTCCACGCGGGATTCGCGGCGCTGACGTTTGTGAATGAGGATTCGGTGCGATTCCGGCATCGGCTGCTGGGCCTCGATCCCACCTGGACGGAAACCCGGCAGACGGAGGCGCATTACGGGGGCCTGCCGCCGGGTTGGTTCACCCTCGAAGTGCAGGCAGGCACGGCTCTCGGGAAGTGGAATCCGCCGACCGCGCTGGTTTCCTTCCGGGTACTGCCGCCGTGGTGGCTCTCCTGGTGGGCCATCGCGGCCGGCGTGGTCCTGTCCGGTTTCTCGGCGCGCCGGCTGTGGGCGTGGCGCGTGCGCAGCATCCTGGGCAGGCAGATGGAACTCGAGCGCGCCGTGGAAGACCGAACCTGCAAGCTGGTGCTGGAGCAGCGCCACGCCCTGGAAGAGAAGTCGCGGGCGGAGCGGGAAAAGGCGATTGTCGAGAAGCAAAAGGTGGAGATCGAGCACCTGCTGCGCGAATCCCAGCAGGCTGCCCGGGCGAAGAGCGAATTCCTGGCCAACATGAGTCATGAAATCCGGACGCCGCTGAACGGCATCATGGGCATGACGGAACTCGTGCTCCGCTCGACACTGACTGAGGACCAGTCGGACTGCCTGCGGCTGGTCAAAGTGTCCGCTGATTCGCTGCTGATCGTGATCAACGACATCCTGGATTTCTCCAAAATCGAAGCCGGCAAGCTCGATCTGGATTCCGTGGAGTTCGACCTGGCGGAACTGCTCCGCGACGCCCTGGCGCCGCTCGAAGTGATGGCACGGCAGAAGGGGCTTGCGTTGTGGCAGCGCCTGATGCCCGCCGTACCAACGCGTCTGGTGGGCGATCCGGGCCGTTTGCGCCAGGTGCTGCTGAATCTGGTCGGCAACGCGGTGAAGTTCACGGAAACAGGATCTATCGGAATCGTCGCCGAAGAAGAAGACACATCCACTAGTCCAGGCATCACCGGCGGGGTACCCTCTGGGTCAGGCTGGGTACCCTCCGGGTCGCCGCCCTGCCAAGATCTCCGCGACGGGATGCGCCGGATTCATTTCCAGATTCGGGATACGGGGATCGGCATTCCAGCGGAGAAACAGGCGCTCATTTTCGAGCCATTCCGACAGGCGGATGGTTCCACCTCACGGTCCTATGGAGGGACTGGTCTTGGCCTCAGCATCTGCGGCCGGCTGGTGCCGATGCTGGGAGGCCGGATTTGGGTGGAGAGTCAGACGGGGGCGGGGAGCACTTTCCACTTTACGATCACGGTTGCCTCTGCCGCTGCCACTGCGGCGGCGCGTCCGGCCGCCGCGCCGCCGGACACAAATATCTCCTCGCCCGCCGGCCTCCACGTGCTCCTGGCTGAAGACAACGTCGTGAATCAAAAGCTTGCCAAGCGCCTTCTGGAGGATTCCGGGTGCACTGTGGTTTGTGCCATGGATGGCCGGGAGGCCGTGGAAGCCTGGGCCGCGGACCGGTTCGATGTGGTCCTGATGGACTTACAGATGCCGCACATCGATGGCTTGCAGGCGACGGCGGAACTGCGCCGTCGGGAAGCCATCTCCGGCGGCCACATTCCAATCATCGCTCTGACGGCAAACGCCATGAAAGGCGAACGGGAACGCTGCCTGGCCGCCGGTATGGATGGCTACGTCACCAAGCCCATGAAAGCTGCGGAGCTGTTCCGGGCGATCGCGTCCAGCCTCGAAAGCCACGCGCCGGCCGCCCGGTAAGGGCAGGGAAAGGAACCTACGCCCGCATTTTCTTGTACGTTGCGAGGCAGCGCTGCGCGGTCTCCAGGCTTGGGTAGCGGCTGCCTTCCTGCTCAATCAGGTAGAATTCCACCCCGCCGGTCTTCTCCGCCGCCGTGAAGACCTTCTTCCAGGGCGCTACGCCTTCTCCGAACAGAACGCGGTAGCCCTTTTCTTTATCCGTCTCCATGCCTGGCGCCCAGTCCTTCAAGTGGCAGCACTTGATGCGGCCCGGATTGGCCTTGATCCACGCAACCGGGTCATTGCCCACTTCGACGCACGTGCCGACGTCGAATTGCAGCATCACATCCTTCGGCGTATTGGCCGCGATCACCTCGATGGGCCGCTTGCCGTCCAACAGTTTGAACTCCAACTGGTGATTGTGATAGCCGGCGCGCAGTCCCGCCGGACGCAACTTCTCCATCGCCTGGGTTAGAGTGTCGCCGACGCCCTTCCAGCCGTCCAGCCCTTCCACCCGGCCGGAACTCGCCATCACGACATACTTGGCGCCCAACGTCTTATTGAGATCGATGGCCTTCTGTAAACCTTCCGGACGGAAGTTCTTCGCATCATTGTGGGTCGAGTTGCAGCGAATGCCGGTATCGTCCATCAGTTTGCGGACGTCTTTGGCGAACTCGGGGGTCCACGCGTAGTAGGGACCATAGAACTCGACCACCTGGTATCCCATCTTGGCGATGGCACGGACCGTGGAAAGGGTATCTTTGGTCATCTCGTCGCGGACCGAATAGAGTTCGATGCCGATTGGTATGTTCTTACCCGCCGCGGCGAGGGCAAGAGGCGCTGCCGTGGCCGCTGCGAGGAACGACCGGCGGGAAACTGAACCGTGCGATGTCATGCCCAAAACCTTAGCACGCTGCAAACGTGAGCGCACACCCCCTGGCCAAACGACAAACGAACCTCTTCAATCCCCGTAGTATCCTGTGGATAGGGCAGTGCATCTTCCAATCCAACTCCGTCGTGCCGGAGCCTTCACCGTCGCGACGCTGGCTGTGGTTTCCCTTGTATACGCATTTCAACGCCCGTTCCGCGTGTATCCCACGGTGGAGGGGTATGACAATTTTCCCATCCCTCGCGATTTTCAGGAGAAAGGCGAATGGGTCTTCGGCCGCCTGATGTATCCGCCGGTTGGCCGTATCTACGGTGGCTTCGAGATGGCCGGTACCTGGACCGAAGGCGCCTCCAACTGGGCCATGGACTATCCGCGGTCTGACCGCCACCTGGCCCAGGCCGTGCGCCGGTTGAGCCGCATCCACGCGCGCAGCGTGGAGCAGGCGATCAACCTCGACGATGGCGAGGTGTCGGACTGGCCGTTCCTCTACGGCGTGGAAGTGGGCCACTGGAACCTCACCGACCCCCAGGCTCGCACCATGCGCGAGTTTCTGCTCCGCGGCGGCTTCTTCATGTGCGACGATTTTCACGGCCAGATCGAGTGGGACGTTTTTATGGAAAGCATGCACAGGGTCTTTCCGGACCGTCCCGTGGTGGACATCCCCAACAGCGACCCGATCTTTCACACCATCTACGATCTCGATGACCGTTATCAGGTTCCCGGAGCCCTGATTCTCGAAACCCACCGCGCCTATGAGAAAGGCGAGACCGGCAAGACGCCGCACTGGCGCGGGATCTACGACGATCGCGGCCGCCTGATGGTGGCCATCTGCCACAACATGGACCTGGGCGATTCCTGGGAGCACGCCGACAACCCGTTGTATGCCGAGAAATACTCAGCCCTCGGAATTCGCATCGCGCTTAATTACATCGTCTATTCGATGACGCACTAGGCATTCCGACCGGCACAAGGCCGAGCCGCGACCTCGGAGTTCCCGCCGCATGCTATAGTTCATAGCGGTCCGGAGGAGCAGCGCGTGGTCAAAAACGGCCGCATCAAACAGTCGCTGGCATACTGGTGCCTCAATGCCACCGAGTGGAAGTGGAATATCGATCGCATCTGCGAAACCGCGGTCCATCTGGGCTGTCCGAGCGTCGAACTGGCGCCGCCGGAGTTATGGCCGGTCGTCGCCAAATACGGCTTGCAGAATGCGCTGGCGCTCAACGGCATGCCCGACCCCGGGTTTGCCAGGGGCCTAAACAATCCGCGGAATCACGAGGAGATTTTCGCGCGCACCAAGGGAATCATCGATCAGTGCGCCGATTTCGGCATCCCCAACGTCATCGCCTTCACGGGCTACAAATGGGTGGATGCCTTCGACTCCACGAGCGGCGAAATCCCCAAGCGGCAAGGGGCGGAGAACACCGTGGCGGGGCTCCGCGAACTGGCCGCCTATGCCGCCCCCCGAAAAGTCACCGTGGTCCTGGAACAACTCAGCACGCGCGACGATTCGCACCCCATGAAGGGTCACCCGGGGTATCAGGGAGACGACATCGATTACTGCGCCGAGATCGTCCAACAGGTGGATTCTCCGCACGCCAAGCTGCTCTTTGACGTGTATCATGTGGCCATCATGAATGGCGATGTGATCCGCCGCTTGCGGCAGTATGCCCAGTGGATCGGCCACATACACGTCGCGGGAGTGCCGGGGCGCGGCGAACTTGACGGGCGGCAGGAGATCCATTATCCGGCGATCATGCGCGCGCTGCTCGAAATCGGCTACCAGGGCTACGTGGGACAGGAGTTTATTCCGACGCGCGATCCGCGGGATGGGTTGGCCGAGGCTGTCAAGCTGTGCGATGTTTAGCGGATATTGGCTGATGGTTTCTGCGCGATAAGCGTCTACCTGCCCAACACCAGGACGCCCCAGGGCTTCTCGCCCACCTTCACCTTCTTGAGCACGGTGTGCGTGGCCACGTCGATGATGGACACGTCGTTGGAGGGGCCGTTGGCGGTGAACAGCAGCTTTTCATCCGGCGAAAGCGCGATGCCCCAGGGGCGGTCGCCCACCTCGAAGGATGCCGCGATGTTGCCGGTCGCGAGCTCCAGCACCACCACCTTCTTGCCGCGTCCGGTGGTGATGTAGAGCTTGGAACCGTCGCGCGTCATGGCCATGCCCATCGGCTTCAGTCCGGCGCCCACTGAAATAGTCCGCACCACTACCAGCTTCGCGGTATCGACCACACTCACCGTGGCGTCGTTCTCATTCGTAATGTAGGCGCGCGATCCATCCGGCAGAAACACGATGCCGCGCGGACGGCGTCCCACCGGGATCGTCTTGACGGCCTGCCGCGTCCCCGTGTCCACCACGGTGACCGTGCCCTTGTCCTCCGATGTGACGTAGACGAACTTGGCGTCGGGGCTGAGTGTGACGCCTTCGGGCTCGGCGCCGGTGGGCACGGTGGCCAGAACGTCGCTCTTAACGGGGTCGACGAAGCTCAGGCCGGCGGCGTCCTCGTTGGAAACGTAGAGCAGGCCGTCCCTGCCCACGGCGAATTGTTCCGGATCGCTTCCGCCGGGGACTTTGCGCAGCAGTTTGTTCTGCGCCACGTCGAAGATGCCGATTCCGTCCGCGCTCTTGTCGGGCGCGGGCAGGGTGCTCTCATCCACTCCGGGAGGCGCGGAGGGGGAACCGCTCAGCGCCACGAAAATCTGCTTGCCATCGGCGCTGGCGTGGATGCCGCGCGCGCGTTTGCCAATCGGCACCGTGGCCAACGCTACCATTTTCTGCGGATCGATCACGGTCAGATCGCCCGAGGCTTCATTGCTGATGTAGACGCGGTAGGAAGGCCCGCTGGGCGCGCAGGAGGTGAGCAGCGCCAGAAGGAGCGGCACGGCGGACACGGCCAGTTTTTTCATGATGGAATCTCAGCGATACGTGAAGTTTACTGCCGCGCGGCCCGCGGCGGCAACGTGGATCTGCCGCTCTTGTCTGCCGAGCTTCTCGTGCCAGACGGCGACGGTGTAATCGCCGGGCGGCACGTTCTTCCATTCGAACGTGCCGTCCAAGCCCGTAACGGCGAAGTAAGGATGATCCACCACGCCGATGTAGGCGTGCATCCAGGCGTGGATGTTGCATTTGACGGGGATCATGATTTCCGGCCGCGCGAAGCGGTGTTCCACCGTGGGAGCTTGCGGCGCCTGCTCCTGATTCCATTCGCGATTATTTGCGGGTATGGGATGGACGTTGTGC
Source organism: Candidatus Solibacter sp. (assembly GCA_025361425.1). Classification (GTDB taxonomy): domain Bacteria; phylum Acidobacteriota; class Terriglobia; order Bryobacterales; family Bryobacteraceae; genus Solibacter. The sequence continues at coordinate 16,600 of JANYAH010000125.1, read as the reverse complement.
GAGACCGCGTCACCGTTCTTCAGGTCCAGCGTTTGCCCGGCGCGTATGCCGACGATGCGCGGCACGAACATGCACCCGTGCTGGTCCAGCACCACGGCTTCCGTGTTGGGCTCGAACTTCTTGCCTTCCAGGCCGGCCTGTATGTAGACGAACGCGTTGGCCAGCCCACTGTTCTGTCCCAGCAGCACGCCTTCCTCGTAGACGGGCTTTCCGGCGCTCGCCTTCTGGCAGCCCTCGTCCGCCTCCATGGAGATCGCGTGCCGGGCGGGCTTGTCTCCGCGGAAGGTGATGGCGCCCGCGACGCCGCCGGCGGTGGCCGCATCCACGTGGAAATACTCCACCCGCAGGGGTGCTTCGGAGGATTTCTTTTCCACGACCTTTTCCGGGACTGGGGGCTTGCCGCACGCGGCCGTGAGCAGCGCCGCCGCGAAGAGCAGGCCCCGGCTTATCGCCAACAGGCTCATTGCACGCGGGCAGCCGGAGCTTGCGGATTGCCCGGGCCGAAGTGCTTGAGCAGCACCAGGTTTTCCGTGGCGCTCTGGTTGGTCAGCACCACGCCGCCGCCGGCGGCTTCCGCCGTGACGAACAACTCGTCGCTGGTCATCTGGCCGTAGCGGATGAGGGTCGGTGTCTCCACCTGATGTTTGCCGATTGAGCCGGAGCCTTGGGTGAGAATCAGCCCGTGCGCGGCCGCGTCCTTAATGGTGACGGAACGGCCGGGGAAGACGGTGAGCTCCTTGGCGGAGTAATGCGGCGTCGAGTACACAATCCACTTTTCACAGTACCCGGCGTCGGCCATCCAATCGAGCGGCGCCACGGGAGTCGGTTCGAAGTGGCGATGTTTGTAGAATTCGGGATCGGTGTTGGCGTCCCAATCCAGCATGTCGAGCAGGTAATCCAGATCCTGATGATGTTCCGGCGGCACGTCCTTGACCAGCAGATCCCACGGCACCGGGCGGCCTTCCACCAGCGATTGATACATGGCGAAGACGTCGGAGTTGACCTGCGGTTCGTAGGTGACCAGCGATCCCGGCGCGTGCAGGATGCCGGCGTCGATCTGCCAGCCGGTCCCGGGCTTGAGGCGGTAAGCGCGGGAGAGGTCCAGCATGCCGTTGTCGCCCTGGTTCCAGCGCTCCAGGCAGCGGCGCACATCGTCGCGCGTGGTGCCGGGTTCGAGGCCCATAAATGTGTAGGGGAAGTTATTGCCCGCGAAGTTATACTGTGGCGGGAAGTAATAGGCTTCGGGCTTGCCCTTCTGCCCCACGCGGGCCGCGAACTCTTCGGTCTGATGCAGGTGGTGCGGAATCGGACCCAGGTTGTCGAAGAACTTGCAGAGCAGGTTCCAGCCGCCGTGCTGGCGCATCGCACTGGCGCCCAGGAAGCGATCGCCGGCGCGTTCGATGGCGTCCTTGAGAATCATTTTCTTGCCGTGAAACTCGATATAGGCCAGGCCTTCATCGGGCGCGGTCAGCGGACCGTTGTCCGCCTTGGTGGTGGAGGCGAACCAGCGTTCGTCGATGCCGCCGCGATGGCCGCCGAGGATGTACAGATCGCGCGGATCCAGTTTGAGGCGCCCGCCGGGCATCAGGAAAGAGCGCGGCACCCAGCACGGCGCCAGGCGCACGATGCCTTCTCCAGAGGACAACGCCTCGCGAATGAAGCCGGCGGCGGACGACGGATCAACCACGGAACCCGCGTGAAGACTGCTGTTTTCGACTTGAGTGGCCATTTTGGTTTCCTAACTCCTGTTTATGGCGGGCTGCTCCATCGCGGATTGGCGGCCGGTTTAGCGGCACAAGCCGGATGAGTGCTTGTAGCGTACTAGCTTCTGGAATTGCCTGTCAAGGCGGGAATAAAACATTTACAGTTAATTACTTGACACCGAGCCACAAAGATTATATAATATTGCCACTACCAGGGCTTTGGTACGTTTCAAGGGAGTGGATGCCAGCAACCGTGAAGTCGCCAAACGGGGCAACGAGCTCGACCGCACCGCATGCCGAGACCTTAGACGGTCTGGAGTCCTTCTTCTTAAGTGCCGCCGGAGTTCTTTCGGACGGCCCAACCAAACAATCGACAATTTTGGGGGAGTACATGGTGAGATTTGTTTCTCTCGTAACGGTATTGATCTGCTTGCTGGCAACGCTGCCGGCAGGTTACGGCCAGAGCGTCACTGGCCAGATTTCCGGAAATGTGGTGGACAGCGCCGGGGCGGTGATTCCGGGCGTCAAGGTGTTGCTGACCAAGGACCTGTCGAAGGCGGTCCACAACTTCACCACGGACGCCAACGGCTCGTTTGTCTTCACCAGCCTGGTCCCGGGCGCTTACAGCCTGAAGGTCACGCATGCTGGCTTCAAGGTCTACTCGCAGACCGCGATCGGCGTGAGTGCGCAGGAACGCGTGGATCTGCACGATGTCAAGCTCGAAGTAGGCGATGTGACCAGCACGGTGGAAGTGCAGGGATCGGCGGTACACGTAGCTACCGACAGCTCAGACCGTTCGATGGCCATCACCCTCCAGCAGATCCAGGACACCCCCACCCGAGGGCGCAATCCGCTGAATCTGGTCCTGACTTTGCCCGGTGTGCAGACGTTGGCCTCGAACGACTATCGAGGCTGGTCCGGCGGCGGCATCCCCGGCGTCAACGGTGGACAGATCGGCCAGATGCTGCTCAGCCTGGATGGCGCCACCAGCCAGGATTCCGGAAACCTGGATCCCGGATACCTTTCGCCCAGCATGGATACCGTTGGCGAAGTCAAGCTTATTGTCTCCAACTACACCGCCGAGTACGGCGGGCGCACTGGCGGACAGATGACCTTGATCACCAAGAACGGAACCCCCAAGTTCCACGGCACCGCTTATTATTATTGGCGGCACGAGATGTTCAACGCCAACGAATGGTTCAACAACAAGCTCAACGTGCAGAAGCCGAAGTATCGCTACCAGAACCCCGGCGGCACCATCGGCGGGCCGCTGATCATTCCCGGCACCCGGTTTAATGACAGCCGCACCAAGCTCTTCTTCTTCTTCTCCTACGACCGCCTGTTTAACGCCAACGGGATCGAGAACACGTATACCATGCCCTCGGCGCTAGAGCGCACGGGCGATTTCTCACAGACCGTCACCACCGCAGGCGTTCTGGTTCCGGTCTACGACCCTTCCACCCAGACGCCATTCCCGGGTAACAAGATTCCCGGCAACATGATCAGCCCGCAAGGCCTTGCCATGCTGAACCTATTCCCACAGCCTAATCCGCAGGGCCTGGCTCTGGACGCTACAGGGGGGAGGCGCTACAATTTCCGCAATATCCTCACGCAGAAGAGACCGCTCGACGACAAAGTCCTGCGCGTAGACTACAACATTTCGTCGAAGATGCTGGCTTATGCGCGTCTGATTCAGGATTACCAGGCCGTGGACGGCTATGCGGGAACGGTAGGCCCCGCCGGCGGCAACTGGGGGCAGTTCCCGCACAGCTATCACGTTCAGGCCGTGGGCGCGGTGGGCACGATGGTCTACACCTTCTCGCCTACGCTGATCAACGAATTGACCTATGGCGTCAACCGCGGCCGACAGGGAGTCAACCCCCTGGACAACCCCACTTCCACCGCCACGGGCGGCACCAAAACCTACGCTGACAATCTGCTCCCGTTGAAGGATTCCAACGGCAAGCCGCTCACGCTGCCGCGCATCAACCAGGGCAGCAACGTTCTGGGCCTGCTTCCGCAGGTCAGGTTCGACCTGCCCTCGGGCTTCACCGCGCAATCGGGCGGCCAGACCATCAACGGTGCTCCCACGTTTGGTCATGATCCCCGCTGGCCCTTCACGGGCACCGACATGGTGCAATCCCTCACCGATACCGTGACCTGGGTCAAGGGCTCGCACAACGTGAAGGCTGGTTTGTATCTGGAACGTATGGCGCGCAACGTCAGCGTCTATTCGGTATACAACACCGCCGGCACCTACTATTTCGGCTCCGACCGCGCCAACGCTCTCGACAGCGGGTTCCCCTACTCCAACGCGCTCCTGGGCAGCATTTTTGCCTATGGCGACGACAACACGAAGCTGACCAATCACGCCCGCTACACGCAGCTCGAATGGTTCGCACAGGATACGTGGAAAGTGCACCGCCGCTTGACCCTGGACATTGGCGCGCGCTTCCACCATGTGGGAGACCTTTACTCCAAGGGCGCCACGCTGGGCCTGTTCGACTCAAAAACATACGATCCCAAGAAGGCGGGGCAACTCATCTACCCGGCCTGCTCGATTCAGACCACCACCACCTGCCCCACGGCCAACAAGATCGCCCTCAACCCCGTCACGGGCGCGACCTTCCCGTATGTTAGGCAGGGCACTTTCGACACCGCTTCGTACCCGGCCGGCGGTATGCCGTTCTCGGGCATTAAACAGTACCAGAGCCATTTCTTTCACACCCCCCCGATCCAGGTGGGACCGCGCGTCGGTTTCGCCTGGGACGTTTTTGGAGATGGCAAGACCGCACTGCGTGGCGGATTCGGCATTACCGTCGGTCGTAACTGGACGGTGGATTATATCGGCGCCACCGGCGCCGGCACGGGCCCGATGATGGCACCGCCCACCTTCCTGGCGCCCACTATCCTCTACACCAGTTTCAGCGCCTTGGCCGGCCAGCAGGCTTATATCACGCCGCAGAACGTGCTCGGCGGTTCGCAGGACCAAAAGACCCAAACCACCTACAACTGGAGCCTCGGCGTGCAGCGTGAACTCACGCGCGGGTTGATTCTGGAAGTGTCCTACGTGGCCAACGCTTTGCGCCATGGATACGGACAGGCCACCGATGGCAATGCGGTTAAGCCGTTGACCACCTGGAACCCGGCAGACGGCGCCATCGCCCGCTTCCGGGACCCCACCAGTACCGGTTTTTACTCCACCAATCTGATTCGCGCCATGGTGGGGTACAGCGGCTTCGGGCAGATCCCTGTCTGGACCTACAAGGGCACCAACAGCTACAACTCGCTGCAAGTACAGTTGAACCGGCGCGTGGGCAGGTTGCAATGGAACGCCAACTACACCTGGTCGAAAACCATCACTTACCTATTAAATCCGACAACCAACCCCATCAGCCAGTGGATTGACCCGAAGATCACAAAGAACGTTGCCAACCGTCCGCACGCCGTCAATTTTAACTTCGGCTACGACCTTCCCGGCGCACAGGTGTTGAATAACAAATTCGCAAAGGCTGTGATCGGCGATTGGCACATCAATGGAAACGGTGCGATTTATTACGGCAACCCGTACACCATCGGCTGCGGCTCCACCAACGCGCCGGTCGGTTACTGGACCGGCACTCCCACCGGCGGTATTCCGTTCCGCTGCCAGATGGGAAGCGACATCTATCTGCCTTCGGGCCAGGTTCCTCAACCGACCCAGGACCCCCGCTTGCAGATCCCGTTCAATGCCGCCAACTTCAGCCTTCCGGGCGCCAATACGCTCGGCATCGGCAACACGCCTCCGACCCTCGCTTACGGCCCAGGGGCGTTCAACCTCGACTTCTCCCTGGCCAAAAACTTCAAGGTCGCGGAATCCAAGAGCCTGGAGTTCCGGATTGAGAGCTTTAATACGATCAACCACTTCAACCCTAGCAACCCGAATACAACCCTCACCTTCAACTGCTCGGGTGCTGTGGCGAATACTTGCAACCCGCAGCCGGGGTCGACCGGTTATCTGGCCCAGACCAACGCGAACTTCGGCGTGACTACCGGCGCGCAGGTTGGGGCTCGACGCATGATTCTGTCGGCGAGATTCAAGTTCTAAACGATCAATCGTGCCTAACGGCGTGCCCCTTGGGCCTCGACCGTTAAACGCGATTGTCTCGAAATACGAGGCGGTAAGTTAAGCAACTCGGGGCACGGCGCTTGCACTCAGCCGTGCCCCTCTTTTTTAGGTAACGAGGGGACGGAGTGCGAATATTACCGCAGAACCTTGTTATCGCCTTGCAGAACTGAACCGTTGGATTAAGATGAGTCTGTGACCACATATCGCGGCCGCCGCGCGGCGGCAATCGAAAACCAACACTTGCGTGTGACCGTGCTCCAGGAAGGCGGGCATATCGCGGAGATCCTGGACAAGGAGACCGGCATCAATCCGTTGTGGACGCCGCCATGGCGCTCCTGCGAGCCCTCGGCATATGGGCCGGACGTGTACGCCGAATATGGCGCGGGTGCGGAGAGTAAGTTGCTCGGCGGCATTATGGGACACAACCTGTGTCTGGATATGTTCGGCGGGCCCTCCGAGGCAGAAGCCGCGGCCGGCATCACGGTGCATGGCGAAGCGCCGGTGGCGGCCTACGAGATCGAGGAGGCCGACAATCGGCTCTCCTTGCGGGCGCGCTTTCCAGTGGCGCAGATCGGCTTCGAGCGGCGCATCGAATTGCAGGATCGGTCGGTGCGGATTCGCGAGCGTGTGGAGAATCTGACGGTGTGCGACCGCCCGATCGGCTGGACGCAGCACGTCACGTTGGGGCCGCCCTTTCTAGAAAAGAGAGTGACCCAATTCCGTGCGTCGGCGACACGCTCCAAGGTGTTTGAAAGCGAATTCGGCGTGGCCGATAGGCTGCGCGCGGCGGCCGAGTTCGAGTGGCCCGCGGCGCCGCTTCGCGACGGAGGCAGCGTGGATCTGCGGGTGCTCACCGGCGCCGCGTCTTCGTGCGCCTTCACGACGCACCTGATGGACCCGGCGCGCGAGCGGGCTTTCTTCGCGGCTTTCGCACCCGCGGCGCGGTTAGTGTTCGGGTACGTGTGGAAGCGGGCCGATTTTCCGTGGATGGGTATCTGGGATGAGAACTACAGCCGTCCGCAGGCGCCGTGGAATGGCGAGACGTTGGCTCGCGGTATGGAATTCGGCGTGTCGCCGATACCGGAATCGCGGCGGCAGATGATCGACCGCGGCAAACTGTTCGGCGTTCCGACGTACCGGTGGCTACCTGCCAAGGCTCGCCTGGAAGTGGAGTATTGCGCCGTGATGGCAAGAGCGGACGCGATTCCAGAGACGCTGGAACATTGCTGGTAAGGCTGCTACTCGGCGGACACCCGGAAGGTGCCGACGAAGCTGCTGCGGCGGAAACGCACGCTCCAGGTTTCGTCGAGACCGTCGCCCTTATAGAAGTTTTCCAGCGCGTACGCCGGCATGGCGTGCTCCAGTTTGGCCAGCGGTGGATAGAAGATGTCCTCATTGCCGCAGTGGCGGTCGGCTTCGGTCATGCCGCGGGTGGAGACTTCGGCCAGAGATCCGGCGGTGAGGCGGGCCGCGCCGCCGTGAATATTGCCGTTCTCCACGGTGAGTTCAATGGGCGCCGATTTCACCTGGACGACGTTGTTGAGCAGGTCGGGCGCCTGGCTTTTGGCGAAGGCGACCAGCGCGGTGCGCTGTTCGGCAGTGGCGCGGCTATCCACGATGAGCACGGCAACGGCGGGGTTGATGGGGCGATGGATATCGCCCAGTGTGTGCTGGGAGCGGACCACGCCCACCACGCCCAGGCCGGCGATGTTGACGCCCTTCCAGGCTCCATTTGCGATCTTCCAGCCGAAGACGGCTTCCTTGCCGTTGATCTCAAGTTCACCGTTGGCGAAGCACGGGCCGGTGTAGACATCGGCGGTGCGGGCTTCCATGTAGTTGCCGGACAGGCTGCGGGCAGGAAGGCCGGCAGCAAAAGAAACGGTAGCGGCCGCGGAAAGTACGGCGGCGGTGCAAAGTAGTTTCATCCCAGTTGATCCCTCTGCTATCGATTATACCTTGCGCGTGCGGGCCAGTTGGCTATTTCGCCTGTTTGGCTGCGACCGCGGCGGTGGTGTCGGTCTGCCGCCGATGAACGCAGTTTGAGCAGCGGCGCCTTCCGCATGTTTTCCAATAGAAACAATCGATCCGTCCGATTCAGAGTTTGTTGGGGCCGGCCGCCCTCCACCTCACGCGAATGCGGTGAGTGTAAGGGACCACACGGCTTGTAAGCCGCACTGCCCGGGTTTCGCTGGAACGTGATGGGCTGTCCAAAGCTTCCTATCCCTCACATAGAAAGTTTCTATTGGCATCTGCCGCCTGGAAAGATTAGATTTGAACCTAGTCACACGGACGCCCGCCCTGTCAGCGCGCCCCCGTATTTCCGAAAATCTGTCACCAGTTTTGAAGTTTACAAGAGCGTAAAGGGGGAGAGTTACATGCGAAAGACTTGCATCGCCATATTCATCGCCGCGGCTTCCATGTTCGTAGGCGTCGCAGCCGCGCAGCCGCCATCTACGGATACCGATCAGGCGCCGGTCCAAACACCTGCCGCGCAAACACCAGCGCCGGCTCCGGCGCCAAAATCCGTACTCACGCAGGGAGGCGTGGATCTCAGTTTCATGTTCGATGGCTACGTGAACGGCAGCTTCAACCATCCCGATTCCGGATTCAACCAACTCCGGAATTTCGATGTTCGCGCCAACACCGCGCACGTCAACATGGGGATGATCACCATGGACCGCGCTCCCGCTCCGGTGGGCTTTCACCTGGATGTGGGATTCGGACAGACCTTCGATTTGATCCACTCCACCGACCGCGCGCCCGAAGCCTTCAAATACTTCAAGCAGGCCTACGTCAGCTTCAAACCGAAATCCTGGCACGGCGTGGAGATCGATGCCGGTGAATTCGTAACCTCCGCCGGCGCCGAGGTGATCGAGACCAACCAGAACTGGAACTACTCCCGCTCGCTGCTGTTTTCGTGGGCCATTCCTTATTACCACTTCGGCGTGCGCGCCTCCGTCCCCATCGGCCCCCACTTTACGGGCGGCGTGCAAGTCGTTCAGGGTTGGAATAACATCTATGACAACAACAGCGGCAAGACCGTAGGTATCACGGGCGCCTACGCCTGGAAGAAGGTGACTTGGTCCCACAACTATTACGTTGGACCCGAAAAGACGCGCACCAATACCGGCCTTCGCCAACTGTACGACACCACGGTCCTGGTCAACGCCAGCGACAAATTCAGTTACTACGTCAACTTCGATTACGGCCGTGACAAGAACATCGGCAAGGGCTCGCAGATGTGGACCGGTATCGCCGGCGCGGCGCGCTATGCCTTGACCAAGAAGTTCGCGCTTGCCGGACGTCTGGAATGGTTTGACGATCCGGACGGCTTCACCACCGGCACAGCGCAAACCGTAAAGGAAATCACACTTACCGGCGAATATAAGATAAGTAGCTGGCTGTTGAGCCGGCTTGAGTTCCGCGACGACTGGTCTAACCAGCCTTACTTCCAGAAGAACGGCGGCTCTGCCAAGAGTCAGCCAACCGTCCTGCTCGGTGTAGTGGCCTTTATCGGCCCCAAGAAATAACGCCGCTACCGGCGCGGCGGAAGCGTTTCGGATTCAAAATAGCGACCGCGGTGATTTGCCGCTGTATCTCCAGCGGGAAATTTAACGCATACCGAACGTGAGAAAAAAATGTCAGTTCAATTCAGGAGTTCACCAATGACGAAAATGTCCCTCATCCAAAAGGCTGCTCGCTTGCAAGTTCGTCTGAAAGATCCGCAGTGGCGGCGGTTCGGCACGCTGCTGCTCATTGGCAAACTGACGGCCGTGGCACTCCTGCTCCTCGTGGCCTACGTCTTGGACCCGGGCCTGCTTGGGATGCGCACCTTTGCCGCCGACCCGGTTCTCAAGGGCAACGACATTGTTAACCCGCTCAACACCGTCTGGACGCTGATTGCGGCGTTCCTCGTGTTCGGCATGCAGGTCGGTTTCACCATGCTCGAGGCCGGCTTCTGCCGGTCGAAAGAAACCGTCAACGTTCTGATGGAGTGCATCGTCGATACCTGCCTCTGTGGAATTCTCTTCTACGCGTTCGGCTTTGCCTTCATGTTCAGTCACGGAAACGGCTTCATCGGGCTGAACTGGTTCTTCCTGAACGGCGCGCCCGCCACTTATGAAACTACCGGCGTCTCCTTCCTCGCCTTCTGGCTCTTCCAGTTCGCATTCGCCGATACCTGCTCCACCATCACCTCTGGCGCCATGATCGGACGCACCGGCTTCGTCGGCGATCTCCTCTATAGCGTGGCGGTTTCGGGCTTCATCTATCCCATCGTCGGCCACTGGGCCTGGGGGCCCGACGGCTTCCTCGCCACCATGGGCAGCGCCGGCAACTTCCTGCCCTGGGTGGGCACCAGCTTCCATGACTTCGCCGGTTCCACCGTTGTCCACACCATCGGCGGCGTCATCGCACTGGCCGGCGCCATAGTTCTCGGCCCACGCCTGGGACGCAAGTTCAAGCGCGATGGCGGCGGACCGATGCTGCCCCACGATCTGACCATCGCCGCCTGTGGCGGTCTGCTCCTGTGGTTTGGCTGGTATGGCTTCAATCCCGGCAGCACGCTCTCCGCCATGGATTTCGAAGGCATCGGCCGCGTGGCTGCCAATACCACCCTCGCCGCTTGCGCCGCCGGTCTCACCGCCATGGCTGTCGCTTACAGCTTGAATAAGAACTGGGACATCAGCTTCACCGTCAACGGCTTCCTCGCCGGACTCGTCGCCATCACTTGCCCGTGCTACTGGGTCAGCCCCACCGGCTCCATCCTGCTCGGCGGCATTGCCGGCGTGATTGTTGTAGGCGGCGTCGAACTGCTCGAGTACCTGCGCATCGACGATCCCATCGGCGCCGTGCCCGTGCATGGAATTTGCGGCATTTGGGGCACCATCTCTCTCGGACTCTTCGCCTGCGGAAAGTATGGCTCCACCGGACCGCTGGCCGCCGATAACTCCGCGCCGTTGAGGGGACTTTTTTATGGTGGCGGAACCCAGGTGCTGGTCGCCCAGTCGATCGGCAGCGCCATCGTCACCGTGTCCACCTTTGTCGCCGCTTTCGCCGTCATGAAGGCCGTCAACGCCATAGGTCTGTTGCGTGTCTCCCAGGAAGGCGAGGCGCTCGGTCTCGACCTGCACGAACACGGTATCTCGGCCTATCCGGAATATGTCATCTCCGCCATGGGCAAGCCCTCCGCGCTGGTCCTCCACACATCCGGAGCGCTGAGTAACGTAGCGCCTACGCGAATGTCGGCCATTGAGCCCACCAACTAAAGCTGCCATTCGAACCCTTCCCGCGCTGAGTGCCAGGGCCGCCCTGCTGAGAAGCAGCGGCGGCCCTGTTTCGTCTCTCCCCGCGGCGGCGAAATCTTGCACTTCCCCCATATTCCGCCCCCAAACTCCCCATGCATCCCCATCGACCCGCCCGCTCCCACAGCCCATCCATTACAATGAAAGACAGAATGTTTCGAGCCATTTCCGTCTGCCTGTTGGGTGCCCTCTTGCTCGGCGCCGCCGATGCTCCGCAAAAGTCCGCCTTTGACAAACCTACCCTGGAAGCCTATGTGCGCCATCTCTATCTGCTGCAACCGCAGTTGACGGTAACCATTGGCAACCCCAAACCGAGCGCCCTTCCCGGCTTCAAGGAAGTCCGCGTGCACATGTCGCAAGGTGCCCAATTTCAGGAGGTCTCTCTCTACATTTCCAACGATGGCAAGAAGATCGTTCAGGGCAACTTCTACGACGTCGCCGCCAACCCCTTCAAGCCCGAGCTCGATAAGCTCAAAACGCAGTTTCAGCCCGCCCTCGGAACCGCTGGCGCCCCCGTCGTCATCGTGCTCTTCAGCGACATGCAATGTCCCTACTGCAAGGGCGAAGCCGAAATGGTCCGCCAGAAGCTGATCCAGAATTACCCCACCCAGGTACGCCTCTACTTCAAGGACTATCCGCTTGAAGGCCTGCACCCGTGGGCCAAGTCCGCCGCCATGGCCGGCCGCTGCGTCTTCCAGCAGAAGCCGGACGCCTTCTGGGATTATCACGACTTCGTCTACGCCCACCAGGACGCCATCACGCTGGACAACCTCAAAGACCAGGTCCTCGGATGGGCCAAAAGCACCAAGGACGTAGATTCCATCAAGCTCGGCGCCTGCATCGTCAGCAAGGCCACTCAGGCGGAAGTGGAGAAGGAAATCGAGGAAGCGCGCGCGCTTGACGTCTCCGGCACGCCGACCATGTTCATTAACGGCCGCCGCATTCCCCAGGCCATCGAGTGGGCCAACCTCAAGACCATCATCGACACCGAAATTGAATACCAGAAGACCGCCAAGAACGCCGGCGACGATTGCGGCTGCGAACTCAAACTCGATATCCCTGGTCTGCCCCAAACTAAAACGCCCGGGTTGCCCTCTGGATCGCCGCCCGCCTCTAAGAAAAAGTAAACCAACAAGTAGACCCACATGAAAATCCGTACTCGGGGCCTATTTGCGGGCTTCATCCTTGCCGCCGTCGCCCTCGCCACCACCGCTACCATCGATCCCAATCTCTATCTCAACGACATCAAGTTCCTCGCGTCGCCGCAACTTCGCGGCCGTGGCACCGGCAGCCCGGAGTTGGAAAAGGCGGCCGCGTTCCTGGAGCGCAACTATCGTCGCTTCGGAATCAAGCCCGTCGGCAAGAGCTACCAGCAGCCCTTCCCGGTCACCACCGACGCCGCCCTGGGCAAGGCCAACCGCTTCCAACTCACCGGGAACGGCCGCATCACCACCCTGCGCCCCGACGAGTTCGTCCCCTTCAACTTTTCGCAAACCGGACCCATGGCCGGCGCCGTCGTCTTCGCCGGCTACGGCATCACCGCGCCCGAATATAGCTACGACGACTATGCCGGCCTCGACGTCAAAGGCAAAATCGTTCTGGTGATGCGCCACGAGCCCCAGGAATCGGACCCCCAGAGCATCTTTGAAGGCAAGACCCTGACCCAGCACGCGCAGTTCGCCGCCAAGGCCACCAACGCCAAACTGCACGGCGCCGCCGGCGTGATCCTGGTCACCGACCGCGCCAACCATCCCGGCGCAGCCGACGAACTGGAGAAATTCGGCGTCACCGTGGGCCCCACTAATGCCCGCATTCCGTTTGTTCAGGTTAAGGAAGCCCGCGTCGAAAAGTGGTTCTCCGACGCCGGCAAGAGTCTCGAAAAAATTCAGGGCGATATCGATAAGAATCTCAAGCCGCAATCCTTCGCCTTTCCCGATACCATTCGCGTGGCAGCCAATCTCGATATCCAGCGCACCGTCAGGACGGTGCACAACCTGGCCGCCTTTCTGCCCGGCCAAACTGACGAGTACGTCATCATCGGCGCTCACTACGATCACCTGGGTCTCGGCGGACAGCACTCGCTCGCGCCCAGCCAGACCGGCACCATCCACCCCGGCGCCGACGATAATGCCAGCGGCACCGCCGGCGTCATGGAACTCGCCCGCTTCTTCGCCAAACAGCCCCGCCAGAAGCGCGGCATCCTGTTCCTCAACTTCGCCGGAGAAGAGCAGGGATTGCTGGGGTCCGCCTACTACGCCGACCACCCGTTACTGCCCCTGGCCAAGGCCGTCACCATGATCAATCTCGACATGATCGGCCGCATGCGCGACAACAAGCTCTACATCGGCGGCGTCGCCTCTGGCTCCAATCTCAAGGCCACGCTGGAGAAGCTCATTCTCACATCCGGCCTGAAGGTGGATTACGCCGGCGGCCCCAGCGAGGGATCGAGCGACCACACCACGTTTACTGCGCACCAGGTGCCCGCGCTGTTTTTCTTCTCCGGCCTGCACAGCGACTATCACAAGCCCAGCGACACCTGGGACAAGATCGACGCGCCAGCCGCCGCCAAGCTGCTGGCCATGGTGGCCGAGGTCGCTGAAGCCCTGCGCGATGCTCCGGAACGTCCCGCATACGTGAAGTTGGCAGCGCCTGCCCCGCACTCTGGCGATACCAACCCCGGTCCGGTTTCCGGCTACGGCCCCTACTTCGGCAGTATCCCCGATTTCGCCGAAGGCATCATCGGCGTGAAATTCGCCGACGTGCGCGAGGGCTCTCCCGCCGCCAAAGCCGGACTCAAGGCGGGTGACATCTTGACCGAATTCGACGCCAAACCGATTCAGAATCTCTACGATTTCACCTACGCCCTGCGCGGCAAAAAACCCGGCGACGAAGTCAAGGTCAAGGTGACCCGCGATGGCAAGCCGCTCGAAGTGACCGCCGTGCTCTCCCGCAGAGAGTAGGACAGGCTCTCGGCCTGTCCCTGGACGTTCTACGTTTTCTGCGCTTTTCCACCCGTCTCTACACAACACGTGGGGCAGACGCTTTGCCTGCCAACCCATCATGTTCTACCGCGGAAAGCTTCCCCACTGGCATCCCGATCTCCTCGCGCATCCTTCCTGTTTGTCACTTGGCGTTTGGCCGGTTCCCTCCCGCGTATTCCACCTCCCTTGTCGCCCCGATCCTGGGCCGGACAAGAGAGTCTTTCTGGCAAGACGAATCCTTGACCATTATGTGCGGGATGGGGTGGACCGTACGTACAACCCGGTCAGCGCCTGCCCCACGTTTGGCGCAGACCCTTGCCAAATGTAGAAACTCCAGGGGGAGGCCTCCCCTACGCCCACTCTGCCTTGTCCGCCAGCATCGCGCGCAGCAACCGGATCAACTCCGCCGGGAAAAAGGGCTTCTTTAGAAACCGCACCCGCCCCCCTCTCACTGCCGGAGCCTCATTCACGTCCCCTGAAATCAGCAACACCGAGACACGCGGGTGCAACTTCAATACCCGCTCAGCCAGCTTATTCCCATCCATCTCCGGCATCGATACGTCGGAAATCAGCACGTCTACCGTCTCTTCCCCGCAGATCCGTAGCGCATCCGACGGCCGCGGTGCCGATAGTACTTTGACGTTGTGCGGACCCAGCATAGCCCGAACCAGCCTCAGAATCTGAGGGTCGTCGTCCACAATCAGCACGGTTCGCGTCGGTTCGGACATCGAATTGATTCTATACCAGTCTGTACTCTCCAACACCGCCGTTACCTCTTGATTTTTGGGACAATCTCAACGGAGACTGCTGATGCCTTGCCTGCTCGTACTGCTCATCCTCGCCTTCCCCCGGCTCGTTCTCGTGGTCATGTTCTTCACGTCCACTTACTTGCAGCGTGCCTACCATGACCTCATCATCCCCATCCTCGGCTTCTTCTTCCTGCCGCTGACCACCTTGGTCTATGCCTGGCTGACGAACTCGCACCATCCCCTGGAAGGCGTCAACCTGATTTATCTCCTCGTGGCCGTCATCGTCGATCTCGGTGGGCTGGGTGGTGGAGAATCCCATCGCCGCCGCCGCCTCTAATCGCTTACCATACGAATGATGAATTACACTCGCTGGTCCACCTTCGCCCTCATGGGCGCCCTGACACTCGCCTGCTTCACGCAGGCTTGCGCGACAAAGGAAACTTCCGACGTGAAAAACGACGTGAAAAAACAGGCTTACGGCAAAATGCCCGACGGCGCCCAGGTGGATCTCTACACGCTCACCAACGCCAACGGTATGCAGGCAGGCATCATTACCTACGGCGGCACCGTGGTCTCACTCTCCGCCCCGGACCGCAACGGCAAGTATGCGGACGTCGTCCTCGGCATGGACGACTTGGCGGGATACATGAAGGCGACCGCCTTCTTCGGCGCGCTCATCGGCCGCTATGGCAACCGCATTGGCCACGCGCAGTTCACGCTCGATGGCAGTACCTACAAGCTGCCGGCCAACGATAACGGCAACACGCTCCACGGCGGACCGGCGGGCTTCGACAAGCACGTCTGGAGCGCCGTCCCCGGCTCCAACAGCCCCGACGGCCCAACGCTCCAGCTCACCTACGTCAGCAAGGATGGCGAGGCCGGTTTCCCCGGCACCCTCTCTACAACGGTGTTCTACACGCTCACCGCGAAGAACGAACTCAAAATCGATTACACCGCCACCACCGATAAGCCGACCGTCGTCAACCTCACCAACCATTCGTACTTCAACCTCGCCGGCCAGGGCGAAGGCGACGTCCTGGGCCACGAAGTTATGATCAACGCCGACCGCTACACTCCGGTGGACGCCAATCTGATTCCCACCGGCGAACTGCGGCCCGTCGCGGGTACCCCGTTCGATTTCACCAAGCCCACCGCCATCGGCGCGCGGATTGAGGCCAACGATGAACAGATCAAGTTCGGCAAAGGCTACGATCACAATTGGGTGCTTAACAAGGGCGCGGCCTTCATCACCAAGGCCGCCGAGGTCCACGAACCCAAGAGGGGGCGCGTCATGGAAGTCTGGACCACCGAGCCCGCCCTGCAGTTCTACACCGGCAACTTCCTCGATGGCACGCTCAAGGGTAAGGGCAAAACCTACCTCCACCGCGGCGCCCTCTGCATGGAGACCCAGCATTACCCAGATTCCCCCAACAAATTGGCCTTCCCCACCACCGAACTCAAGCCCGGCGCAACCTATCGCTCCACCACACTCTACCGCTTCTCAGCCAAGTAGGCGGCCAATTCCCCGGACTCCACGGGACCTGTTACCCCCGGGGAGTCCGCGTTCCCGTACGCGAACTCCCCTTGCTCAAGCATTTATTGTTTCCATCACCACTCCCCGTTCCCTCGGCCACCCAAACTTCCCTCCGAAACTGGTCGCCAACCGATGAAAACACCGGCCGGCCTTCGTACTTCGTCGGCTGACCGCCGTCGGCAGCCAGGAATGGCTGGCCCACACACGCGCCGCATCATAGAA
>JANYAH010000008.1 GCA_025361425.1 Candidatus Solibacter sp. | reverse complement strand
CGGCCTCTCGCGGTTCGCATCGGCCTGGCCACCGGAACGGTCGTCGTGGGCGAAGCGTCACAAAATGACAATGCAGAGTCCAAGCTGGCGGTAGGAGAGGCCCCCAATGTGGCGGCGCGGCTCCAAGGACTGGCGGGCCCCGACGAGGTCGTCATTGGGTTGGCCACGCGGCGGTTGGTGGGCGATGTCTTCACACTCACTGATATGGGCGCGCATCGGCTCAAAGGGATTGCGGAACTTGCGCAAGTGTGGAGGGTGGATGCCATGCGGCGGATGGAAGGGCGCTTTGACGCCGCACATGAGGGGAAGCCATTGACGGCCCTGGTGGGTCGTGAGGAAGAACTAACCCTGCTGCTCCGCTGCTGGCAGCAGGCCCGCGACGGCAGCGGACAAGTGGTCTTGGTCGGCGGAGAGGCGGGGATCGGTAAATCCCGGCTCTGTCACGTGCTGCGGGAGCGCTTCGCGGAGCCCCACACCGCTCTCCGCTACCAGTGTTCCCCCCACTACACCAACTCCGCGCTCTACCCCATCATCGAGCAGTTCGAGTTCGCGGCAAAATTTGCTCGCGAAGACACGCCGGAACAGAAGCTCGATAAGATCGAAGCCCTGCTTGTGGGCAACGCGGCGCTCATCGCCGAGTCCGCGCCGCTGATCGCGGCCATGCTCTCCCTGTCCACTGGCCGCTATCCGTCGCTCAATCTCCCACCGCGGAGACAGAAGGAGAGGACGCTGGAGGTCCTGGCCGGGCAGGTCGAAGCACTCGCCCACCGGGGGCCGCTCCTGATGGTGTTTGAAGATGTGCATTGGGTGGACCCCACCAGTCAGGAGTTGCTCGATGCCTTGGTTCCGAAGCTGCAAGGGCTGCCCGTCCTGTTGGTGGCAACTCACCGTCCAGAGTATGTCTCGCCGTGGGTGGGGCAAGCCCACGTAACGAGCCTCGCCCTCCACCGCTTGGAGCGGAGCAAGGTGGCCCAGTTCATAGGTGAGATGACCCTGGGCCGGGTGCTGCCGCCCGAGGTGCTGGAGAAGATCCTCTCCCATACCGATGGCGTCCCACTGTTCGTCGAGGAGTTGACCAAGTCGGTGCTCGAGTCAGGGCTGCTGCGCGAGGAGGGTGACCACTACACGCTGCAGTCCCCGTTGCCCACGCTGGCCATTCCAACCTCCCTGCGGGACTCGTTGGCAGCCCGCCTCGATCGCCTCGCCCCGGTCAAGGAGATCGCGCAGATCGGCGCCTGCATCGGGCGGGAGTTTTCCCGCGATCTGCTGTCGCGCGTCGCGGCGCTGGATGGCGCGCAACTCGATGAGGCGCTCGGCCGGTTGGTCGATGCGGGGCTGATCACTCACCGTGGCACGCCCGCCGACGTCATCTACACCTTCAAGCATGCGCTGGTGCAGGACGCCGCCTACGACCTGTTACTCAAGAGCCGGCGCTGCCAACTGCACGCCAACATTGCGCATGCGCTGGAGACCGGCTTCGCCGACCAGGTGGCGCACAAGCCGGAGTTGCTGGCCCATCATTACACTCATGCGGGCAGTATCGCGGCGGCGATCCCGCTGTGGCGCAAGGCAGGTGCCCTCGCGATCGGGCGAGTGGCCCTGCAGGAGGCGGTGGCCCATCTGCAGAAAGCCTTGGGGTTGACTGATCAATTACCGGCGTCTGCGGAGCGCGAAACGCTCGAGCTCACAATTCGTGAGCAGATCAACGCCGCCTGGGCCGGGTTGCACGGATGGGCGGCTGAAGAGATCAGCGTGAACGCGGCGGCGATTCTCCGGCTGGCCAAAAGCCAGCGCAACGCTCAGAGTCTGTTGCTCGGCCTTTGGTGGATGTGGTCGAACACGATCACTCAGGGTCGCATCGCGGACTCGCTGCCCTGGGCTCAGCGCTTGCTGGACGAAGGTGGCGAGACTCAGGACGTCGATCTGCAGATCTTTGGACATGCCGCCACCATGGTCTCGCGGTTCTTCCTCGGCCAACTGAGCGAGGCGCGCGACCAGGCTGACCGCGTACTCGCGCTGTACCACCCACGGCGAGCCGAGCGATGGATTCAACTGACGGGTCATGATCTAAAGACTTTCGTCGGAGTCTATTCGTGTCAGTGGATATGGATGCAGGGACACCCCGACCAGGCCATGCGGGTGAGCGACGAGAGCAGCGCTCATGCGCGCACCGTCGGACATGCTTTCAACCTCGTGTGGGCGTTGACCTTCAACGCATACGTTTTTGCCTACAGGCACGAACCCGAGCGGCTCGTTGAACGCGTCGGCGTGGCCGACCGCCTCGCCCGCGAACAGGGTCTGCCGTTTTTCTACCAGGTGTCCGTGCCGCAAGCCGCAGGCCTGGCGCAGCTCCACCAAGGCCACTCCTTCGAAGCCATCCCTGTGTTGCGGCGAGGGATCGAGAGCTGGACGAACGTGGGAGGCGGTGTCCGCATCCCCTACCTGAAGTCCGTGCTGGCGGAGGCGGAGGCGCTCCAGGGTAATCTCCTCACCGCGTTGCAGCTCATCGACGAGTGCCTTGAGCAGATCGAGCGACCGGCATTTCAGGAGCGCATCTGGCTGGCTGAGGTTCTGCGGCTCAAGGGCTGGGTGCTGATGCTCCAAGGCCGCGACGAGGAGGCCGAGACACAGTTGCGCGCCGGCATCGATTGCGCGCGCCAGCAGGGGGCCAAGTCCTGGGAGTTGCGCGTTGCCGTAACGCTGGCTTCACTCCTGGCAAGGCGCGGACAACGCGACATCGCGCGGGACCTGCTCTCGCCCATCCACGGGTGGTTTACCGAGGGCGCCGACACGAAGGATCTGATCGAGGCCAGGTTGCTGCTCGAACGATTGTCCGGCGATGCTATCGAAGAAAACCGCGGGTTGATTGACATTAGCACGGATGCATGTGAGTATAAGTCTAACCTTTGAAGGCAGAATGGATTCATCAAGACGTTACACTGCGCCTCACCATCAAATTCCACGGGAACACTGAATCATGACCCAGAAACCTGCACCACGAAAAGCGAAGCCGAAGTTGGACCCTGGCCTCCTGCGCGCGCACAAGGCCTACGAGTCCGCGATCAACTCGAACCAACCCGACCGCGTCATGGCGATGTATGACAAGGACGCGGAGATTTTGCAGCCGGGCGGGCCCATCGTCACCGGCCGGAGCAACATCAGGAAGTGGGTGTCCGACTACTTCAAGGCTTGCAAGACTCACTGGAAGAAGGTCCCGCTGCAGAACTACGTTTGCGGTGACTACGGCTTTGACGAGGGGATTGACACGGCCGTCGATAGTCCGCGCGACGGCAGCCCGCCCATTTACTGGAACTGCAAGGGGATACTGATCTACAAGCGGCAGAAGAACGGCGAGTGGCTAATCTTTCGCGACATCTGGAACAACAACAAACCGCCGGTGGGCAACTGAGCGGAACCATAGTGGCGGCTCGCTTGGGCCTTCATGTCCGCGGCGTCGCGAGGGAAATCCGTGCCCGTCACCGAGCTCAGTTTGGTCAGTTTGGGGTTGAATTTGAGGCCGCCATGCGGTTGAGTCAACGGATCGACGAACTGGAAGATCAACTCGAAACCGGGAACTGATA
>JANYAH010000365.1 GCA_025361425.1 Candidatus Solibacter sp. | reverse complement strand
GTTTCTTGTACTTGATGAGCGCGAGATCGGGCTCGATGCCGGTGGTATCGCAATCCATCATGAAGCCGATGGTGCCGGTGGGCGCGATCACGGTCACCTGCGCGTTGCGATAGCCGTGGCGGCGGCCGCTTTCGTAAGCGTCGTCCCAGCACTGCTTAGCGCCCTGCATCATGGCGGCGGGCACGTGGTGGCCATCAATGCGGGCGACCGCATCGCGGTGCATGCGGATGACTTCGAGGAAAGGCTGCTGGTTGACCGCGTAGCCTTCAAAAGTACCGACGGCTTCGGCGATGCGGGAACTGGTGAGGTAGGCCTGGCCGGACATGATGGCGCTGATGGCGCCAGAGTGGTCGCGGCCCTGGTCGCTATCATAGGGCACGCCCATGGACATGAGCAGCGCGCCCAGGTTGGCGAAACCGAGGCCGAGGGGACGGAAGGCGTGCGAATTCTGCCCGATCTTTTCGGTGGGATAGCTAGCGTTGTCGACGATGATTTCCTGCGCCAGGATCATGGTATCCACGGCGTGGCGGAAAGCTTCGACATCGAATTGGCCGTCGGGTCCGACGAACTTCATAAGATTCAGCGAGGAGAGGTTGCAGGCCGAATCGTCGAGGAACATGTACTCGGAGCAGGGGTTGGATGCGTTGATGCGGGCGGTGTTCTTGCAGGGATGCCAGCGGTTGATGGTGGTATCGAACTGCATGCCGGGGTCGCCGCACTGGTGGGTGGCTTCGGCGATCTGGCGCATCAGGTCCTGCGCCTTGTGGCGCTTCACGGGTTGGCCGGTGGCAACGCCTTTGGTCCACCAATCCTCATCGCGGCCGGCGGCTTCCATGAAGTCGTCGGTGGCACGGACGCTGTTGTTGGCGTTCTGGAAGAAGATGGAACTGTAGGCTTCGCCATCGAGCGAGGCATCGTAGCCCGCTTCGACGAGGGCGTAGGCCTTCTTCTCTTCCTTAGCCTTGCACCAGATGAACTTGGCGACATCGGGGTGATCCACGTTGAGGATCACCATTTTGGCGGCGCGGCGGGTCTTGCCCCCGCTCTTGATGACGCCGGCGAAAGCGTCGAAGCCCTTCATGAAGCTGAGCGGCCCGCTGGCGCGCCCGCCGCCGGACAAGATGGCGTCTTCTTCGCGCAGGGCGGAGAGGTTGGAACCGGTGCCAGAGCCCCACTTGAAGAGCATGCCTTCGGTCTTGGCCAAATCGAGGATGGATTCCAGCGAGTCCTTGACGCTGACGATGAAGCAGGCTGAACACTGCGGACGCGCCACGCCTTCGAGTTTGGTTACGCGGGCCTGTTGTTGGTCGTAGACCCAGCCGTAGCCGCGGGTCTCCTTGACGCCGACGTTGAACCACACGGGGGAATTGAAGCAGGCCTTCTGGGTGAGGATCAGGTGGGCGAGCTCCATGCGGAAATTCTCGCCATCCTGGGCGGTTTTGAAGTAGCCGTCCTTCTTGCCCCAATCGGCGATCGAATCGACCACACGCTGCACCAGTTGCGCCACCGAGGTCTCGCGGTCGCCCGACCCCAGCTTGCCGTGAAAATATTTGCTGGCGACGATGTTGGTGGCGGTCTGCGACCAGTCCACGGGCATTTCCACGTCGCGCTGCTCAAAAATCACCGAACCTTTGTCATTGCCGATAGAGGCGGTACGCGTTTCCCATTGGATCTCGTCGTACGGCGTCTTGCCAGCTTCCAGCCTGGTGGTAAAGTACTGCGGGAATGAGATTCCCGTCTTGTTTTTTGGGGGGTCTTGGGTCTTCAATAATTCTATTTTCGCACTCAAATCAACAGATAGTTGTCCCATTGATCTCTCCTCTTCGGGGATTCCTACGTGGGGAACGCCTTCGTAATAATGCCCCAATATGTAGTGGCACGTCAAGAATTATATGTCCATATGGTGTCTTAGGGTTACGGACGATGGGTTCAGAACGTTCACGTTTTCCCTGTCAAGGGCTGAATATTTAGAGATATTCAGTACATTTACAGGCGGCGGAATCCCGCAAACGAACACCACCCCGGCGGCTGTTTGGGCCAAGCCATCAGTTCCAAGGGCATTGCGCAAAATGCACCCTGCCATTACGCATGCAAACACATTGACATAGCACTATGGTCCGACGCCCGCTTCGCCCTACGGCAACTCCGCAAGAGCCCAGGATTCACCCTAATCGGGATTGGCACACGCGCGGTGGCGGTGACCACCACAGCGAGGCGGTCGGGCTCCGGGTAGGGCGCGCCGCGAAGCAAAACGGCGTCCACGAACACTTCGCAGACCGGGGCCTGGGGCCGACGCTGCACACCAGCCGGCACGCCCTCCCGTGCCAGGCCGTCGGTGGACACCAGCGTTACGGCCTCCGAGGTGCCTCCGTGGCGTCAGGGAGAGGTTGGCGAGGTGCTCGTGGCGCAAGATCCGCACCATTTGCTCCTAATTTGTGCTCGCGGTCTCCAGGCTTGGCGTTCGG
>JANYAH010000328.1 GCA_025361425.1 Candidatus Solibacter sp. | reverse complement strand
GCTCATGATTTTTGACCGCCACCTCTGAACCGGCAAGGGTGATGGAAGCCTAGCCCGATTGGTTCTCAGCCGCCAGCTCCGGACCGAAGCTCTTGGCCTATCCCGCAAAATGACGCTCACTCACCACCGCGCGGGCTCAGTGGCTGGAGCGGCTACTTAATTACTTAAGCAGCGTATGCAAACTGCGTGTTGGCAGTTATAGTTTCCGATCGTTTTACGGGAGCTCGGAACCCGGCACGCCTCCCCACCACGATTCAATCCCGTCGAATCCGTTGCGCCCCCACATGGTTGCGTCTGGCAGGTACTACATCCCCATTCTACCACCACGGCGCTGAAGCGCGTTTATAATCGAAGTATGCGTAATCGGGATCGTTTACTTCCCACCCTTATGGTCTCCGCCCTCCTGCTCACCGGCCTCGCCGCCAGCGCGCTGGCGGCTCCCATGACCAAAATCAATATAGTGCTCAAGAATCAGGCCGGCAAACCCGTGGACCGCGCCAGCGTCGTGGTCCGCTTCGTTCAGGGGCACTCCATCGTCAAGCTCGGCAAAGCCATCCGCACTACCTTCGAACTGCGCAGCAACCAGGAGGGTGAGGCCCGCATCCCGTCCATCCCGCAGGGGAAGATTCTCGTCCAGATCATTGCCAAGGGCTACCAGACCTTCGGCGAGACCTACGACATCAGCGAAGCGGAAAAGACCATCGAGATCACGCTGAATCCCCCGCAGCAGCAATACACCGCCCACTAGGCGCTCCCGCTCCCCCACACACCATGATTTTTCCCCCCGAATCCGTCCACGAGTTCCGCCGCGAGCTTGTTGGCAAGATGAAGTCCGGCGCCCTCAGCAATGCCGAAGCCTTCCGCCAGGCGTTGGCCGTGGATCCCCACGACCCTGCCGCCACCCGCTTTCTCGCCTTAGCCGCCGAAAAAGACGGCGACCCCATCCTAGCCGCCCAACTCGGCCATCGCTTAGTTGAGGCCAACCCCGTCTCGCATGAAGGATACCTGCTGCTGGGCCGCGTCCACTCCGTCCCACCGCTGGCCGCCGCCTATGCGGCACTGGGAAAAAAGAAGCTGCACTTCGACCCGGAGGCCCAGGCGGAACTCGCAGCCGGCGACCTGGCCGAACCGCCCCCCACCCCCGATGACGAACCCGCGGCCGTCACCCACGAACTGGAGCCGCACCGGCTGCTCCACGAACTCTTCGTGGCCGGCCTGGAGGCGGTCGACGCCTCGCTGATCGATCGCGTGCTGGCCCGTGGCGCCGATTGCGCTCCCCTGTTGCTCGGCGTCCTCAACGCTTACGGCGAGGACCTGCTGCACGAAACCGACGACGGCCTGGTGGTCCGCGCGCTCGCGCTGCTCGGTGAGATCGGCGACCCCGCCGCTCTGCCCGCTCTTGCCAGGTTCGTCCCTCTGGAGGATGACACTATAGGCGGCGCCGCACGCTGGGCCTTCCTGCGCATTGCCCGTCGGCTGCCGGTGGAGACTCTCGACATCATCCGCCGCCTCTCTATCGGCGCCGGGGCGCTCGATCTAGCCGCCCTCGCGCAGCAGCTCTGCCTGATGCCCGACCTCCCGGGGCGCTCCGAAGTGCTGCTCAGCCTGGCCGACAATCTCTCCGAATTCGATAAGGACGAACGCGATCTGGTGATTGTCAGTATGCTCACCAGCGCGCACGTCATGCATGGCGCGCTCAGCGAACCGGCAGCCACCATTGAGACACACTATGGTGCACTGCTCTCAAACGAGGCGCGCAAGGAGTTGAAGAGCCTCCGCGGTGAAATCGAAGAGGCGCGTCAGGAGATCCCCCAGCCCGAGGAGCCATCCATCTACGAAGTCTGTATGGACGGCTTTGACGTGGTGGACGACGACGAGCCATTTCAACGCGCCGAGCCCAAATTGGGCCGCAATGAACCCTGCTGGTGTGGCAGCGGCAAGAAATATAAGAAGTGCCATCTGGACGCTGACGAAAATCCTTGACACGGGATCGCGTAACCATGAGTAATCGATTTGTCCGCTTTTTCTCCTCTGTGTTGGTGCTCTCCTTCCCTGCACTGGCCGCCGACCAGGTGGTGCTCACCAACGGTGACACAATTACCGGTTCCATCGTGAAGAAGGACGGCGGCACCCTTACCATCAAAAGCGAGTTTTTCGGCCAAGTCACCATGCCTTGGTCCGCCGTGAAGAGCATTCGCAGCGACGCCGAACTCAGCGTGGTCCTACCCTCTGGCGAAACCGTCAAGGGCAAGATCGGCAGCGCCGACGGCCAGTTGCAGGTCGCGGCCGGACCCGCGACCAGGACGGCGCCTCTCGCCGGGGTCGCCGCCGTGCGCAATGCCGCCGAACAGCACCACTTCGAACGCCTACAGCATCCCGGCATCCTCGAACTGTGGAACGGCAATGTCGATATCGGCCTCTCCCTGGCGCGCGGCAATGCCCGCAGCGACGCGCTCGCCACCTCGTTTACCGCCGGCCGCGACACCCGCACCGACAAGATCACTCTCTATTTCAACCAGATCTACAGCACGGCGCGCGCCAACAACCTGACCAGCACCATTGCTAGCGCCTTGCGTGGCGGTTGGAAGTACAACCGCAGCGTCTCACCGCGCATGTTCCTCAGCGGCTTCAACGATTACGAACACGACCGCTTTCAGAACCTCAACATCCGCTTCGTCGCCGGCGGTGGCGCGGGCCTGAAGGCGGTGAAATCGGAACACACGCAATTGGATTTCGATGCCGGCATCGATTATCAGCGTGAAAACTTCCTCAACGGCTTGAACCGCAATTCCGCCGAAGCCAACTTCGGCGACAACCTGTTCTATCGGGTGTCCAAGGGTACGTCCGTCACCCATTCCATGCGCCTCTTCACCAACCTGAGCGACATCGGGGCCTACCGCCTCAACCTCGACATCGGAAGCACCACGGTCCTCAAGAAATGGCTGGGCTGGCACGTCACCGCGAGCGATCGCTTTCTCAGCAACCCCGTCCAGGGACGCCAGCGCAACGATCTCCTAATCTCCACCGGATTCCGCTTAACCTTCGCTAAATAGGGCGTCAATGTTGGCCTGATCCACATCCGGTCCACCGCGGATAGGACGGCGGCTACTCGCCGTTGGAAACCGGCGGTCACGCCCAGCCGCTTCTGTGAACTTGACCAACGGTGGCGCTGCCTTACATCATCTGGCGCAAGAGTTGGATATCCTTTGGAAGCGGGAGCACTTCTTGGATCGACCGGTTCGGCCGATGCGTCCGATGGTCGTTGCCGCGCTCCGTGGCTCGCCCCAACACCAACAGATACTCTCGCGGCACGGGTAATGCCCACAGCTATCGCGAGCCTCTCATACGGCCCTCCAGTGCGCGCCGGTTATGACGCCTCGCGTTACACTCGATGAATACATGCCGCGCTGGTTCAACCTCGCCAATTTGTTTACCATGCTCCGGCTGATCCTGGTGCCGTATGTTATTGGAGCCATCCTGGACGGGCGGCATAGCCGGGCACTGGAGCTGTTTTTCCTGGCGGCGGTAACCGATGTAATCGATGGTGCCCTCGCCCGCACATACGGGCTGGCCACACAGGTAGGGGCGTACCTGGATCCGATTGCCGATAAATGTTTACTGAGCGGGATTTTTCTGGCGCTGGGCGCCACCGGAAGTGTTCCCTGGTGGTTCGTGGCGGTGGTCCTGGGACGCGATATGTACATCCTGCTGGCGGTGCTGGCGGTGATGGCATTAACCAAAGTGAGGAAGTTCCCGCCCAGCCGTTGGGGAAAGATATCGACGATGGTACAGATCGCGACCGCGGTAGCGTGGATGGTCGAAAATATCTGGCCGGGGCCGCTTTTGCATGCCATTTCGACCGCAATGCTATGGGTTTGCGCGGGGTTTACGATCTGGAGTGGTATTCATTACACCCTGCGCGGCGCGCAAACGCTACAAACGCTGCGCGCACGTTGACGTGGTGCCCGCTCGGGAGTAGTCTAAAAATAAGAACGGCTCTGGCATGACTCGCTACCTACCTGCGCGACACCACCGATGGTTTGGCATTATCGCGCTTGCCTTGGCGGGCCTGTGCGGCTGGCTGGGCACCGAGTTGCATGTTGCCTACGTTCCGGCCGGTTTGTTTCTGCTCACCGCCGGGTTGCTCTTTTTGCTGGCTTTCCGTCCGGCAATCGAGATTCACGAAGGGTATGTCTCGGTGGGTGCCCGAATCATTCCCTGGATGGACATCCGGCGGGTGGACCGCACCGGCTGGATTTCGCCTCTGATCATCCGCATCACCCTGTTCGACGATGCGCGCGTACTGCTGGTCTACCCGGGCGACCTCGATAGCTGCAACAGCCTGCTGCGCCACCTGCGGCGCCTCTCGCGCGACGCCTTCATCGACGGCATCCCGTACCGGCAATACTGGGGCGAAGTGCTGGCGCCCACCAGCGAACACACACAACCATCTCCCATGCCTCGCTACCGCATCCTGCGTCCCGAGGACGAGGCCGAAGTCGAACGCCTCTACCAACGGTTGAAAACCGTGGGTAATCTTGACCAAAAGAATTCCACGGACGAGAAGTAGTTGGTGGTCGAACGCCGCTCTTTTGGTTTCAAATCCGGGCTGGTTCTGCTGTTTGTAGCGGCTGTGGTGTTTCTGGCGCGGGATCTCTGGCTTTTCGCCATCGGAGAGGCGCTGGTTCACGATGACGGCCCGGGGAAGGCTGAGATCGCCGTGGTACTGGCTGGCGACGCCTGGGGGCTGCGGCTAACCAAAGGGGCGGAACTGGTCAAGCAGGGCTACGTGCCGCGGGTCCTGGTGAGTGGACCGCCTGATTTTTACGGGATCAACGAAGCCGACGCGGCGATTCAGTTCGCCATCGGCAAGGGATACCCGGCGGAGTGGTTCATCCCGTTGTATCACACGGCGCTTTCCACCCGCGAGGAAGCCAGCGCTGTCCTGGACGCTCTCAAGCAGCGCAATATCCACAGCTTCCTGCTGGTCACCAGCAATTATCACACCGCCCGGGCGCGGCGCATCTTCCTCAGCGCGGAGCGCCAACGGGGCGGCGGGCCAGATCTGCGGGTGGTGGCCGCTGTGGACCGGTTCTTCACCACCGCCAACTGGTGGCGCCATCGCGAGGCCCGGAAAACCGCATTCCTGGAGTGGACCAAAACCCTGACCTCGGTGTTCGGAATCTAGCGCATGTGGGAGTCGCTGCACACCGTCCGCAAATATCTGTGGAGGTACCGCCGGGGCATGGCGCTGGGCGGGCTGTGCCTGGTGATGAAAGACCTGGCGCAGGCACTCCAGCCGCTGATGATCCGCGGCGCGGTGGATTCCTTCCGCAGCGGGTCGGCCTTCGTGCGCTTTGCCGGCTACCTGGTGGGCCTGGCGCTGCTCAAAGGCATTTTTCAATACTGGATGCGCGTCATCCTCATCGGCATCTCCCGGGATATCGAATTCGACTTGCGCAACGACCTGTTCGCTCACCTGATTCGCCTCTCCCCCGAGTACTACGCCCGCACGCGCACCGGCGACATCATGGCGCGCGCCACCAACGACCTCAACGCCGTGCGCATGATGCTGGGTCCGGGCGTGATGTACTGGTTTGAAACCAGCCTGACCTTCATCCTGGCCATTGCCATCATGACGCGCGTCGATTGGCGCCTGGCGATATTCGCCGTCATGCCGGCGCCCGCCGTCAGTTTGGCCGTCATCCTGTTCGGCCGGGTGATTCACGACCGCTTCGAGAATATCCAGGCGATGTTCAGCGATATTTCGAGCCGCGTGCAGGAGAACCTGTCCGGCGTACGCATGATCCGCGCCTTCGTGCAGGAGAAGGCGGAAATGCGCCGCTTCGAGGAATTGAACCGGGCGTACATTGCGCAGAATCTCCGGCTGGTGCGCGTACAGGGCCTGTTCCAGCCGTTGCTGGAGGCGCTGATCGGCGTCACCTTCCTGGTGGTGCTGTGGGTGGGGGGCCAACAGGTGCTGGCGGGGCGTATCTCCGTGGGCAGCTTTGTGATGTTCAATACATATATGGGCATGCTGGTCTGGCCCATGATCGCGCTCGGCTGGGTGGTGAACCTGATGCAGCGCGGCAGCGCATCCCTGCAACGCATCAACGACATTTTGCACGAGCAGCCATCCATCGCCGCGCCGCCCGACGCGGTCAGCCTGGGCGCGGTGCGCGGCGACATCGAGTTCAGGGAAGTGACGGTGGATTATGGCAGCGGTCCCGCGCTGAACGGAATCGACCTGCGCATCCCCGCGGGTACCACGCTGGCCGTGGTGGGCCATACCGGATCGGGCAAAAGCACACTGGTCAACCTGCTGCCGCGGCTGTTTGACCCCACCTCTGGCGCGGTGTTGTTGGATGGAATCGACGTACGGCGGGTTGACCCGGCGGAGTTGCGGCGTCAAATTGGCTTCGTGCCGCAGGAGACCTTCCTGTTCAGCGCAACCATCGCCGGGAATATCGCGTTCGGCGTGGAAGGCGCCACCCCGGAACAGATCCGCAGGGCGGCGGAAATGGCCGGGCTCGCCAGCGATATCGAAGGCTTCCCCATGGGATTCGATACGCAGGTCGGGGAGCGCGGCATCACCCTGTCCGGCGGGCAGAAACAGCGCACCGCGATCGCGCGGGCGCTGTTGCGCGAGCCGCGGATTCTGATTCTGGACGATGCCCTGTCCGCGGTCGATACCCTGACCGAAGAGCGCATCCTGACTCATCTGGCGGACATGATGCGCGGACGCACGGTGATCCTGATATCGCACCGCGTATCCACCGTGCGGCAGGCGGACGCGATCGTGGTGCTGGAGCGCGGCGAGATCGTCGAGCGCGGCACGCACGAAGAGTTGGTGGCGGCCGGTGGATATTACGCGGCGCTCAGCCAGAAGCAAATGCTGGAAGAAGAGTTGGAATCGATTTAAGGGACCACGCAGCAATAACTTTCTGGGCACCGACGTGGCGCAGACTCTCAGTCAGACTCTCAGTCTGCCGCAGCCCGACTCTTCGAGACGCCTTGGGAGCACGCCCGGCAAGCGCCCCAATGAGTCGGGCTCTGGTGGTGAAAGCGGGCTAGGCCGGGGGGAGCGGCGGACGCTCCACCTGGGTCGCGGCCAGACCTTCGATAAAGAGCGCGATCGCGGAGTGATCCAGGTCGCCGTGCCCCTGGTTCATCAGGGCGATCAGCATCTGCTGTACCAGGCTGGTGAGCGGCAGGGCGCATTTGGTAGCTTCCGCCGCCAATAGCGCGTTGCGCAGATCCTTCTGATGCAGCCGTATGCGGAAGCCGGGTTTGAAATTGCGCGCGATCACCATGGGCGCCTTGGCATTGAGCACGGTACTGCCCGCCAACCCGCCCTTGACGGCGTTGAACACCACCTCCGGATCAAGCCCGCACTTGGTGGCCAACACCAGCGCTTCGCTCATCGCCGCGATGTTGCACGCTACCATGATCTGATTCGCCAACTTGGTCACGTTGCCCGCGCCCACCGCGCCGGTGAGCGTCACACTGGAACCCAACTTTTGCAGTATTGGCAAGACCTTGTCGAACACCTCCTGCTTGCCGCCCACCATGATGGCCAGCGTGCCGTCGATGGCCTTTGGTTCGCCGCCAGACACCGGGGCGTCCAGGAACTCCACCCCTTTCTTGGCGCAAGCGGCGGCCACCTTCTGGGAGACCATCGGGCTGATGGAACTCATGTCCACCACAATGGTTCCCGCGGCGGCGCCCTCCAGCACTCCGTTCGGTCCAAGGATCGCCTGTTCCACTTCCGGACCGTCGGGCAGCATGGCGATTACGACTTCCGAGCGCGCGGCGACGTCGCGGCAGGACGTACCGCGAGCAGCGCCATCCGCCGTCACGGCATCCGCCAGAGCGGGCACGACGTCGTAGGCTACCACCTGATGGCCGGCCTTCATAAGGTTCCTCGACATGGGTTTGCCCATGATGCCGAGGCCGATAAATCCGATTTTAGACATAGATGCTCCTATCGTACCCGGTTGCCCGCACGGTCAGTTCGCTTCCGTGGAATCCCTTTCGGGTGGCAGTCCGCACATTTGACGACATGGATATTGTGGCGGCTCGCCGTACTCACGAAAGTGGTGTCCATCTTCTCCACGTCCAGACCACAGTTGGACAATTGCGGATGGCAGTTGGCGCAGGAGGCGCGCGTCTGCTGCCCATGCTTCAAATGGCACGCCAGACAGCTTAGCCCTTCGTGCACGCCCACCGGCGTGCGGTCGTCGCCCGAGCCCGCCAGCCCGCCGGCCAGCGGCGCGTGGCACTGGTAGCAGAGCGCCTGACGAATATCCGGGCTGATCTTCACCGCGCGCGTGCCGTCCCGCATGGCGGGCAGCGGCAACAACTCCACGGAGAAATGCTTCTGTTCCCGGCGGTCGAACAGGCCCACCGACGGCCGCAACAGCTCCTGCTGGGAGGCCGATTTCGCGGCTGATTGCGCGGCCGATTTCTCAACCGGGCGAGCCGCCCTGGGCAACAACTCCCCCTCGCGATGAACCTGATGGCAGGTCAAGCACGGGATGGCCGGCTGGTCCGCCAGTTCGGGCCGCAGCAGACGCCAAGGACCCTTCGCATCCAACGGCGCCACCAGGTCCCCGATACCGCCTTCGAAGTGCATGCCGTGGCAGCGCAGGCAATCGTCCATCAGCAGACGCTGCCGGTTGTGCGGGGCATCCAGGAACAGCCGCCGGTAGGTTGCACTGTGCGCCCCTGTTTGCCACTGGGCGAACTCCTGCCGGTGGCAAGAGCGGCATCGCTCCATCAGGCGCGGAATATCTTTTGTGCCCAAACGGACGGGGTCGGCAAACCCCTGCCGCACGTGCTGCACAAGGCGTCGCACATTTCCCAAATGGAAACCCGCGTCGAGCGTGGTGATTTCGCCGTGGCAGGCGCCGCACGCTACCTCCCGATGGCTGGACGCATGCCAGGCATTGTAGTTCTTGCGGATCTCGTGGCAGCGCGCGCAGGAGGCGTCGGCCTTGTACTCGTAGTAGAGGCTCCCCGCCGGGACCGCCAGCACAGCAATGACGGCAGCGCCCAGCAGCGCGCCGCGCAGCAGCTTACGCGTCATACGCCGCGCCCCTTCCGCCCCTTCACGATGCGCTCCGCCGCGTAGTACGCGATCGCCATGATGGTCAGCGCCGGGTTGAACCCCCCATTGGTCACATGCACGCTGCCATCGATCACGTACAAATTGTCGTGATCGTGGACCCGGCAGTATTTGTCGACCACCGAAACCCGCGGGTCGTCACCCATACGGCAAGTGCCCGCCTGGTGCTGGCCTCCGCTGGTGCCCTTCCCCGAAAGCTTCTTCCACGTGCGGATTGCGCCCGCCGCCTTCAACCACGCCTCGGCCTTGTCCGTCATCGCGGCGGACGTCTCCATCGTCTTCGGGTGTTTGCCGCCAGAGAGCCGCGCCACGGGGAGCCCCCAAAAGTCCTTCACCTTTGCGTCCACTTCCACGCGCGAATCGGCGATCGGAATCTCTTGCGTCGGCCCCTGGATCGCGATGCTGCGGCGGTACCATTGGCGCATGAAATCCTTATGCCCGCGCCCCCACTGCGCCACCCCGGGCGGTGCGACGCTCACAAACTGGTACGGCAAGCGGATGAACTCATTGGCCAGCATGGCGCCGCCGATCAGGCCCGGGTTGCCGTGGTTGTAGTCGCAGACCGCGATGCTCGCGCCCGGCCCGATATCGTCGTATGTTTCGAAATCGAAGAGCCCCCACGCTCCCGAGTACGAGTGTCCCTGAAAATTGCGCCCCACCCAGCCGTAGCGATTGCCCAGACCCGCCGGGTACATCTGGCTCTTCGAATTCAGCAGCAGGCGCGCCGATTCCACGGCCGCCGAGGAGACGATCACAATATCCGCGGTCTGCTCGCACAGCCGGTCGTCCGCATCATAATACGCCACGCCCGTGGCGCGTCCGCGCGCGTCGGTCAAAACCTCGCGCGCCATGCACCCGGTTCGCAGTTCGCAATTCCCGGTGGCCAGCGCCGCCGGAATGGAAGTGTTCTGCGTACCGCACTTGGCGTTCACTTCGCAGACGAATCCCACGCACCACCGGCACTGCATGCACGGCGGCCTCCCGCCGTATGGCACAGAGTTGCGTAGCATGGGGATGTCGAACGGATGCAGGCCCAGGCGTTGGGCAGCGGGCTTGAGGATGGTGTGTTCCCGGCCCACCGGCAGCGGCGGCATGGGCAGCGGCTTGCGGCGCGGCCCGTGAAAAGGGTCCGTCGAGACGTCGCCCGAGACACCGATTTCGTACTCAGCCTTCTCGTAGTACGGCTCCAGTTCCGCGTAGGAAATCGGCCAATCGCTGAGCGTGCTGCCCTCCGGCACACCGTAGGTGGTCGCCATGCGAAAGTCTTTTTCCTGAAAGCGCCACGCCTGTGCGCCGTAGGTCAAGGTCCCGCCGCCGACGCACCCAGCGTTGTTGCTGTAGCCGCCTTCGCTGGGCAGCACCACCCGCTCCTGCCCGTTGAGATCCACCACCACGCGCGGATTGCGCGCTTCGTCCGGCCCCGAGTTATTGCCCAGAGGCGACGTGCGCTGGTTGCGCAGATCGTCCTTCCGGCAGTCCGCCGCCGAATACCACTTCCCGCGTTCCAACAGGACGACGCTGAGCCCGCCCGCCGCCAGTTCCTTGGCCGCGACGCCTCCCCCGGCGCCCGCGCCCACGATCACCGCATTCACGTGTTTGAATGCCATCTATCGAGCCCCCTGCTTCGGGAATTCGTAGCGGTTACGCCCGCGGATGGGAATCACCGGCACGCCGAGCATGCGCCAACTCACGGCATCGCGATTGCCCCCGTGACGCGGGTCGCCGTAGTAACCCTGCATCGTGTGCGCGATCACGGTAGAGAAGAAGCGCTTCGCGCCGCCTTCCAGCGCTTGCAGCAATGCCGTCTGTTGCCCGGTATCGAGTGCGGCAAAGTCCTTACCGAACTTGCTGACGGCAGCCTGGTCGATCTCCCGCAGCCCGGAGCGGTACGCAGTTTGCTGCCTGCGGTACGGACCCATCAGTTGGCGGTCGATGAAGTTGACGACTCCCGCCCACGCCGCGCCCGGTGTCTGGTCGGTGGGGATGATCTGTTCACAGATCGCATCGAGCGTCCTGCCTTCTGCCGTGGTCAGGAAGCGCCACGGGCTGTTTTCCCGCGCACACGATGTCAGCACGCCACATGCCGTGGCCGTCCCGGCGATCCGCAGAAACCTGCGCCGCCGCCATGAGTTGATTTTCAGGTGGTCCAAAGCAGACCATAGCGCCCCTCATTGCAGATTTCCACCCCCAGTTATCTTGGTTAGCGCTACTCTCTACTTCCCCGGCAGCGCGAACGCCACGTACATGCCGCCCGATGGCGCGCGCGATTTTCCGCCGCCGGCCGCAATCACCACGAACTGCCGCCCGGCCACCTCATAAGTCGCCGGAGTCGCGTTCCCCGCAAACGGAAGCGTCGTCTCCCACAGCAGTTTGCCCGTATCCTTATCGAACGCACGCAGCTTCTTATCGAAGCTGGTAGCGCCGATGAACACCAGCCCCCCGGCCGTCACAATTGGGCCTCCGTAGTTCTCGCTGCCTGTCTCCTTCATGCCCTTCTCCGCCAATTCGGGATACTCCCCGAACGGGATCTTCCACGCGTACTCGCCGGTATTCAAGTTGATCGCGTTCAGCGTCCCCCATGGCGGCGCCACAGCCGGGTATCCCTCGGCGTCCACAAATTTGCGATATCCAGTGAAGCGGTACTTCAAGTCGATGGGCGACGCCGCCATGCTCTCCATCTCTTTATCTTCCCCGCTCATCACGAACTGCACCAGCGCGTCCAGCGATTGTCGCGACAAGTTAGGGAAGCCCGGCATGCGCCCCGCACCCTGCCGAATCACCGCGTTGACCTCTGCCACCTTACGCCGGCTCGCCATGTCCGCCAGCGACGGGATCTGCGGCGGCGCTCCGGCGCGGTCGTCGCGATGGCAGACGGCGCATTGCGTGAGATACACTTGCCGGCCTGACATTCCACTCCCGGTTTCCGCCAGGCTCGAAGTCCACGCCATCTCGGTCGAATTGACGTAGAGCAATCCGCTCTCCGGGTCGAAGGCCGAACCGCCCCACTCCGCGCCGCCATCGAAGCCGGGGAAAATAATGGTCTCCTTGCCCACGCTCGGCGGCACGAACTGGCCCTCGCTGGTGAATTTTCGAAACTGCTCGAGCGCCCACGCGTGCGCTTCCGGAGTGCGGTTGGTCAGCATGCTCTCCGTCAGCGTTTGCCGCGCGAACGGCGCCGGCCGGCCGGGCAGCACCTGCGCCTCCGCCGCCACCTCTCCCGGCACCGTGCTGGCCGGATACTTCCGCGACTCGATAGGGAACAGCGGCTTGCCGTTGGTACGGTCGAACAGGAACACATACCCGTGCTTGGTAGTCTGTGCCACCGCGTCCACCTGCCGGCCGTTCTGCCGGACCGTTACCAGGCTCGGCGGCGAAGGGAAATCGCGGTCCCATAGATCGTGCTTCACCGCCTGAAAGTGCCAGATGCGCTTGCCGGTATTGGCGTCCAGCGCCAGCAGGGTATTGGCAAACAGGTTGTCGCCCAGCCGGTTGGCGCCATAGAAATCTGCCGCCGCGCTGCCCGTGGGCGCATACACGATGCCCCGCTTCTGGTCCACCGCCATGCCCGCCCAGTTATTCGCCGAGCCAATGTACCTCCAGGCATCTTTCTCCCAAGTGTCATAACCGAATTCGCCCGGATGCGGAATCGTGTGGAAGCTCCAGCGCAGCTTCCCGGTCCGCACATCATAGGCCCGTACATCGCCCGGCGACGCGGGCAGACTCTCCGCCGTCCGGCCGCCGACAATCAACAGATCCTTGTAGATGATTCCCGGCGTGGTGAGCACCACCGATTGCTGCGCCGCATCGCGCCCCAGACTCTCGCGCAGATCCAGCCGCCCCGCACTTCCGAACCCCGGGATGGGTTTGCCGGTGCGCGCGTCCAGCGCGTAAACGTAGCTGCCCGCCGCGGCGAAGATCCGCCGGTCGCCGCGCTCCGCCCAATAGGTGACGCCGCGATTCGGCCCGCGCAGGTCGAGGCCGGAATCGAACTTCCAGAGCAGTTTCCCGGTGCCCGCGTCCAGCGCGATCACCCGGTGCTTCGGCGTGTTGGCATACAGCACCCCGCCCACGACGATGGGGCTGGTCTGCAATCCGCCCGGCCCGTCCTGCGCATCGTAGGACCAAGCCATCGTCAGTTGCTTCACATTCGCGCGGTTGATCTGCTTGAGGGTCGAGTGCCGGATGCTTGCCGGCCCGCCCCCGTAAACCGGCCATTCGCGTGGAGCAGCGTCCGCCGCGTACAGCAGCGGTACGGCGAAAAGGGCGGTGAGAATCCGCGGCGGGCAAATCGGCAAGGCATGGGACATCCTGCCCATCATACGGCACCCCTCGCTCAGTGTGGGGCGCGGATGAAACGAACGGCCGTCGAGACCAGAACCCACACCATCCTCACCAACTGGCGCGAGGGTTTGTTGAGAAAGATGCCAGAGCGATTGACCTTCCAATCTGGTTGTCGTATATTTAACCACGTATTGGTGGGTGTGAATGAATCGACTGAGGACGCTGTTGCGGCCCGCCGCGCACATTGCCCGGCTGCCCGAAGAACAGATTGGCAAGCTCTACCCTAAATTTCGCTGGCGGATCCTCGAATCCACCTTTATCGGCTACGCAACTTTTTACGTCGTACGCAATAACCTGCCGGTAGTTTCCAAAGAGATGGGGCAGGCCCTGAGCTACAGCAAGAGCCAGATCGGCGATCTGCTGGCGGTCACGGCAATTGCGTACGGCATCGGCAAATTCCTGATGGGCACGTGGAGCGACCGCAGCAATCCCCGCTACTTCATGCCCGCCGGATTGCTGCTCACCGCGATGTGCAACTTTCTCTTCGGCGCCACTAGCAGCTATCCGACCCACCTGGCGCTCTGGACCCTGAACGGGCTAGTGCAGGGCATGGGGTGGGGGCCATGCGGCCGTTCGCTGGGGCACTGGTACAGCGTGCGGGAACGCGGCACCGTGTTCGCCTTCTGGAACATCGCGCACAACGTGGGAGGCGGGCTGACCGGGCTGATCGCCGCCTACAGCACGGCGTGGATGGGGTGGCGCTCGGCTTTTTACGTGCCGGGCGTGCTGGCCGTTCTATGCGCCTGCTACCTGATGGTGAGGCTGCGCGACACACCGCAATCGGTAGGCCTGCCGCCGGTGGAAGAATATCGCCATGACTATCCGCCAGAGGGTAAACGCGACCGGGAAGAGGAACTCGGCACCCGGGAGCTGCTGGTGACTTACGTTCTCAAGAATCGCGCCCTGTGGCTGTTCGCCGCGGCCAATTTCTTCGTTTACATCGCGCGCTACAGCATGCTCGATTGGGGCCCGACCTATCTCAAAGAGGTCAAGCGCGCCAGTTTGCAGGACGGCGGGTTCAGCACCGCGATCTTCGAGTTCGCGGGGATCTTCAGCACGATTCTGATGGGCTGGCTGTCCGACAAAAGCGGCGGACGCCGCGGCATGATCAGCATGCTTTGCATGGTCCCCGTGTTCCTGGCATTCGGCGCGATACTGTACACTCCACCGGGAATGCTGTGGCTGGATCTGACGCTGTTCGGCGTGGTGGGGTTCTTCATCTATCCGCCAGTGATGCTGCTGGGCGTCACCGGGTTGGATTTCAGCTCGAAGAAAGCCGTGGGAGCAGCGGCGGGATTTATTGGACTTTTCGGTTATCTCGGCCGCACCGTGCAGGGCAAAGCGCTCGGCACCATGGCCGAGCGGTATGGGTGGAACTCGGTGTTTTACGCCATTCTGATTTCCACGGCATTGGCAATCGTGCTACTTTCATTCACTTGGAAACTTAAACCGCACCCCGCCGGAAACCCGGCGCCGGAAACGAGGAGATGACGATGAAATACTTGACAAAACTTACGCTGCTATTGGCGTGCTGCCTGGTTGCACCATTGCTCTTCGGGCAGTTCGACACTGCCGAAGTTCTGGGGACGGTACGCGATCACACCGGCGCCGTCGTGCCCAGGGCGGATGTCACCCTGCTCAACCAGGACACTGGCATCCGGTCAAAAGCGTCAACCGACGAGAATGGCAACTACAACTTTTTCAACGTCAAGATAGGCCGCTACACGATCGCGGTGGAGGCCAAGGGCTTCTCCAGATTTAACACCACCGACGTGGGCGTTAACGTCAACGCGCGGCAGCGGGTGGATGCCACGTTGCAGGTGGGCGCCATGACCGAGTCCATCGAAGTGACCGGCGCCGCCGCCGCGCTGCAAACGGATTCGAGCGAACACGGCCAGGTGATCAACACCCAGCAAATCGTGGACCTGCCGCTGAACGGCCGCAATTTCTCAGACCTCGCGCTGCTGGCCACCAATGTGCATAAGTCGCCGGTGGCCGACTCGCGTGAAGGCTCATTCAACGTCAACGGCATGCGCAGCACCTACAACAACTTCCTGCTGGACGGAATGGACAACAACGCCTACTCCACCAGCAATCAAGGATTCTCCAACCAGGTGGCGCAGCCCTCGCCGGACGCGATCGCCGAATTCAAGGTGGTCACCAGCAACTTCAGCGCGGAATACGGCCGCGTCGGCGGCGCCGTAATCAACGCCGTGATGCGCTCGGGAACCAATCGGCTGCATGGCACGCTGTACGAGTTTGTCAGAAACACCAGCCTCAATGCGGTGGGCTTCTTCAAGCCGGCGGGCGGCATCAAACCGCCGTTGCAGAGGAACCAGTACGGGTTGACCATCGGCGGCCCCGTGGTCAAGAACAAGATCTTCTTCTTTAGCGACTACGAAGGCTTCCGCCAGATCCAAAAATCGCCCTACTTCGCGTCGATTCCCAACCTCAACGACCGGGCTGGCCTACTGCCTTCCACGGTGGTCAATCCGTTGACCGGCGTGGTCTATCCGGCCGGCACGCAGGTGTCCATGATCCCGTTCGCCAAGAAGGTGCTGACCGAACTGCCAACGGTTGCCGCGGGTACCAACCGCTCTAACAACTACCAGCAACTCGTCCTTAGCCCGCGGGACTATTCGGACAAGTACGACGCCAAGCTCGACGGCCAGATCAATGACCGCATGAACGCGTTCCTGCGCTTCAGCCAGCGCAAGGGCAACCAGTTCTATTCGCCATTTCTGGACGGTCCTTCGGGTGGTTCCAATAATGGCTATGTGCGCACCCTCAGCCAGGCGGCGGCGCTGGGCTACACCTGGACCGTTACACCCACCTCGCTGATCGAACTGCGCATGAGCTTCACCCACATGTTGGCCGGCAAGCAGCCGCCGTTTCTGGGCGGCGCCAGCATGCTGTCCGTGTATGGGATCCCGGGCCTGCCCACTTTCCCTGAACTCACCGGCGGTCTCAGCACGCAGAACATCACCGGGTTCCAGACGGGCATCATCGGGCGTCAGGCCACCAACCCGCAATTCCAGAACCCCACCACCTGGAACCCCAAGCTGAATTATTCGCTGATGAAGGGCCGCCACTCTTTGCGCATGGGCGCGGAGATGCACGTCATCCACACCCAGGTCATGGACATCAACCCGGTCTACGGCCTGCACGGCTATGCGGGCCAGTTCAGTAAGCCCACCTGCACCCAGTTGGGCCAGGCGGCGGGCTGCGCGATTGCCGCCGACCCCGCCAGCTACAACCTGGCGGATTTCATGTTCGGCCTGCCCAGCCAGATCCAACTCGCCAATTACCTGATCGGCAACTATCGCCAGCGCGATTACTTCTTCTACTTCCAAGACGATTTCCGCGTCAACTCCAAGCTCTCGCTGAACCTGGGACTGCGTTGGGAATTCGCCACCCCGCGCTGGGAGCGTGACAACGCGCTCTCGAACTTCAGCCCCGCTAGCAACAGCATGATTCTGGCGAAGAGCGGCACCCTCTATGACCGCGCGCTGGTGAATCCGGATTACCGGGATTGGGCACCGCGTCTCGGCCTGGCCTACAGCATCAACCCGAAGACCGTCTTCCGCGGCGGCTATGGAATCAGCTATACCCATCTCAACCGCATGGGCAGCGCCGATGAACTCGGCATCAACGGCCCGCAGGTGGTGATCGGCACCATCAATCAGTCGATTCCCGCCGGCGGAGCGGTGCCCGCCAGCTTCATCACCACGCAAGCCGGCTTCCCTTCCAGCCTCGCCAGCCCGGCCAGTTTCAACGCGGTGAACGCCAACGTGGCCTACTTTCCGCGCGATACCCGGTGGCCTTATATCCAGAATTGGTTTGCCTCTTTGCAGCGCGAACTGGTGAAGCACTGGGTACTGGAGCTGGGATATACCGGCAGCCATGGCGTGCGCCTGCCGATTCTGGCCGACTACAATCAGGCTCTGCCCAACCTGCCGGGCGCGACTCTCGGCATCCAGCCGCGGCGACCCAACCAGAGCTTCGGCGCCATCACCTGGGTGAACCCGAGCGGCCAGACCGCCTACAACGGTTTCTCGGCGCGCCTGGAGCGCCGTTTCGCTTCCGGGCTTTACTTCCTCAACTCGTTCACCTGGGCGAAAGCCATGGGCAACTCCGAGCAATCTCTGGAGAATCCCTCGGGATACGCACTCGCCAATCCACAGAACATTTATAACCTGAAGACCGAGCGCGGACCCTCCGCCTACGATGTCAAGCTGATGAACGTCACCAGCATTCTCTATCAGCTCCCCTTCGGCAAGGGCCGTCAGTTCGGCGCCGGCTGGGGCGGTCCGCTGGATGCCATTCTGGGCGGGTGGGCACTCAATACCATCCACACCATGAATACCGGCGTGCCGTTAAATATTGTCTACACACCGTCGGCGGCGCTGGATGGCACCGGCCGTCTGGCCGATTACCGCGGCGTGGCTTCGCAGCGCCCCAACATTGTGGGCGACACCACCCAACCCGCTGGAATTAACATGATCGACCAGTACTGGAACAAGGCGGCGTTTGCGTTGCCGACGGCCAGCGCACCCTATGGTAACCTCGGCCGCAATGCCATGCGCGGCCCGGACTTCTGGCAATGGGATCTGGGCGTAAATAAGAGTTTCAAGATCCCGGCGCGCGAAGGCATGGCCTTGCAGTTCCGGTCGGAGTTTTTCAACGTACTGAACCACACCAACTTCGGAACGCCGGACTGCAATATTTCAAGCGCTTCTTTTGCCACCATCCGCTCCACCGCGGCGCCGCGGCAAATTCAGTTCGCGTTGAAATTCATGTTCTAGTCGCCCGATAATTAATCGGGGTAAGGTGCACGCCGCCTCGCCCCCCTCATTCTTATGAACAGACTCGAAATGTACCGCCGTCTCCGCGCGCAGACGGATCCCTGGGACATGATCGTGGTGGGCGGCGGAGCCACCGGCACCGGGGTGGCAATTGACGCCGCCAGCCGGGGCTACAACGTCCTACTGCTGGAGCAGTGCGATTTCGGCAAGGGGACCTCCAGCCGCAGCACCAAGCTGGTCCACGGCGGCGTGCGCTACCTGGAGCAGGGCAACCTCTCGCTGGTCATGGAGGCGCTGAAGGAGCGCGGGCTGCTGCTCCAAAATGCTCCGCACCTGGTGCGCAATCTGGGTTTCGTGGTGCCCAATTACGATTGGTGGGAAGCCCCGTTCTATGGCATCGGACTGAAGCTCTACAATCTGCTGGCCGGCAAGTATGGCTTCGGAGCCTCACGGATTCTGTCCCGGGAGGAAACGCTGGAACACCTGCCCACCATCAAAACCGAAGGGCTCAAGGGCGGGGTCATTTACTACGACGGCCAGTTTGACGACTCACGCCTGCTCATCAACCTGGTAGCCACTGCCTGCGAACAAGGCGCCACGCTGCTCAACTACGCCGAGGTCACGGCGGTGACGAAAGATGGCGATGGCTTCGTGGACGGCGTCCGCTTCCGCGACGCCACGAGCGGGGCGGAAAGGGAAGCGCGCGGCAAGGTTGTAATCAACGCCACCGGCCCGTTCGCCGACACCCTGCGGCGCGTCGCCGACCCGGCGGCGGAGCCGATGATCGCTCCCAGCCAGGGCATCCACCTGGTGTTCGACGGATCGTTCCTGGCGGGTGACAACGCCATCATGGTGCCGCATACCAGCGACGGGCGGGTGATGTTTGCCATCCCGTGGCATGGCCATACGGTGGTGGGCACCACGGACACGCCGATTGCGAACGCCACGCTGGAACCGGTTGCCCTGGAGCAGGAGGTGGAGTTCATCCTGCAGACGGCGTCGCTCTATCTCGCCCGGAAGCCGGCGCGCGGCGACGTGCTCAGCGTCTTCGCGGGAATTCGCCCGCTGGTGCGTTCCGGCCAGAGCGGCAACACCGCTGCGCTTTCGCGAGACCACACCATCCGCATCGAGAATTCCGGCATGGTCACCGTCTGCGGGGGCAAGTGGACCACCTATCGTCATATGGCGGAAGATTGCGTCAACCAGGCGGCCACGCTCGCGCGGTTGGCGGAAAAGCCTTGCGTCACCGGTCATCTCAATATCCACGGCTTCCACCCGGCGTCGGAGAAGTTCGGCCACTTATGGGTGTACGGCTCCGACGCGCCGATGGTGCAGGAACTGGAGGCGAGCCAACCGGAATGGGCCGAGCCGTTGGATAACGCGCTGCCTTACACTGGCGCGGAAGTCATCTGGGCTGTGCGTCACGAACTGGCGCTGACCCTGGAGGACGTTCTGGCGCGGCGCACGCGGGCGTTGTTCCTGAACGCGCAGGCCGCCCTCCGCATGGCCCCCCGCGTGGCGGACCTGATGGCACAGGAGTTGGGGCGCGATGGCGAATGGCAGGCAGGGCAACTGGCGGCGTTCGGCGAGACGGCGAAGGGCTATTTGCTGGGGTAGCAGCCGCGGCGGACTGCGGGTTTATTTGCTCGGTTTCTTCCATTCCGAGTCAGCGGTCATCGCGGCCAAATCCAGGTGACGCGCAAGCGTCAGGCACGCCCGACCGGCGAAGCAAATGCCGTCCGTCCCGGCGAGAGGGCAGAGGTCGCGGCTCGCCCATGCCAACTCCATGGCCCCATCAACGGCCTGGCGCTTCCGGAATGTAGTAAAGCAGAATCGATTTACCTACGCGTCCAACCGGCTGATACTGGTCCAGCCAGGCGAAGGCGAGGTCCGGGCGGCCGCGCTGTTGGGACACCATCCAGCCGTAATTTTTGAGCATGGTCTGGCTGACGGCGACCCATCCGGTGACGGGCTGGTAGGGCTCGAGGCTGTCCCAGGCGGGGAGACCGAGGCGTGTATCGTCGCCGGTGTAGAGGCAGGACATGTGGAAGTACGGGACACGGCGGCGCTGTAACTCGGTGGCCAGACGCGCCATGTCCTGACCCCAATCGAGATCGGAATCCACCAGGATACGCTCGGGATGGGCGCCGGCGAGTTCGTTGAAGTAGGCGAGGTAATCGGGGTGGGCGGTAGCGGAGGAGATGGCGGTCCATACTAGCAGGATGATGGCGGCACGGCGGTGAGACCACAGCCAGACGACACCGATGCCGGCGGTGAGCGCGAGCAATGGGTAGAGTGGCAACATGTACCGCACCCCGATATTGAGGCTGGTGGGGAGATTGATCAGCAGGACGACGGCTGTGAGGACAGCCGGCAGGCACTTTGATGTCCACCGGGCGCGGCGCGGCTCGCGCGAGGCAGCACGGCAGAGAGCAAAGACGCCGAGACCGGCGAGCAGAAGGATGGCAAGCGGCGTTTTGACGGCAAGGGCGACGGGGAAGAAATACCACCAGCCGTGGAAGCTGTGGCTGCCCAGCAGGTACGCGGTGTGCCCGGCATCGACGTGATTGTGCACCTGCCAGAGGCCGTCGAGGAGTTGCGGGGCGGGCACGGGAAGGGTCTCCAGGGCGTGGAGGAAGGGCGTGGGAATTTTGGCGAAGATGCCGCCTTGGTCGGCGGCGTCGTGGGCAACGTGCTCGGTCATGGGGCCGAAAGAGAAGCGGTAAGCACCCCAGATCAGGAGGAAGGCGATGAGGATCCAGGCCCAGTTGCGCTTCTGGCGCGCGCGAGGATGCAGCAAGGTAATGGCGGCGATGCAGACGGGCAGGAGGAGCACGGCGGAGAACTTGGAGAGGATCGCCAGAGCCAGGCCGATGCCGAAAAAGATGGCGCGCCGCAAGCTGCCTTCTTCCAGCCATAACGTGTAGGTGAAGAGGGCGGTGCAGATGCCGGCGCTGGCGGCCATATCCATGGTGGCCACGCCGGCGTGCGCCAGAACGGGCGGAATGTTGGTGAACAGGAAGACGGGGGCCAGCGCCCCCCACTCGCCGAGCAGTTTGCGGCCCCACAGCCAGACTACGGTACAGGCCAGCAGAAAGAAGGGGAGGATGCCGAGGCGCGCCAGGGTCAGTGCCTTGCCATAGCGTGGGGCACTGTTGAGGACGGCGTTGCCCTCGTGCCAGCGGTCGGC
The DNA here is from genome assembly GCA_025361425.1 of Candidatus Solibacter sp. GTDB lineage: Bacteria > Acidobacteriota > Terriglobia > Bryobacterales > Bryobacteraceae > Solibacter. The sequence goes on along the minus strand of JANYAH010000328.1, from coordinate 3,339 downwards.
CAGCTTCTGCGCGCGGGCGCCATAGAGGTAGGGGCCGACGGCCATGGCGAGGCGGGCGAGGGGAGGATGGAAAGCCCCGTAATCGTAGCGGCCGAGGTCCAGGTACTGCATTCCGCAGGCGATGTTGGGGGTCTCATCGGACGTCTGCGCGATGTCTCGGTAGGTGGCGGCGATGCGCGCCACGCCGATGGCGGCCAGCAGCAGGAAGATTAGAGTTGGTTTGGACGGCAGCACGCGATGATCCAAGGAAACGCCTCGATGGTCCGCACCTCGGCCACCGAGCCCGAGAGGAAGGCGTGAAGGGTGCGGAGATTCCAATGTTGCACATGCTCGGGGTGATTGCCCCCGCGGCGGAGATGTTTTCCGCGCAGCACGTTGCCGATGCGGAAATAGGGTTCAAAGGGCACGGACACGACGACGGCGCGGCGGGCCACGCGCGCTAGTTCGCGGACAGCGGCCGCGGGGTCATCGAGATGCTCCAGCACTTCCAGGCAGGTGACGGCGTCGAAACTGCGGGCGGCGAAGGGCAGCGCGAGCACCGATGCGCAGACGCGGTGGGGCGCCGCGACTTCGGCCAGGGAAGCAGGGCGCAGATCGAGCCAGACAGGCCGTACGGCGGCAGGCAGCACGCCGCGGCGAAGCATCTCGCCCTCGCCGCAGCCGGCATCGAGCACGGAATGGGGGTTCAGTTCCGCAAGCACGTTGCGGAGGCGGTGGAAGAATCGCCCGATAACGAAACTGACGACGGGGTTCCGATCGGAGTACTTTTCCTGGCGGATGGTGGGGTGGGCTTGTGCCTGCCAACGCCCGCTTGCGGGCGTATCTCTTCCGGGTGTCACTGGCGCTTCCGGGCGGCGGCGCGGAGGCGCAGCACGTGGCGGATGTACTGAAAGGGATGCAGGGCGTGGACCTTGCTCTGGCCGCGGACGCGCTTGCGCATCTGGTACCCGCACTCGTGGATTTCGCCCACGTTGCCGCGCACCAGGAGTTCCATCAGGCTCTTGTAGCCGAGCGGCTTGAGCGGCACGCCGGCGACAGCATCGCGGCGCACCAGGTAGCAGCCGCTCAGCGGGTCCGAAACGCGGGCGTAGACCTGGGGCAGCAGCCAGCGGCCGATCCGGGCGGCGCCCCAGGAACTGATGCGCCGGGCCAGTCCCCAATCGCCCAGGCCACCGCCATCGCCGTGGCGGGTGGCAACCACCAAGTCGGCTCCGGCGTGGCGCTCCAGGAGTCTTCCCAGAACATCCGGGGGGTGCTGGAAATCTGCATTGATGGTGCCCAGAATCTGCCCGCGCGCCACCTGCCAACCGCGGATGACGGCGACGGCGAGGCCGCCTTCGTTCTGGCGGCGGAGCACGCGCAGTTCGGGGAAGCCCGGGCGGAGACGCGCGGCGATTTCCCAAGTGCGGTCGGCGCTATCGTCATCCACCACGATGACCTCGTACTGGCCGGGGAGGGCCTGGTCGAGAGTGTGGCGAACGGCCGCGAGAAAATCCGCAATGTTCTCGCTCTCGTTCAGAGTCGGCACCACGAGCGATAGGACGGGCTGGCAATCGCCAGCGACAACGGCCGGGACGACGAGCGGGCCAGTGGGCGCGACAATGATGTGTTCGGCGAGGTTCTCGGCCTCACTACTCCGTGGGGCTAATGCCAATAGACGATCTCCCTGTCAGGATTATTCCACTGTAACGCGGATTCGAATTGATATATACTAGCCCCACGAGAAGGAGGAGGAGCCTTCCACTATGAGGGGATTCTGTGTAGTTGCCATTGCGGCGAGCCTGTCTTTTATGGCTTGCGCCCAAAGTACCGCGGATGAGCTGATGCAGGTCATCCGAAACAACGATCTGTCCTCGCTAAAAGCGCGCCTTGCGAAGGGCGCCGATGTAAATACGCGCGACCAGCGAGGCAGCACACTGCTGATGCACGCCGCCGCGCTCGGCAGCCCGGAGGCCGTCAAGCTGCTGCTGGAGAGCGGCGCGGACGTGAACGCCAGGAATGACCGGGAGGCTACGGCGCTGATTCTGGGCGCGGGGAACCCCGAAAAGGCGCGAATGCTGGTGGAAAATGGCGCGGATGTGAACGCGTGCAGCAAGTTGGGCCGCACGCCGCTGGTCATCGCGGCGGGATGCGACGGCTGTTCGGCGACGGTCAAACTGCTGCTGGACAAGGGCGCCGACCCGAACGCCATCGACAAACAGGACGCATTGGCCGCTGGTGCCGCGGTCATTGTCCCGGAGAAAGGCGTTGGCCATCGCTCCCTAGTCAGGGGCGAGACCGCACTGGCCGCCGCCGCCAGGGCGGACAATTACGACAGCGTCAAACTACTGCTCGCCAAGGGCGCTGGCGCGGATGTCGCCGACGACCAAGGCTTTACCCCGTTGGCCTTGGCGGCGAGCAATTGCAACTTTGATGCAGTCAAGCTGTTTCTGTCGAAGGGAGCCAACGTCAACACAGCCAACACCTCCGGTGCTGAAGTGAAGTTCGGTAAGACTCAACTCATCCAGTTGACACCGCTGATGATGGCCGCCACTTTTTGCGCGCCGGACGTGGTCAAGACGCTGCTCGATGCGGGCGCCAAGGTGAACGCCGCCGATATTCGCGGCATGACGCCGATCCAGTTCGCGGTTTCCTCGGAAGCGCAGAATCCGGTAGTGGTGAAACTTCTCCTTAAGGCAGGCGCGGAGGTCAACGCCAAAAGTTCCGTTGGCGAGACAGCACTCGATTGGGCGAAGAAGTTTGGCAGTAAGGAAGTGATCGCGGCGCTGACCGCGGCGGGGGCGGGCGAGGGGGTGCCCTACAGCCCGCCGCGGCTCAAACCGGCCGGGGGCGAGCGGACGGTGAGCCAGGCAGTGGCAAGCGGCACCGCGATATTGCAGCGCGGGGCTGCGGAGTTCTTCCAGCAATCGGGCTGCGTGGGCTGTCATCACCAACCAGCGGCCACTGTGGCGGTGGCGGCGGCGCGCGGCGCCGGCATCCCCGTGGACGAGTCCGCCGCCAAAGTCACGATGAAGACGATTGAAGGCGAGAGCATGTTCTTCCATCAAATGATGCTGGAACGCGCTCCCATTGGCGGGGAGAGCGACGGACCCACCTGGAAGCTGATGGCGCTGGCCAGCGAGCGCTACCCCGCCAGCCCGCTCACCGACGGCATAGTTGCCTATATCGCCCAACAGCAGCGGCGCGACGGTAGCTGGTGGTTCGGCGGCGTTTCCCGCGCGCCGTCCGAAGAGGGGACGTTCTCGCGCACCGCCATGTCCCTGCGCGTGATGCAGGTCTTCGGCTCGCCCGCCATGAAGGCGGATCTCGACCTTCGGATTGCACGCGCCCGCACCTATC
>JANYAH010000312.1 GCA_025361425.1 Candidatus Solibacter sp. | reverse complement strand
CTTTGGCTGGCGGCCGCGTTGCCTCGTCTTGGCACCCGCTACTCATGGGACGGGGACTCCTCTCAGTTTGATCGTGCGGTCGAGAAATTCGACGTCAGGCTTCACCAGCCGCACCCGCCAGGTTATCCGTTGTGGGTACTGGCGATGAAGGGTCTCACTCCATTGCTGGGAAACCCCAACTCAGCCCAAGTGCTTCTGTCACTGCTGTTCACGGTCGCCGGCCTCCTGTTTTTCACCTCGCTGGCACGAGAACTGCTCGGTAGTAAGGACGGGCTTGCCGCCGCGGCCTTGCTGGCCTTCTCGCCTCTCGTTTTTCTTTACGCCATCGTGCCGCTGGCCACCTCGGTCGACCTTTTCTCTTCCTGTGCCGTCGCTTGGTTCGCGGCGCGAATCTGGTCAGGCGAGCCCCAGTGGATAGTCCCAGCCTGCCTTGTCGCCGCTTTTACCGCGGGCTTCCGCCAAGGCGGCGTCACACTCGTTTTGCCGCTGCTCGCCGCCGCTATGGTGCGCGGCCTTTGGCTTTCCCGCAACCGGAGCTATGCCTGGAAGGCGTGCGCGGCCGGAGTTGCGTCCGGCTTGGCAGCCTGGCTTTGCTGGCTGGTGCCGGCTGCCGGCTTGAACGGTGGTTTAGGCAACTGGCACTCCATGGCCACTGCCCAGATGCTCGGCGCTGTTCGCCAGACGTCCGTGTTTTTTGGCGCCCCGGCAGTGGTGCACGCGAAGATGCTGGTAGAGGTTCTCGGTTATTTCGCCATTGCACTATCCGTCCTGGTTCCCTTGTCGCTGGCCAGCCGTTCCGGCTCACGAAACCTTCCGGCTTGGTGGTCTGCCGGCTTTCTTGCACTGTGGCTTACACCGAACCTCATCGTGGTCTTCCTTCTGCACTGTGGGAAGCCGGGCTACATCCTTCTCTCGCTGCCACCCTTGGTTCTGGCGGCGGCTGTCCGGCGAAGAAGCGTGGGCCGTCTGGCGCTACTTGGCGCTGCTGTCGGGATCCTCGTGTCCTGTCTACCCTATGAACGCCTGGGCAAGTCCGGTCCTAACACGATTGGGTATCTATTGCTGCGGTCCAGCCCGAGATTCGCTTATGTCCTCGAAGCCGGGCAGCGCCGGATGCGCAGCGTGCTGGACGCAACCCCTGGCTCGCCAAGCGAGAGGCTAATGATCTGCGATGCCCACCGCCCCGAGGCCCCCAATATCCGAACCGTCACCTTCGATTTCCGCGATCTGCGCTGGACAGACAACCCTGAGACACAGCTAGATGCCAGCGTCCATACGGTCTTTGTCTTGTGCGACCGTCCGCAACCGTCGACGATGCTTCTGGAGCGCTTTCCGAACCTGCGGCGGGTGTCTGGCGAGGCCAGTTATTCGCTGTGGGCCGCACCCGTCCCAGTTCAACGGTCAAAATGACCTGAGTGGGCATCGGCGTTTTCCGGGAAGGCCAGATTCCCACCGCCCATCTTGCTAACCACCGCAAAGCCATGCAGTCTAAAGAACAGCCGGATGGAGTGCAACGACTTAGGCCTGGTGACCAAGGCGCGGATGGGCGACCCGGACGCGTTTCGGATGCTCGTGGAGCGCCACAGCCGACCCTTGTTCCGGCTGGCATATCGTATGACGGGCAACCAGCAAGACGCGGAGGATGTGGTGCAGGACAGCTTCCTGCGGGCGTACAAACAACTCGCCCGGTTCGACGAGCGGGCCAGCTTCGGCACCTGGCTCTATCGCATCGCGGTCAACTGCTCGCTTGACCTCGTCCGGTCCCGCAAACGGCGTAACGAACTGGTGGTGCCGGCGGATTCGGAAATGGACGATTCCACGCTCGGCCTGCCCTCGCACGACCCGGCGCCAGACCGCATCGCCATGGGCGGAGAAGTGCGCGAGCGGGTGGCAGAGGCCATGACCGAATTGAGCGCTTCGGAACGCACCGCGTTTGTATTGCGGCATTTCGAAGGCATGTGTATCGAAGATGTGAGCCGCGTGCTGGGCTGCCAGCCCGGGGCGGCCAAGCACAGCGTGTTTCGCGCCGTGCAGAAATTGAGAAGGGCTCTGGAGCCCTTGGTGAGTACCGCAAGATGAACCACCTAAATGAAGAACAACTAATTCTGCATTACTACGGGGAAACCGGCCAACCTGGTGAAAACGGCGAACTCGGGGATGACGCCGCGGCGGGCGACACGCTGGCCGCCGAGCGGCATTTGGAAGAGTGCGGCCCATGCCGCACGCTCTACGCATCGCTGCAGCGCGTGCTCAACGTGGTGGATGGGCTGCCCGTTCCGGAGCGCTCCGCCGACTACGGCACGCAGGTGTGGCAGCGCATCGAGCGGCGGCTCGGGGCGCGGCGACGTACGCTCCGGATGCCGGGTGGCTGGTGGCGTTGGGCGGCGGCCGGCGCGGCATTTGCGGCGCTGATGGTGACGGCCTTCGTCGCGGGCCGCTTCTACCCGCGGCACACTGAGCCCGCGCAGTTGGCGGCGGCGGAGGCGCAAACTGGCGAGCGCGTCCTGCTGGTGGCGGTGGGCGATTATCTGGAACGCTCGCAAATGGTGCTGATCGAGTTGACCAACGCCAATCCCAAGGGCTCCACGGATATCTCCGCCGAACAGGAACGCGCCGGCGACCTGGTCACCGAAACCCGCTTGTACCGGCAGACCGCCGCGCGCACCGGCGATACCCGAATCACGGGCGTACTCGACGAACTGGAGCGCGTGCTGGTGGATATCACCCACGCGCCCCCCGAGATGACGCCGCGTCAGTTGGAGGCACTGCGCCAACGGCTGGAGGCGGAAGGTATTCTCTTCAAAATTCGCGTGCTGGGATCTAACGTCCGCAACCAGGAAGTTCCGGACGCGCAGACGCCCCGCCAGACACTTTAAAAGGAAAAGGAACATGAGCTACTCTCGAACACTGACAACGATTTGCTGCTTGCTTGCCTCGGCGATTTCTGCCTTCACGCAGACTCCGCCGCCCGCCCGGGCTGCACGGCCGGCCGTGGCGCCCGTCGCGCCCATGGAGCCAATGGCACCGATGGAGCCCATGGCCCCGATGCCGGCCATGGCGCCGATGGACATGTATCTGGGCGACCTCGATGCGCAGATGTCGATGGCCAAAGAGATGGCCAAAGAAATGACGGAACGGTTCAAACCAGAACTGGAAGATCAGCTTGAGGCTGTCAGAGAACAGGTCGGCCGCATGAAGCTGGACCTTGCCTTCGCCCCGCAGAACATGGGCATGGGCGGCATGCGCGCACCCACACCACCGATGCCTCCCAAGGCAATGACGTTTCGCGGCATGAGTGACGATCGCCTCTATTCGAGTGGCCAGAGCGCGCTCGACAATCGTCACTGGGATGAGGCCCTAGGGTCCTTCAGCCAGGTGATCGCGCGCAACGGGTCGCGGGTGGATGGAGCGCTCTACTGGAAGGCCTACGCGCTCGGTAAGCTGGGCCGCCGCGACGAAGCCACCGCAGCCATCGCCGAGCTGCGCAAATCCTACGCCGCCAGCCGCTGGCTGGATGACGCCAAGGCGCTGGAACTCGAGCTGAAGCAGGCTTCCGGACAGAATGTTTCGCCGGAGGCGGAGAGCGATGAAGAGCTCAAACTGATGGCCATCAACGGGCTGATGCAGAGTGACGCAGAGCGCGCCATACCGCTATTGGAGGGCCTGCTGAAGGGCTCGGCGTCACCCAAGGTGAAGCGCAACACGCTGTTCGTGCTGGCGCAGAGCAACTCGCCGAAAGCGCAGGCGCTGGTCCAACAGATTGCGCGCGGTGGGGCCAACCCCGACTTGCAGTTAAAGGCAGTCAGCTACATGAATGAACGGCGCAGCCCCAACAATCCGCAAATTTTGGCGGAGATTTATGGCTCCACGAACGATGTGGCGGTGAAGCGGGCGATTCTGCAAAGCTACGCCGGGATGCGAGATAAGGATCGCCTGTTGCAGGCGGCGAAGAGCGAGAAGACAGCGGAATTGCGCGAGGCCGCGATCGGTTATCTGGCAGGCAACAGCGGCAATCCGGAACTGTGGCAACTCTACCAGAGCGAGACGACTCCCGAGGGCAAACGGCAACTGCTGCGGTACATGTACTCCAACGGCAACGCCGAGAAGCTGCTGGAAGCGGTGCGCAACGAAAAGGACCCCAAGGTGCGCGCCGATGCCATGCGCGCGCTGGCCTCGCAGAAGGCCGGTGTCAGCGGCGACACCATGGTTTCACTTTACGGCGCGGAACAGGATACGCAAATCAAACAGAGCATCCTGGACGGCCTCTACTCGCAGCGCAACGCCAAGGCGCTGGTGGAGATCGCCCGCGCGGAGAAGGACAGCAAACTGAAACTCAGGATTGTGGAACGGCTCTCCAACATGAAATCCAAGGAAGCCAGCGACTACCTCGAGGAGCTCCTGAAAAAATGAGACCGCTATTCTGGCTAATGGCCGCCGCGCTGCCGCTCTGGGCGCAGCCCAAACTGCTGGTCAACGCCCGGCTGGACACGCGTCCCGCGGCGGGCGGGCTGGAACAGACGTTCCGGCCACTGGTAACCACGCAGCCGCAGCCGGCCTGGATCGCGTACAGCGTGCCATCCACCAGGGTCAACCTCGGATGCGATTACGTGCGCGACGGCTGGAGCCAGCCCGGCGTAGTCCACCTGGAACCGCCGGATCGTGCCGTGATCCTCTTCCGCGTGGAGGGTGGAGCCGTGGAGCGCATCCGCACGCTTTCCCCCAATTGCGAGATCGACGCGGGCGACCTGCCGGTGCATTGGCTAGCGGATGTGAAGCCGGCTGAAAGCGTGGCGCTGCTGGAAACATTCGCCACCCGGCGGGAGCGCTTCATGGACGGCGCCATATCCGCCATCGCCTCGCATTCCGACCCCGCGGCCGATGCGGCACTACAGCGCTTCCTGGCTCCCGGCCAGCCGGAATCCATCCGATTGCGCGTGGTGAGCTGGTTCGGCCCCATGCGCGGGCGTGGCGGTTTCGAGGTGCTCAAGAACCTGATTTCTGGCGACCCCAACGACCGCGTGCGCGAGCGCGCCATCTCGACGCTCGCCAACAGTAAAGAGCCGGAAGCGCTGGACTTGTTGACGGCCACGGCGCGCAAGGACGCGAGCCCGCGGATGCGGATGCAGGCCCTCTCGGCGCTCAATCGCCATTCCGGCGTCAACGTGCTCGCTACGTTCAAAGACGCCATCGAGAACGATGCCGACATGCAGGTGAAGCGCCGCGCGGTCAGCGCCTTGCAATCCATGCCTGACGGCGAAGGGATTCCGCTGTTGATCCAAGTGGCGAAAGCCACGCGCGATAACGAGGTACGAAAACAGGCGATGAGTTCGCTCGGCCAATCGCGGGATGGACGGGCGATCAGCTTCTTCGAGGAAGTCTTGAAGAAGTAAGTGGCAGGTGGAAGCGCCTGCCCCTTACTTTTCCCAAAGCTGCGAATCCGGCAGGAAATGTGGGGCGGACCCCCAGGTCCGCGCGGGTCACCCTTGACCCGCAGCCGGAACAATGGGATCAGCTTCTTGCAGGGTGCGAGCAGGCCGACGGGGGCGTCGGCCGCGGACCGGGGGGTCCGCCCCACGATTAATGCAGGCGTTCAGGAACCGGAAAAGTAAGGGGCGGGCGAAGCGCCTGTCCCACCACTGCTATTTGGGCGTGCGGAGGTTGACCTTTAGTCCGGAGAGCGCGGCGGCGCCGCGGTAGACGCGCTCGGTGGCCTTGACGAAATCCGTGAGCTTGGCGTTATAGATATCGACGAATTTCTGCGGATTGCGGTCTACCAGCGGGAACCAGGAACTCTGCACCTGCACCATGATGCGATGGCCGCGGCGGAAGCAGTGGTCGATATCGGGCATCACCCACTCCACCTTTTCCATCTTGCCGGGGGTGAACGGCTCGGGCTTGGAGAAGCTGTTGCGGAACTTGCCGCGCATAGGCTCACCGCGCACCAATTGCTGATAGCCGCCCATGTGGACGCCGGTGGGATTCGGGTCGGCGTCGGGATAATCTTCCGGATAGACATCGATCAGTTTTACCACCCAATCGGAATCCGTGCCGCTGGTGGAAACGAACAGGGACGGAGTCAGCGGACCGGCGAGAATTACGTCGGCATCCAGGACTTCGGTCCGGTAGGTGAGCACGTCGGTGCGCGAGGAGGCGAAGCGCTGATCCTCCACCATGTGCTCGCGCGTCATGCCGGGACCCTGCCCGCCGATGTAGGGCACGGGCTTGGCAGGGTCACTGACATACTCGTCGAACGGCGCACCGGCATCCTTCGGCGGGTCGAAGCTGAGGCGGCCATCGGCGTGAAGGTAGAGCATCTTCGGCAGGACGTCCTTGGGCGGCCAGGCATCCTCTTTGCGCCACTGGTTCGTGCCGGTCTCGAAGACGAAGGCCTCCGGCAGTTTGGGATCGTCCTTACCCTTCAGCCAGTGATTGAAAAAGGGGAACTCGATCTCGTCGCGATAGAACAGGGCGGTCTTGGAAGCGAAGAGCACGCGCCCCAGGGAATCGCCATCGCTGCGCGCCCAGCCGCCGTGAAACCACGGGCCCATGACCAACATGTTGTTGGCGCCGGGGCTATTCTTCTCGATCTCCTTATAAGTATTCAGCGCGCCGAAGAGGTCTTCGGCGTCGAACCAGCCGCCGACGGTCATCACGGCGGGCTTGATGTTTTTGAGGTGCCGGCGCAGGTCGCGCGCCTGCCAGAATTCGTCGTAAGTGGGGTGCTGCGCGATCTCCGTCCAGAAGGGGACATCGTTCTTGAAGAACTTCTCGTTGACGCCAGAGAGCGGCCCGAGCCCGAGGAAGAAGCTGTACCCGTCCTGCTGGGTGAGCGGTGAGTTTCGCGACCCCGCCGGCGACGGCAGAGTGGGCTCGGGACGCGGATGGCCGAAGCTCGACAAGAAGCGGAACGCGTGCGGCAGGTAGAGCGTGCCGTTGTGATGGAAATCGTCACCGATGAACCAATCGGCGATGGGCGCCTGCGGGGACGCCGCTTTGAGGGCGGGGTGCGCGTCGATGAGGCCCGCGGCGGTGTAGAAACCCGGATACGAGATGCCCCACATGCCGACGTTGCCGTTGTTGTTGGGGATGTGGCGCGTGAGCCACTCGATGGTGTCGTAAGCGTCGGTGCTTTCGTCGATATCCTGCGGCCCGCGCTTGACGGCGCGGTGCGGCGTCATGTTGACGAAATCGCCCTCCGACAGGTAGCACCCGCGGACATCCTGGTAGACGAAGATGAACGGGCCGCGGGCAAATTTTTCCGAGGGACCGAGGGAGGTCTTGTAGTTCTCCACACCGTAGGGGCTCACGCTGTAGGGCGTGCGAGTCAGCATGATGGGGTATTGCGCGGCGGTGTCCTTGGGAACGTAGACACTGGTGAACAGGCGCTTGGCATCGCGCATAGGAATTTGGAATTCGTACTTGGTATAGTGCGACTTGATGAATTCGCGGCCCTGCCCATAACAGGAGCATGCCAGAAACGATAAGACAGCGAGATGGCGCGTGGTTATCATAGAGACCATTAGCGTACAACAAGGCGAGGACAACGATGGATTCCAAGACGAACGATCGACGCGGCTTCCTGCACGGCATGCTGGCCGCAGGGAGCCTGGCCACGGCGGTGCCCGTGGCAGCCCAGGCACAACCCGCGAGCGCTGCCGCGGGCGACTTGCCATTCCTGCCGGCCTACACCCGGGCACAGAACTACAAGAGCCTGAAGCAATCCAGCTACGACAAGACGGGCGGGAATAGCGACCGCTGGCCGATCGCCGCGGGCGGCGTGCAGGAGGTGTTCCACGCGAGCGGCGCGGGCGTGATCACACACATCTGGTTCACGATTGCCGCGCGCAGCAACGACCATCTGAAAGAGCTGGTGCTGCGCGGCTACTGGGACGGCAACGCCAAACCCAGCGTGGAAGTGCCGGTGGGCGATTTCTTCGGGCTGAACCTGGGGATTTACCAGATTTACGAATCCCAGTATCTGGGGTGCTCGCCGGGGCGCTCGCTGAACTGCTACTTCGCCATGCCGTACAAGCGGTCGGCGCGGTTCACGGTGACCAATGAGGGGTCGCAGGAGATCGGCAGCTTTTACTCGAACATCGATTACATGGCGGTGCCGAAGCTGCCCGACGACTCGCTCTACTTCCACGCGCAATACCGGCAGAACGCGCCGTGCGTGCCGGTGACGTCGGCGGGGCCGAAGATCAACTTGGACGGCAAGCAGAACTATGTGTATTGCGAGACGCGCGGGCGCGGGCACCTGATGGGGGTGACGCTGGGCGTGTTGCAGAACGCCAATGGCTGGTGGGGCGAAGGCGACGACATGATTTTCATCGACGACGAGAGCAAGCCGGCGATCACGGGGACAGGGAGCGAAGACTATTTCCTGGGGAGCTGGAATTTCGGCGGCCAGTTCGGCGCGGCGCAGTTCGCCCACGCGCAGTATGGCGCGCCGCTGATTGTGAATGCGGAGCGCACGGGCGGCAAGTACTGTTGCTATCGGTGGCACGGCGACAATCCGGTGACCTTCGAGCGCTACCTGAAGCACACGATGGAGCACGGCCACGCCAACGATCGCGGGGATAACTTTTACTCCGCCGCGTA
>JANYAH010000284.1 GCA_025361425.1 Candidatus Solibacter sp. | reverse complement strand
TGATCGAGTCGGCGTTCTCGATTGTCGAGCATGTTTGCCGGAACGTGAAACGGTGGCACGGCGGCGACCAGCGGGAGCGCTGGGTGGGGTCGGGGCTCCTGGTCGCGGAGAAGCAGTTTCGCCGGGTCCAGGGATACAAATAGATTCCGGCGCTCATCAAAGAATTGGAAGCTCTGGCGCCGTCTAAGTTGGGGGTTGTCAAACGGAGAAAGGCGTCGTAGAGTGGGTTACGCGGGAGTTGCTACTTTCAACGGAGTTCCGGGCATTCTCGCGACGATGAGCAACGGCAGCAATGCGATCAGTTCGTTAGCGCTCACGCTCATCTCCCCGAAGCCAGTTGCTCCAACCGCGCCATGGCCGGCTGGAAGGTATCGAGAACGGGCCGCGGGTACAAGCCCAACCACAGCAGTGTCACGACCATCAGCGCTACTACAAGACCCTCGCGCGGCACCAGGTCCGCAATCCGCCAGTCGTGCGTATTTGGCCCCTGGAAGGCGCGCTGGACCAGCCGCAATGCGTAAAACGTGGCGAACAGGACCCCCACGCTGGCCAGCGCCGCCAGGACGATGCTCTGCCGGTAGGTGCCCAGCAGAACCAGGAACTCCCCCACGAAATCCCCAAGACCGGGAAGCCCCAGGGATGAGAGTGCGAAAAACAGGGTCGCGCCGCTCAGCCGGGGAGCGGTACTCCACAGCCCGCCCATGCGGTCCATTTCCCGCGAATGAATGCGCTCCTGCAGCGCGCCCACCAGAATGAACAGCGCGCCCGTGCTGATGCCGTGGCAGATCATGGTCATCACGGCTCCCTGAAGTGCCAGCTGATTCCAGGCGAAGATCCCTAGAAGGACGAAGCCGAGGTGGCTCACACTGGTGTATGCGACCAGACGCTTCAGGTCCGTCTGTCCGAAGGCCAGGATGACGCCATAAAGGATTCCGGCCACTCCTAACGCCATAGCGACGGGAGCGAATGTGTGGGCGGCATGGGGGAAAAGCGGCACGACGAACCGCAGCATTCCGTAAGCGCCCGTCTTCAACAGCAGGCCGGCGAGTATGACGCTGCCCGCCGTGGGCGCTTCCGTGTGGGCATCGGGCAACCAGGTGTGCAGCACCACAACCGGCAGTTTGACGGCAAAAGCGACGAAAAAGCCGAGCATGATCCACACTTCCGTACTCGGAGTCATGGCCGTGCCCAATAGCTGCTCGTACTCGAACGTGTAGACACCGGTGGCGTGGTAGTGCAGAAAGAAAAGCGCCAGGATGGCAATCAACATCAACAGCCCGCTGAGTTGTGTGAAGAGGAAGAACTTCACGGCGGCGTATACGCGGTTCTCGTGGCCCCAGATGGAGATCAGGAAGTACATCGGGACCAGCATCAGTTCCCACGCGAAGTAGAACAGGAAGAGATTGACTGCGAGGAACACGCCTGCGATACCGGCCAGTATCCAGAGCAGGTTCAGGTGGAAGAAGCCCACGGCCTTCGTAATTTCGTTCCATGAAGCCAGCACGGAGAGGATTCCAAGGAAGAACGTGAGCATCAGCAGCAGGAGGCTCAGGCCGTCGAGGGCGAGGTGAAAACGGATGCCGAACTGCGGAATCCAAGCCCAATCGGCCTGCTCGAACCAGGTACGGAGGCCCGCGTGGAAATTGCCTATCCACAGCGACAATGCGAGGACGAAATCGATCAGCACGGCGATCAGTGCGACCCAGCGAGCGGCTGAGGTGCTCCAGCGCGCCACCATCCACGCCAGGACGCCGGCGATCAGCGGAATCAGGATGAGCCAGAGCAAAATCATAAAAACATCACGATCGCGACAAAAGCCACGGTGCCGCCGGCAATCCATGCGGCGTACCAGCGCAGTTTGCCCGTTTCGGTCAGACTGAGAACGCGATAGCAGAAGGTGGCCACGCTCGCCAAGCCAACGTAAATAGAATCGATCACGTCCGCTTTGTTCACGCGCGCTATCCAAACCACCGGCCGGACGAAGAGCCGATCGTAGAGCCAATCCATTCCCCAATCCGAGGACCAGAAGCGGTGTAACACCCGACCCGCCGGGTTTTCGACAATCGCGGTGGCCAGCCCGGGATTACGCTGATAGACGAACCACGCGCCCAGAAGACCGCATAGAAAAGCGAGGGCCGCGACCACGCTTGACAGGGTTTCGCTGATGCGCGCGGCTGCTTCCGGCAGGGTGGGGAGCGCCGTCGCCATAAACCTTACGAACGACGCTTTATCGAAGCCTCCCACAATCGACAGAACCGCCAGGACGCAGACCGGAATCGTCATGGCGAGGCCAGGCTGCTTGGTGACGGGAGTCCGCACCGGCCCGAAGAAGACCAGGAAGATGAGCCGGAACGTGTACAGTGACGTCAATACGACGCCGGCGATTCCCGCCGCCCACAGGCCTGTGCTTCCGGCGGCGGAACTGCCGGCGCTCCACAGGATGAGGTCCTTGCTGTAGTAACCGGCGGTGATCAGCGGGAGGCCGGCCAGAGAGCACCCCGCGATAAGGAAAGTCCAGAAGG
>JANYAH010000276.1 GCA_025361425.1 Candidatus Solibacter sp. | reverse complement strand
GTGGACATCTGCTCGCGCTGCTGCACCACCATCCCGCATCCCGTCCTGGTGACCGGCAGTTTGTTGCTGCATGGCAAAACGGTGCGGCGGATGCTGCCGCTGGTGGAGCGCTTGACGTACCTGGCGAAGCTGCCCACACGGCTGCTGCGGCCGCCCAAGCGACCGGGGTGAAGCAGTGGGACACCCTCGAACAAGCACCCTACCCAAACTGGTGGGGCGGACCCCCCGGTCCGCGGCCGACGCCCCCGTCGGCCTCTCGCGCCTTGCAGGGCGCCGATGCCGTTGTTCCAGATGCGGGATGATCGCGTCCCGCGCGGACCAGGGGGTCCGCCCCACAGCTTCCGCAGCATCCTCGATATTGAGAAAAGTAAGTGGCATTGGGCGAAAGCGCCTGCCCACGATTAGCGCAGACCCTTGCCAAATGTAGAAACTCCAGGGCCTGGCCGGGAGGCCTGTCCTACAAGGCGCCGCGGACGGTGATGCCGACCAGCGCGAGGGTCAGGCCGATCATAATCACGACGGCAGCCCAGGAGACGAGGTTGAAACCGCGCGAATTGGTCCATTCGCGCATGATGTCCACCTTGTTGATCAACAGCACCATGAAGATGAGGACAAAGGGCAGCAGCACGCCGTTGAGCACCTGGGAGAGCAGGATCATCTGTACCAGGGGGAATTTGGGGATCAGGATGACCCCGGCGCCCACCACGATCAGCAAGGTGTACAACGAGTAGAAGATGGGCGCTTCCTTGAGCCGCTTGTTGACGCCGGCTTCGAAGCCGAGGCCTTCGCAGACTGAATAGGCGGTGGACAGCGGCAGAATACAAGCCGCGAAGATGGAGGCGTTGAACAGCCCGGCGCTGAACAGCAGGAACGCATAGTTGCCGAAGGGCTTGAGGCCAAGGGCGGCTTCTTGGGCGGTCTGGATGTCGCGCGGGCGCACGCTCCAGATGGCGCCCGCGCAGGCCACAATGATAAAGAACGCGATCACCGAAGTCATGAAGCAGCCGACGATGACTTCAATGCGCGAGGAGATGTATTCCTTGGCGGTAATTCCCTTCTCTACCACCGCCGCCTGAAGATAGAATTGCATCCACGGGGCGATGGTGGTGCCCACCATGCCGATCAACATATAGATATAGCCGGAATCCAGCAGCAGCACCGGTTTCACGCTGTAGAGCGCGGCCTCTTTCCAGTCGGGTTTGACCAGGAAGCCCGAAATCACATAGGTGATATAGAAGACGCAGGAGAAGAGGAAGATTTTTTCCACGCTGGCGTAGTTGCCCTTGACGACGAGAAGCCAGACCGCCAGCGCAGCCAGTGGAACAGAAATGTATTTGCTGATGCCGAACAATTCGAGAGAACCCGCCACTCCGGCGAATTCACTCATGACGTTGGTCAGGTTGACTACCACCAGGAGCGCCATCAGTAGGAAGGTTATGCGCAGGCCGAACTCTTCGCGGATCAGGTCCGAGAGGCCCTTGCCGGTGACCGCGCCCATGCGCGAGCACATCTCCTGGGTGACGATGAGGACCAGCGTGATGGGCAGCAGGGTCCAGAGCGGCAGGTACCCGTACTTGGCGCCGGCCTGCGAATAGGTGAGGATGCCGCCCGCGTCGTTATCGACGACGGCGGTGATGAAGCCTGGCCCGAGTACGGCAAAGAAGACGGCCAGATGATAGCGGAACCGGCTGATGAGCTTCAGCATCCGTCACTTTTTCCTCAACACTGAGATGACATCGTCGGCCGTGATGACACCGGCGAGCTTGCCGTCCTCGTCCACCACGGGCAAAGTCAGCAGGTTGTATTTATCGAAAAGTGCGGTCACGCGGTCCTGTTTTTCGTCAACGGTCACCTGGATCAATGTGTCGGAGGCAAGTTCCTTCAGGCGCGCGTTGCCGGCCGCGATGAACAGGCGCCCCAGTGGAATGGCGGCGGCCAGACGTTCCTCGGCGTCCACCAGAAATAGGGTGTTCAAATTCTCCAGAAGATCTTCGTTGCCCCGGAAAGCGCTCAACGCGTCTGTGACCGTGGCGGCGTCGTGCAGCGAGACGTACTCGGTGTTCATCATGCCGCCGGCGGAATCCTCGCGGAATTCGAGCAGCTCGCGGACTTCGGATTTCGGAGCGGAATCCATTTCCTCCAGGATCTCTTCGCTGGTTTCCTCCTCCAGTTCGGAGAGGATGTCCGCAGCCTCATCGGGCGACATTTCCTCGACGATATCGGCGGCCTTCTCGGGTTCCAGGGATTCCAGAATGTTGGCCTGCATTTTGGGGTCTTCGACTTCGGACAGGGCGTCCGCCGCGGCTTCACTGTCGATGGTTTCGAAGATAGCTTCGCGCTCGGCGGGGCCCAGTTCCTCCACGATATCGGCGAGGTCGGCGGGGTGCATCTGCTCCAGCTTGGTGTAGGAAATGTTCAGGCGCAGGCGGCGTAGCGGGTCTGGTTCGAGGACGTTGGCGAACTCCCAGGAGATGGAACTGGGCGGAATTCGGCGCTGGAGGCGGCGGATCCAGGCGGGCGGCAGGACGCCCTGGAAGACGCGGCGCAGGATGCTGCGCACACCGATATCGACTTCGAGAACGTTGAGCGTATCGCGCACGCCATCGTACTGGATTCCCATCGTGATGTCGTTGACGCGGACCACCTTGCGGCCGGTCACATCGATGATCTGCTGGTCCAGCAGGTCGCGGGCGATGCGCAGTAGGTACTCATCGTCATGGTAGGGGACCAGCACTTCCTCGCTGAGTTCGATGCCTTTGGCCAGGGAAATGGTGTGGACCTGGTCGAAGCGGATGGCGAGCCACGCATCGGCGCCACCGACCAGCAGCCGGTCGATGCGGGAGGCGTGGATCAGGGGCAGCATGGCGGCGTCCTTCACCCGGCCGATACGCCGGCCTTTGAGGTCCACCACCGGCATGGACAGCAGTTCCGTGAAATAGAGGAGATTGTCCGCCATCGAAAAACGCCCTAGCGCCAGACAAGATATAAGCGCCCCGTCTGCGACGAAAGTTCGATCGTGATACGGCGCTCTACACGGCTTTTGGGACGCTAGATTTAATATGGCGCATCGGGTTGCAGTGCCGCAACAAAAAAGTGCGGCGTGCTGAGTGGGTGACCTTGACCGGTTGGCTGGTCAAGACGTGCCGTCCCAGCTCCCCCGTGAAGTTCTAACGCCGCGCGGCCTGGCTGGCGGTTCCCCAGCCCGGCGGTGCATCGAATGGATACACGTCGGGGGTTACTACCACTTCCGTCGTGAACACCAGCGGCGTATCGCCTGAGCCCGGAAACGTCAGTTCGACGAAGAACGCCGACCAGCCCACGTCCGCCGACACCGTCGCCGTGTAGATGCCATTCGTCCCCGAGAGCGGGGTGCTGGTCCACACCGGACCGATGGTCTCCAGGCGGAAATCGCGCGCTTTGGGGTTCGATGCTTGCCACAGCATCACCTGCGACGGCGTGTCCACCACGCGCACCGTGAGCGTGCCCGCCTTGCGGTCGGCCCGCCAGTGGAACCGGGGGCGTGGGTAATTCTGCGTCACCGCGCGGAACCACGCGACCAGATTGGCGACGGCATCGAACGACGCCAACCCGTGATCCGTATTAGGCACGAAGCGTAGGTATTTCTCGCCGGGCAAGTCCGAAAAATAGTACCGCGGCGAGTCGGGCAGGAAAAACTGATCTCCCGTGGAACCCATCTGGTATGTGGGCAGCGCCAGGCGCTCGCGGTACTGATAGGGGTCTTCGATCTCCTGCAGCGAGGCCATCTGCGGAGTGCCGAACCAGTTCATGATGCCCATGGCGACGTAATCCCGCACCGCGGGCGCCCAAAACCCGTAGGCCCGATAATGATTCTCGAACACGGCCGGCACATTCAACGCGTCGATCACAATGGGCGCGATGGCGATCACGCGCGGATCCACCGCCGCCGTCGACCAGGTCGCCCAGCCCCGCTTCGATGCCCCGGCAACCACGAAATTCTTCACCGCCACCCCGCCTTCCGGCAATTTCGCCAGGAAGGCGGTCACGGCATCCATGGCTCTCACCGCGGCTTTGGTCATGGGCAGACGCGCCGGCCAGCGCTCGTCTCCGGTGCGCAGATACTTGTCCCACGTGTAGGCGATGATGGCGTCCTCCGTGCGGCTCTGGTTTTCGTCGGCGAACTTGAGCGGCTGATTCGGTACCTGCCCCAGGTCCACCACTACGGCTCCCGTACTGGCCGCCAGTATCATCATCAAAAGTACCGGGGGCGGCGGCGAACTAGAATCACTCCCGCCGTTGATGTACAAGAGCGCGGTGGAAGTGGTCAACTGATCCGGCTTATAGATGGTCACCCAGTGGTGCCATTCCGGCTTGTCGACTTCGGCCGGGGTGAGCCAGGTCTGGGACACCATATCGAGTTGGTAGGCGACCAGCCCCGGCGCATTCACGGTGCGTGCCAGCGAGTACCGGAACGAAGGGTCGGGCGCCGCAATATAACGGTCCAGCGCGGTGTAATCGCCGCCGCGGGCCAGAGGGGCCAGGGCGCATAGTAGGAAGGCTGCTTTCGCTCGGAACATAAGACACCACCAAACACTACGATAACAGGAGCTGTTTATCGCAAAATTTGAGCCCGTGGTCTGAGGTTCGCTCAAATGGACAGGCGGAAGCGCCAGTCCACCAATGCACCAGGCGGAGCCTTCTACCATCGGGGAGGGCGGCGGAGTGTCCCACGTGTTACGGCTGCAACGAACGTAAATTCTAGGGGACCGCCGATTCGAGCGCGGTTGGCTTCGCTATCATCGGGAGAGCCGGTGAAGCGCGGGGAACGGACCCGCGTGGCAGTGAAATGCTTCGGGAGAGTGAATGCGCATATTGTTGCTGCTGCTGTTGACCACCGCGGCCGCCGCACAGAATCAGGCAGCGGCGCCGCCCGCTTCGGCCTCCGGGTTTATAGGCAGTAACGCCTGTAAGACCTGCCACGCCGATGTGTGGATGAATTTTTACAAGAATCCGCACTATAAGAGCATCGTGTCGGGCAAGGAACCGCGGGAGAAGACGGGCTGCGAAGGGTGTCACGGACCAGCCCAGAAACACGTGGAGGCACGCGGCGGAAAAACGACCATCCCCCAAGCGTTTTCCCTGATGCAGCCAAAGCAGGCGCTGGACACGTGCCTGGGGTGCCATGCGCGCGATCTGGCACGGGCGAACATCCAGCGCTCCGAACATACGCGCAACGGCGTCGCCTGCACCAGTTGCCACTCCATCCACCATTCGGCCACGCCGAAATATCTGCTGGCGAAGAAGCAGAACGAACTCTGCTATGGCTGCCACGCCACGGTGCGCGCGCAGTTCTCCATGCCTTCCAAGCACCGTGTGAATGAAGGCTTCATGCAGTGCTCGGACTGCCACAATCCGCACGGCTCTTTCGACGCCACCTGGAAGATGGGCCAGAAGCCGCGCATGATGCAGCAGGCGCTCAACACGGAATCGCCGTGCATCAAGTGCCACATAGACAAGCGCGGGCCGTTCGTGTACGAGCACGCCCCGGTGCGCGTGGAAGGCTGCGAAACCTGCCACAGCCCGCACGGCTCGATGAACGCGAAACTGCTGCGGCGGCCGGTGGTGTTCACGGTCTGCCTGGAGTGCCATAACGGCGCCGCCGGGTTCGGCACGCGCAACGACGCCATACCGCTGCAATCGAACAGGCACAATATGCTGGATCCGAAATTTCAGAAATGCACCACATGTCACGTAGCGATACACGGATCCAATAGCGACGCGTTTTTCCTGAGGTAACGTCATGAAGACACGATTCTGGATATTCTTTGCGTTGACCGGAGCGCTTTCGGCGCAGCAGGTGGTAACCCCCACGCCGGAAACGGTGGGTCCGGCGCGCGGCGAAAACCACGGGAATTACAACATCACGAACTCGTTTGAGACCGGATACCGCTGGAGCCTGGTGGGCGGCAGCCTGGGCGAGTACCGCAGCGACGTGAATTATCGCAACGGAGTGCGCCTGCTGGGCAGCAGCCTGACCATCGATTCCAAGGACGGGCACGGCCATTACTTCGACCAGATCCTGCTCAACACGATGGGGTTGGGCAACGATCCGTACCAATCCGCGATCTTGCGCATTCAGAAGAACCAAATGTATCGCTACGACATGACCTGGCGGCTGAACGACTACTACAATCCCGGTCTGACGGTAGCGGGCGGACTGCACCGCATGGACACGGTGCGCCGCATGCAGGATCACGAAATCACGCTATTCCCGCAGTCCGGCTTCCGGGTGCGCGCGGGATACAGCCGCAACACGCAGGACGGTCCGACGCTGGCCACCTCGCTGGAATTCGACAACAACGGCAGCGGGGTGCCGGTGTTCGCAGATCTGCGCCGGCAGTGGAATGAGTACCGGTTGGGGGCGGACGTGGACGTGGCGGGGTTCAAGCTGACGGTGCTGCGGCGTTGGGATTTCTTCAAGGAAGACACGCCCTACAACGCGCTCAGCCAGTCCTCTGCGGCGTCGATTGGGGTCGCCAACGACCTGACGGCGCTGCAGCAGTTCACCAAGACGGCGCCCGTCCACGGCAGGAATCCGGGCTGGCTGGGCAACTTGGTGGCGAATCATAAGCGTTGGGCGATGAACGCGCGCGTGAGCTATCTGAACGGCCACAACAATTTCGCCTTGAGCGAATTCGCCAGCGGGCTGGGACGCTTCGGCGGCGCGGCCAACCGGCAGATTCTGGTGCAGGGCAGCGCGGACCGGCCGATGGTGGCGGGCGATTTCAACTTCAGCGCGCAGCCGGCCAGCCGGCTGACGGTAGTCAATAACACCTCGGTCAACAATCTGCGGATCAACGGGCCTTCCAGTTACACGGATATCTTGAACGGCAGCGATTCCGGGCAGACAATTTACTTCCGGTACCTGGGGATTCGCACGGTGACGAATTCCTCCGACGCGAACTATCGGGTAAAAGACTCGGTCGGGTTCTACGCGGGCTATCGCTATACGGACCGGCTGGTGCGCACGACGGAGGGCTTCTCGCTGCCGGCTTTTGCTAACTCAACGGTGAACGATGTGTACGAGAATACCAACCATCTGCACTCGGGCACGGTGGGGATGCGCTTGCGGCCGCTCAAGAATCTGACGGCCAACCTGGAAGGCGAAGTGGGGCGCGCGGACAATCCGCTGACGCCGGTCGGCGATCGCAATTACCATACGCTGAACGGGCGGGTGAGTTACCGCACGCGGAAGTTACAGTTATCCACCTCTTACAAGCAGGTGTACAGCGTGAATGCGCCCGTGGCTTTGTCGGCGTATAGTTCGCACTCGCGGAACTACTCGGCGAACGCAAGTTGGGCGCCGAAGGACTGGTTCGCCCTGGATGCAAGTTACATGAAACTGCATCTGGATACAGTGGGTGGGATCGCGTATTTCGCGGGTACAGGGCGGGCGACGCTGCAACGCGGAACCTCGCTATTCCGGAGCAACGTGCATGCGGCCAACTTAGGGGCGCGCTTTGCGCTGGCTAAGCGCGCGGACGTGTACGTGGGGTATACCATCACCAAGGACACGGGGGACGGCCGCGCGACGGCCGCGGCGAGTGTGACGGACCCGGCGGGCGCGCTGTTCGCCGGAGTGCAGACGTTCCCGCTGGCGTACCAATCGCCGCTCGGGCGGGTATCGGTGCGAATCACTCCTAAGTTGCGGTGGAACGCGGGATGGCAGTTTTATAACTACCACGAGGAGTTCGGGCTGCTGGGGTATTATCAGAACTTTCACGCGCACACGGGTTATACCAGCGTAACTTGGGCTTTCTAACGTAGTGCCGCCGAAGTCCCGTCGGCTATGTGGCGCCAGCACCCGTGCCGGCCGCGCCCCAACTCATCGGGACGCGGCAGTCTGAGAGTCCGCGCCACCTCGGTGCCTGGAAAGTTATTGTTGCGTGGTCCCTTACGCCACTCTGATTTTGCGGTGCCAG
>JANYAH010000025.1 GCA_025361425.1 Candidatus Solibacter sp. | reverse complement strand
TGTGGTCGATGTCATGATCGACCACAGCGAACATGTGGAAGGCTACGTGTTGCTCTCCCACACCAAGGCGGCGCGCCTGCGCATCTGGGACGATCTCGAAAAGGCGTCCGACGATCAGCTGGTGATCTCCGGCAGGGTGCTGGGCCGCGTCAAAGGCGGGCTGGCCGTCGATGTCGGCGTCAAGGCATTCATGCCCGGTTCGCAGGCCGACCCGCGCCCCGTCCACAATCTGGATTCACTGATTGGGCAGGACATCCCGGTCAAGATCATCAAGCTTAACCGGCGGCGCGGCAATGTGGTGGTCTCCCGCAAACTGGCGGTCGAGGACGAGATCAATTCGCGCAAAAGCGTCACTCTGGAGCAGCTTTCCGAGGGCGCCACCGTCGTGGGCACGGTCAAGAACCTGACCGAATACGGCGTGTTCATCGATCTGGGTGGAATCGATGGCCTGCTGCACGTTACCGATATGTCCTACGGCCGCATCGCGCATCCTTCGGAGATGCTCCAGGTGGGCCAGGAAGTTACCGTCAGGATTCTCAAGTTCGACCGCGCCAAGGAGCGGGTCTCGCTCGGCATC
The DNA here is from genome assembly GCA_025361425.1 of Candidatus Solibacter sp. Taxonomy (GTDB): domain Bacteria; phylum Acidobacteriota; class Terriglobia; order Bryobacterales; family Bryobacteraceae; genus Solibacter. Next base: position 2,270 of record JANYAH010000025.1, on the reverse strand, counting down.
AAGCAACTGGACCCGGACCCGTGGGACACGGTGTTGGAGCGCTATTCCGTGGACAGCCGCGTGATCGGCCGCGTGGTCAACGTCACCGATTACGGTGCTTTCGTGGAACTCGAAGCCGGCGTGGAAGGCCTTATCCACATCAGCGAGATGACCTGGTCGCGGCGCATGAAACATCCCTCGAAGGTGGTCAAGGCCGGCGACCGGGTGGAAGCCGTGGTTCTGGAGGTACACTCCAAGGATCGCCGCATTTCGTTGGGCCTCAAACAGCTCGAACCCAATCCCTGGACCACCATCGACAGCCGCTACAGCGTGGGGAGCGTGGTAGAGGGGCGGGTGCGCAATATGACCGATTTTGGCGCCTTCATCGAAATTGAGGAAGGCATCGACGGCCTGGTGCACGTGAGCGATCTCTCCTGGACCAAGCGGGTCAAACATCCCAGTGAAATCCTCAAGAAGGGGATGATCGTGCAGGCGGTGATTCTCAATATCGATTCCTCCTCGCACCGCCTTTCCCTGGGCATCAAACAGTTACAGCCCGACGCCTGGGAGAGCTACTTTCAAAACCATCAGGTGGGCGATACAGTTCATGGCCGCGTCTGCCGCCTGGCCAGTTTTGGAGCCTTTGTGGAGCTTGCCGAAGGGGTGGAAGGCCTGTGCCATTTCTCCGAAGTGCCGGGTTTTAGCGGACGCCGCGGGGCGGAGGAGCCGCCGATGCACGTCGGCGATGAACACGATTTCAAGATTATCAAGATGAGCGAAGCGGAGAAGAAAATCGGGCTCAGCCAGCGCGCCGTGACCGACGACGAAGAGAAAAACCGCCTGGAAGACTACCAGCGCCAAGCCGCCGCCGCCACCAGCACCATCGAAGAAGTGCTGAGTTTGAAGGACCGCAGCAACGAATAGGCGCTTGCAAATCTTTTAAATTCAGGAGATACTGCGATTTCATGCGAGTTTTGCAATCCAGGAGAATGCGATGACGAAGGCCGATCTGATTGAAGAAGTCTCCCGCGTCGTCGAGATGACCAGGAAGGAATCCGAAGTCATCGTGGAGGCGATTTTCGACAGCATCGTACGTTCCCTCCGGTCCGGCGACAAGATCGAAATCCGCGGATTCGGCAGCTTCCGCACGCGCCAACGCCAAGCCCGTATCGGCCGTAACCCGAAGACCGGCGCGCGGGTGGAAGTTCCCGCCAAGAAGATTCCGTATTTCAAGCCGAGCAAGGAATTGAAGGACGTGGTCAACAGCTTCGCCACCCCCGTCGCGGCGCCTGCGCTGGCCCCCGTCGCGCCCGAACAGGTCCCCAACCCGTAACGTGGATTATCTCTGGACCCCATGGCGTTATCAATACGTAACTGAGAGGGACCGCCCCTCGGGGTGCGTCTTCTGCACCGCCGCGGCAAGTTCCAATGATCGGGAAAACCTGATCGTTCACCGGGCGGCGCATAATTTCATCATCCTCAACCGTTTTCCTTACACCAATGGGCACGTCATGGTGGTGCCGTTTCAGCACGTCTCCACGCTCCAGGATCTGGCGGAGGAAGCGCTGCTGGAGATGATGCGCCTGGCGCGGGAATGCGAAAGACACCTCCGCACCACCTATCGCCCGGATGGCCTCAATATCGGATTAAACCTCGGCCGCAGTGCCGGCGCGGGCATTGCCGACCACCTCCACATGCACGTTCTCCCCCGCTGGGCCGGCGACACAAACTTCATGACAGTGACCGGCGAGACGCGGGTCCTGCCGGAAGATCTGCCGGCCACCTGGGAAAAGCTGAGTAGCGCTGGTTGGTAGGCCGAGGCGGCCCGTCCCCACGCGGAGCGCGCTTTACCAGGACGAAGGCGGATCGCTGGCGGGGAACGAATCCTCCGACATGATATCGACGATATCGCGCGACGGCTCTTCTTCCCCGGCTGCCGGCGCCCCAAACGCCCACACCAGCATGCCGAATCCTCCGACGCTGCATCCCGCATCCCACAGAGATCGCGGGCGCGTTCCAGTTGCAAGTAATGCCGCGCCAAGCGCCGCCCAAAGCAGTCTGGACGCGTTATTGAAGGGCAATTTGTTCATGGATATCCTCCTTTTGAGTGCGCTGTCAGCAACCAATCTACACACTGAGATCCACTGTACCGGAGAATGCCCGGTAGATCGTAGAAAGTAGCGACTCCCCGCTCGAAGCCTTTGATAGGCTGAGAGCAATTTCTTTTGCGGAGAAAAAAGGAGAGTCGCTATGAAGAAACCATACCAAATTGAGTCGCAGCGAGCTGTGAG
>JANYAH010000024.1 GCA_025361425.1 Candidatus Solibacter sp. | reverse complement strand
AAGAGCGCGAAAGGCGAACTTCCGCGCTCGACATCGTCTCGATGAGCCCACCAAGTTAACCCTCGGCCTGGTTGCATCCCTGCAGAGCCCGCTTCCGTTTCACCTGGCAAAGTCATTGTAGCGCTCCTGCTCACGCCGCCTTTTGCCGGCGCTTCTGCCGCTGCTGGCGTGCTTCTTCCAACTTGCGGTCTCGTGCCGCGTGGATCTCCGCCTGACGCCCAGCCAGCATGTCGGCGGGCGTAATGAACCCAATCGCGCTGTGCAGGCGCACGGTGTTGTAGTGGTCCACGTACTGCTGAATCAGCCGCCGCGCATCTTCCGGCGTCAACGGCGTGCCTGGCCGGATGCACTCGCTCTTCAGCGATTTGTGCCAGCGCTCCAACTTCCCGTTGGATTGCGGGTAGTAAGGCGACGTCCTCACATGCGTCATGCCCGAAATGCGAATGAATTCTTTGAAGTCCCGCGCAATAAACTGCGGACCGTTGTCGGAAATGATGCGCGGCTTCGCGTCAGGGTATTTCTCCTTGGCTGCTTGCAGAATGATCTCGATCTCGGCTTCCGTCATAGACTCGCGCAGATCCCAATGGACGATGGATCTGCTGTAGCCGTCCAACACGCTGCACAGGTAGTAAAACGTCCCCGAAATATTGATGTAGCTCACGTCGATATGCCAATGTTGATGCGGCTTCGGAGGTTGCTCGAACCCCGTTCCTTTCTTCGACGGCTTGCCGTTCCATTTCTTCAGTAACCCCTCTTTCCCCAGCACCCGCCACACGCTGGAGGGACTCACCGCCACGACGTCGGCGTCCAGCATCATGAACGCAAGCCGCCGGTAGCCCTCCAGCGGGTTCTTCAAATGGAAATTGATGATGACCTGCTTTTCCCAGTCTTCCAGCCAAAAGTCCCGGGGAACCCAACCGTTGTGCTCGTTGACGCGGCCGTAGCGTTCCCGCCAATCGTAGAACTTGCTACTGCTCACGCCCAACCACCCAACGAATCGTCCGGCGCCGATCTCGGTATCTTCCGACCAGCGCCGAACGAAATCCACGATCTGGTCCCGCGTGTCGTGCGGCACCCAGACCCCGTTCAGAGTTCCCCAAGTTCTTTTTTTAGTGCGATGTGCTCCGACATCAACTCGGCCAGGACTTCGTCCTTGCGCAGGATCTTCTTCTCCAGGTACTCGATGCGTGCCTGCTCGGCCTGGTGATCGGGGCGACCCTTGGCCTGGAAGGCCGCGGCCCCATTCTCGAAGAATTCCTTCTGCCAGCGGTAGAACACCGTTGGCTGCAATCCCAGCTCGTCACAGAGCTTGGAGATCGGCTCCTTCTCCAGCAAATGCCGCCTCAAGATGGCGACCTTCTCTTCTCCGGTGTAATGCTTCCTTGGTTTCTTCACGCGTTCTCTCCGTTATCTTAACGGCAGAACGCTCCTTCCACTTCCAGCCGAGGCGGAACACAGGGCCGTCGCAACAAGCTCGCATACCGGCGTTAGCCGCCCGGATGTGCAGAGCGGATACCCGAAGTTTCCTGATGCCGGTACTGCCGGATTTGACTTCCAGTTGAGTCTCGCGGGTGCTGCGCCCGGCACTCACCTATTGACGGTCCAGGCTCGAGCTCGGAACGGGGCAGTCAAGGAGCTATCCTGCTTTCCAATCACTATCAATCCATGAGACACGTCGGTCACTCGATGTGCGTTTCGGTCGAAAGAGATTCTAAGCGTCGATGCGAATTTGCGGCAGAGGATCCGTCAGGGAACGCCATGGGAATGACCAGGTAGGTGAGGTTGTAATCGTTTACCTCCCTCGGGGTTCTGTTGAGAACAACGCGTCGATTAGTGGCTGCAGCCAGTCCCGATCCGCGTTTGCCGCATACGAGTCCCAAGCATCGATCGAGGCTTTAATACGTGCAACCTCCACGTCGGAGAACTCGAAGTCCTTTTCTGGAATAGAGAGCGACGAGTTCCAGACCATTCGGGCGTTTCCGTTTACGCATTCGCGTTTCATTTCGATGGCCTTCTCCTCGTCGGGTTCGAGGGCGAGTTTGTCTTGCACCGCCCAGATTGCGCGAATAGACCCCACGTCCGCCCGCTGCACGCCCAAGAGCGAGTGCAGGTTCAGACGCTGGGTGTGGTCCAGTGTCAGCTTCATTGCTTGTCCTTTCGGGGATTATGTGCGCATTCCGGCGAAGCCGAACAGCATTCCGGGGTGAAGCCGAACAGGATTCCGGGCCGGTCCCGAACAGCAATCGGAGCGTAGCGACGCTGGCTTTCTGATTGTGGAGGAAGTGTTCGGCTTGGTCAAGGAAACGGACGTTCCGGAGGGGCTCCGGAGCGAAGCGGAGGCAGGCGACTCGGAGCTAGGAAAGGGGTGCGGGGAAAGGGACAGCAGTCCCGTTCCCCGCCTCGGCACTGGAGAGACCCGGCGGCGTCAGCCGTCGGGCTACGCACCTCCTCCGCGCTTCTTGCGCATGGAATCGCCCTTCATCTCAATGCGGTGGGCATTGTGGACCAGACGATCGAGTATGCCGTCGGCCACGGTGGGGTCGCCGACCTGCTCGTGCCAGCGGGCCACGGGCAGTTGCGAGGTCAGGATCATTGATCGGGTCTGGTAGCGGTCTTCGCAGATCTCCCAGAAGTCACGCCTCTCGGTTTCGGTCAGCGGGGCCATGGCCCAGTCGTCGATTACCAGTACATCGATGCGGCTGAACTTGGCCAGCAGCAGGCGCAAACTGCCGTCGGCGCGGGCCATGGCCAGATCGCGGAATAGCGCCGTCGTGCGCATGTAGAGCGCCGAGTAGCCATCGCGGCAAGCCTTCTGCGCTAGAGCACTAGCCAGGAAACTCTTGCCCACACCGGTGGGGCCGAGAATGAACACGTGCTCGTGATTGCGCACCCATCCGGACTCTTGCGCCAAGGAGCGGATGACGCTCTTGTCTAAGCCACGGGCCGCGCGATAATCGATTTCCTCGACGCAGGCGTTGCCGCGCAGTTTGGCAGTGTGGAGGCGCCGCGCCAGAGCTTGATTCTGACGCCAACTCCACTGCTGGTCGATTAGCAGTGCGAGTCGGTCGAGGAAGCTCAGTTCGCGGGTGGCGGGGTCCTGTTGCTGCGCCTTCAGAGCGTCGGCCATACCGTGTAATCGCATGGCCAGTAACTTATCCATCATGGGTTCTTGTAGCATGTTAGTTGATCTCCTGAGTTATGTGGTTATTGGTTGATTAAGAACTTGATGACTTACTGGAAGTACTCTGCGCCGCGAATATTGTCGTGCTGCGCAGGCGTTCCCGTCGGCGGCGACGGAGACTCCGGCAGTGGCTGCCGGTCCAGCGAGTTTTTCAAGATCGAAGCGATGCTGCGGTAGCGGCAAGCACCCGTCAGCATCGCCCACTCGGCCGCGGCCTCCATGCGTGGATGAGAGTACTTGTCGGCCAGTCGAATGATCCCCAGGCAGCCGCGATATCCCATCTCCGGGTGCGGTTTGTCGGCCATGATCTTCTCCAATAATCGCGCGGTGTGTGGGCCGATCTTCTCTGCCCCCTGCACCATCCGTGACGGCGGCCACTCCAGATGAGCCTGATGGCTCTTGGGCCGATGCTCATGATTCGTAACGACCTTTTCCCGGCCCCGATTGCGAACGTGTGATGCCACGCGCACGCCGCTATGCAGGATCTCCACCGTCGTCGCCGTCGAGCGGATCTCCACGGATTCCTGCACCAGGTTGTAGGGCACGCTGTAGAAGTTCCCGTCGAACACCACGTGGTAGTCGATGTTCACGGTCGCCTGCGCCCATTCGCAGATTTCGAATCTATCCTGGGGTAGCGGTTGCAGTGCCGGTTTGTCGATGGCTTCAAAGACGCTGGCGAGGCTCCCGTCTCGTCTGCGGAAGGGTCGGCAGTTGATCCGCTGAAGCAGATCGAATACCGCTTGATTAGCTTCCGCCAGCGAGAAGAACTTACGGTGCCGTAGTGCCGCCAAGATCCAACGTTGCGCCACCTGCACGGCGTTCTCCACGATCGCCTTGTCCCGCGGCTTATAAGGTCGCGCTGGTAACACTCCGAAGCCGTAGTGTGCGGCGAAGTTCTGATAAGTCGGATTGACATCCGGGTCATAACGGCAAGCCTTGGTGACTCCCGTCCTGGTGTTGTCGGGAACCACCAGCAAAGGCACGCCGCCCCAATGTTCCAAAGCATGCACATGCGCCAGCAGCCACGACTCCATCTGCTGGTCGCGCGTGACTTCAGCCCAGGTGTAGGAACTGGCGCCGAGCGCGGCGACGAACAATGACGCCTGCCATACCACGCCGGTGTCGCGGTCGCAGATCGGCAGGGTCGCGCCGGCCCAGTCCACGAAGGCTTTCTCGCCGGCCTTGTGCTGCTGGCGCAGCACTACGTCGAGCTTCTTGCGCCAGCGTTGATACAACTCGCAGAAGCGGCTGTAGCCGTAGCCAGCCGGGTTGGCGTCGCGATATTCATCCCAGAGCAACTGCAAGGTCACGTGACGATGACGCTGCAACTGCTCATGGATGGCGGCGAAGTCCGGCGGGGCCTTCTGCGAGGATGGTTGTGGGGGTGAGCCCAAAGGAAACAGCGCCGCCTCCAGTCGAGCGTCGTCCCAATCTTCTGGTAGCGGCCACCCGACCTTGGCGGCTTCGGCACGTTTCAAATACTCGTGCACGGTGCTGACAGAGATCGAACAACTGCGTGCGATTTGCCGTTGGTCGAGCTTTAATTCATTTCGGAGTCGTAGGACTTCTTTGATCTTGCGCATGGACTTTCTCCTCGCGGGCAATGGATTCTCCCTACTGGAAGGGTCCCTTACCCGGCGTTGATGTCCAGCGCCGTCTACCTGTGGAAAACGTTCCGGGCGCAAGCCGAACAGCATTCCGGGCTCAGCCAAACAGTGTTCGGCTTCAGCCCGGAATCCGTGTTCGCCTTCATCCCGGAATGCTGTTCGGAATCAGCCCGGAATCCTGTTCGGCTTCACCCCGGAATGCTGTTCGCTTTGCCCCGGAATACGCAGCCCATCAGTTCGGCCAAACGGTAGCCGGTGCCAGCTCCACCTGCCAGGATCAACTCCCCCCCGGAGGTGACCTCCAGCAGCCTGTGGTCTGCCAGGTTCGAGCCGGGGCCGTAGATCCGCAGCGGCGACTCCGCGTTGTCCTTGGCCGCGATCACCATCGCGCCGCACGCGATGCCAGCCGCGGCGAAGGGGGTCTGCGACGCCCACGTACGGGCGTAGCCGTTTTTCGGATCGTTGCCCTGCGGGAGGCAGGCACCCCACAGGTAGATGGCGCCGCTGGTCCAGTTGTCGCCGTTCCCGGCGAACTGGCGCACCACAATCCAGAGTCCGGTCTGCCCGCCGGCCAGCGTGCCGGTGATCTTGAACCGCTGCCACGCCGTGGTGAGCGTGATGCTCGTCGGGCCCGCGAGGTAGCCGGCATAGGCGTTGTCCACGATGGCTATGGACACCTGCTTCGTTCCGGACGCAACCCTGGCCCACACGTAGAATGTGTACTGGCCTCCGGACACCAGGCCCGCAACCTGCTGTTGGATGACCGGCGTCGCGGTCACCGCCGTGATCGTGTCTGCGGTCGTGTTGCCATCCGGGGCGGCGATGGCGTTCGCGGTTACCGAGCAAGACCCACCGTTCTTGTCCCAGGTTGCGGCGGTGAAGTCCTCAGAGTACTTCGCCACGTTCTCGAAGGGACCGCCCACTGTCTGGTAGGCACCGGATTCGAGCGACTGGAAGTGGGAGTCGAGGTATGCCCATTGGTTGTTCGCCGCCACATAACCGAAGGACGCGCCGCCGGAGCCATCGCGCAGGACCAGTGTGCTGGCCGTCGCGCTGGCCGTTCCCGACGTCCGCGCGTTATCGAGGGTGCCGCTAACGATATCCGTGGCGGCATGGGTGTGGGCGGCGTTCGCCTTGGCCACGCTGCTGCCATTCACCAGGACGCAGTCCGTGGCGGATCCGGCCGCGCCGTCCAGTTGGCCGGAGGAATTGATGACCGCTGCTTTGGAGAGGGCCCATGCGCTGCCCTTTACCGGGCGGTTCGTCAGATCGGTCGCCAGACTGGTGACGTCTGATTCGGCGTGCGTGTGCGCCGGTAGATCGCCAGCCAGCAGCGTGTCCCATGCCGGAAGAGCGGGCACCGTGCCGGTCCCGGTCTGCCGCAGGAACTTCCGGGTCGCGGTGGTGTTCCCCGCCAGGCGCGCCCAGGCAGGCGTCCCGTTCGCCGCGACCAGATCGCCCAGGATGGGCGCGGCAGCGACGGTGTCCGGATGTGTCGCGGAGAGGAGGTTGTGGGTGCCAGTGCCCGCCGCCGCGACGGTGACGTTCACGCGGTCATTGCCCGAGTCGTCCGCGACCGTCAATGTCACGTTCGCCCCTTCGATCAGGTTCAACGCCCGGCGCGTTCCGATGGCCGTTCCCGCCTTCTGGATCGTGAACGGCAGCGCACCGGAAACGATGTCGGTGGCCACATGGGTGTGGGCGGGGAGGTCGCCAGAAACCAGAGTTGTGCCGCCCGTGACTCGCCCCTTTGCGTCAACGGTGACCTTCGGATATGTCCCTGCCACCACGCCCGTCGCCGCCAACGAGGCCACCCCTGCCGCCACCGCCAGCCCACCGACCGGATCGACCTGGACGATGCCCTTGCTGGTGGTTGCGGCGTCTGGGTAGGAGAACGCGCCGAACGTCTGTCCCGCCGCAAAGTCGATGACGGCGTCCATCGCCACGTGGTTGCTGGCGTTCAGCGCCATCCCGAGTTCGCCCGAGTTGTCGGCCTTGCGCCACTTGACCGCGCCGAGGTTGGGCAGGCGCACCAGGCCCGTGGCGGCTTTGTTCCCCGACCCGAACTCCGCGCCGTCCTGGAAGGTCTTCAGGCCGGTGATGGTGACCGCGCCGTTCTTCAGGACGTAGTTGCGCGCCGCCGCCGTGCCGAGCTCGTTCTCGATGGCCAGCACCGCCGACTGGACGGCGGTGATGAAGCCGGAGACCATGTTCGCTTTTACCGGGACGCCGGTGAGATGGCTGGCGGCAACCGTCCCGAACGCGCCGCGCTGGCAACCGGTGAACTGCGTGGCGGTCTTCGCAGTGTAGACGATCAACTCGTCGTCGATGGAAAGGATGCCGTATGTGGCTGCAAATCCGCCCATAGTCGACGGTACGTTGATGGTGGAGTCGTTCGCGCCAATCGCACTGTTGGCGGTTGTTTCGAGGGGCTTGGTCGAGAACGCGTCGACAGGCGAGTACAGCGTGGGTGCGGCGTCGATTGCGGTCGGAAAGTTAGACATTCAGTTTTCTCCGGTTCGCTTCGAAGCGATTTAGCGCGCCGCCCGCCACGATCCCGACTGGCTCCGCGATCACCGATTCGACGGCGCGCGTGGCGTTGGGCTTGAAGTACTGCGCGCCGATAACCTGCATCTGGCCGGCGATTTCCAGGGGGACTGGGCGGGAGTTCAGGCAAAACTGATCGAAGGCCCAGTAGCAGAAGGAGTAGAGCTTCATCGGGAGCCACATCCCGTACGCCTGCGCCATGGGCGGGTCCGGTGCACCATACAACCCGGAGAGGAACATGCACTCCGACGCTGGCCTGCCGAGCGCGGTGCTGGCGAACGTGATGGCCTGCTTCATCAGGCCGGAATTCTTCTGCCAGACGTCGTAGTCGAAGCCCTCGCACCGGAAGTACTTGATCCCGTAGGAGGAGTTCTTCCATTGGTTTGGCAAGTTCACATAGAAGTTGAGCGAGCGGAACTTCGCGCTCGGCTTGGGCGCGCCCTGGTTCGCATCGAGGGGCCACAGGCATTCGAACACGGCGGTCGGATGGTATCCCCGGACGTAGGTAATAACGTCCTGGCAGTAGGCCCAGATGCGGTCGCGCAGGAAGTCGGCGGTTTCGTTCTGATGTGCCGGGTCGCCGACGGGATTATCGGTGTTCGCCCGGAACGCCCAGATCGGGTGGCCCCTGGCCGCGGCGAAATCGCTGATGGTGTCCTGGTCGTAGTAGGGCATCCCGCCGTTCGCGTCCTGCGCCTTGTTGTCGAAATACCACCACTGCGTCTCGCCGAACTGCAGCACCACCGGCAGGCCCGCCGCTTCGATCTGGTCGGCGCCTTCCTTATACATCTGGCGCAGGTACGTCCGGACCCGGGTGCCGAAGTGCATCTGGTGGGACGGGACGCCGAGGTCCACATCCGCGCCTGGCGCAACCACGCCGCCGGTGTACGAGAGGTACTTCGCGCGCATCGCGGCCGGAGGGAGATAGCACTCCATCGAGAACGCGAAGGACGCCTTGATGCCCGCCGCCTGGAACTGGCCGGCGAGGTCGCGAATCCACTTGCGCGAGCCCTCGGTCATCACCGGCGAGACCGCATCGATCATTTCCCAATCGCCGTCGGCGCCAGCCGTGCCGAGGTGGTCCGTGAGCGTGAGCGTCACGGAGTTCGGTGCGCTCACGGCGACCCCGGTATACGTCCACGAAGGCGCTTTCGATTGGATTCGGACCGTGGTGCTCGATCCGAAGTTGTCGTCGGCCCACACGCCGGAGAACAGCCCGTTGATGATCGCGCGCATGTCGGAGACGATCCCCTGCAGCGTCTCGCCGTAGCCGACGGCGTGGCTGACGGTGGTGCCGCCAATCGAAAACGAGACCACGTCGCCAGCGGCGGGTGAACCGGAGAAGACTACCGTGGCGTACGGGTAGGTGGCGTTGATGCGCCGCCGCTTGTTGTTCCAGAAGACGCCCATGTACACATCGGCGTGGCCCTTGAAGCCGAGCTTCTGGAGTTGCCAGAGGTGCCAGGCCGGAGGCTTTTTGTAGCCGTGGTCGGTATCGAAGTCCATGGCGAGGGACACGTCGGTATAGACCTTCGGCGCGTCCGGAACGTCCTGGGCTTCAAGCGGCCAAAGGTAATCGAAGTAGAAGAAATACCCGCTGCTGGCGGCGTTCTTGGTGAACGTGGCGGTGATCTCCACAGTGTGGTTGCCTGCCGCCACGCCGCCGCGTCCCTTCAGATTAGCCGTGGTGCCGCCATACTCGTTCAGGTACAGATCGTGGGTGGTCGCCGCGCCATCGACGGAGACGGTCACCTTGCCGCAATCGGAGTTGAGGAAGGTCCCCAGGTAAAGATCGTGCTGGCGCGGGTACGAGTACCGGAGCGTGACCTTGCGAATGTCCAGAGCGTTCGAGGGCGCGGTGCGCTTGGCGTGCCCTTTGCTCCACCACTGCGACGGGAAGGTGCCGCCATAGGCGTAGTCCTCCCAAAAGCCCGTGTATTTGCATCGTGCGTCCGCTTCCTCAATCCGATCCGACCCGCCGCCGACCTTCAGGCTTCCGTCGCCGGTGACCGCGATGTTGGAGATCGTGCAGCCCCACTCGACGTTGCCGGGGAAGCCGGAGACGGGCGATGGCTTCTTGAGGCGCGCGCCCGCCGGCCACGAGCCGGGCGTGGAGGCTTCGAAGCCGCGCGCCACGGTGATCTGGGTTCCCGAGGCCACGGAGAGCAGTTGGATGCGCTCCTCAAGAGTTGGAGTGCCGATGAAGTACCTGCCACCGGTGAGCTTCGAGGTGTCATCCACCGTCCACATCGTGTTGGAAGCGCCCACGCCCGCTGTGAGGAAGCAGCCGTCCTGGAGGTCCTGCTCGACGTTCTCGAATCGCGGCGCGAAGACCATGTATATCTTGCGGCAGTCGCTTATGGGAACTGGGGCACCATTCTTATCCAGCAAGGTCTGCGTGAAGTCGAGCGTGACGTGATACTTCGCGTTGTTGTCGCCGTTGGCGAACAGGAGGGTGGCCCCGCTGCCCGCCGTCCACTGGAATCCCTGCCCGTTGCCAACCGGGACGCCGGCCAGCGTGCGGCCGTGAGCCAGGAAGACGCGGTCAAGATTCCCCAGCTTTCCGTACCGCGCCGACGCCCCGGTGCCCAGGGCGAATGTCAAACTGATGCCTCCGGTGCTCGGGCCGCTGGCCCACGCCTGCGCGTGAATCACGCCGCTCTGGTCCGGACCAAATCTGCCGGCGACGGAAGCGCCCGCAGTGTTGATGATGCCTGCGAGCTTCTGCGCCACGTGCCAGGCCTTCGTTTTGCGGGTCACGTAGGAGCCACTTGAGTGGCCCATCGATACGCTCGCGTGGAGCGCGCCCGTCCCGACTCCGATCACGGTGGTCTGCTCCTCGTTCGTGCCGGCTCGTTCGATCCAGATGCCATCTGTGGTGAAGAAGCCCGCCGTGCTATCGACCGGAAGGCTCACGTCGCCCGCCTTCACCGCAGCGGTCAATTGAGTTTCAACCCGGCAGTCCGTGCTGGTCACCGTATACCGCGTGTCGCGGAAGTAGAGATGAAGCCAGTCGATTCCGCCGTCCATGTTCTCGTCGCCGCTGATCTCGATGAGGGCCGTGGCGGCGGTCTCGTTGCCGGAGACCACGGTCGCGTGATCGAGCAGGCGCACGTCGTGGCTGTCGCCCGCGCCGGTGACGAACGTCATGGCGTCCCAGGAGACGGAGGGGTACTTAGCCGCGTCGAGGCGGATCGCGCCGTCGAGCGCCTGGTCGTACTCAATGTCGAACTCCAGTTTCAGGCCGGAGAGGTCGGTCTTCGGCAGGTGCTTCAGCCGGAGGTGGTTGAAGTAGTCGTATGCGTTCCACCAGCCGAGAACAGCGAAGTCCTCCGCAGCCTGAAAGATTCCGGAGATGGACACACCGGTCGAGAATGCCCGGTAGATCGTAGAAAGTAGCGACTCCCCGCTCGAAGCCTTTGATAGGCTGAGAGCAATTTCTTTTGCGGAGAAAAAAGGAGAGTCGCTATGAAGAAACCATACCAAATTGAGTCGCAGCGAGCTGTGAG
>JANYAH010000023.1 GCA_025361425.1 Candidatus Solibacter sp. | reverse complement strand
CGAATGCGGCGTGGCTGCGGTTCGCGGTGATTTCGCACAACGTGATGACGGCGCTGAAACGCCTGGCGCTACCGGCGGATTTGTTGACGGCGCGACCGAAGCGGCTGCGTTTCTTGATATTCAATACCCCGGGGCGACTGGTGCACCATGCGCGGAGGACGGTGCTGCGGTTGGCCACCACGGTGCAGCGAATTGTCGACTGGTTGGAAGCGTCGAGGTTGCTGCCCATCCCGGCCTGAGTAGCGGAATTCTCCACACTTCCGAGGCTTATCGACGGATTAGCACGCCCTTTTTCAGGAAACCAGAGAAACGCCGGGCCCAGATGCCAACGAACCTGGACGGAATGCCCCGACGGATGCTCCAAGCTGAGTCTCGCTGACGAGGATCCTGCCGTACCCACCCAGCCACCGCCACTCGGACGGCGGGATCCACGCCCGGCACGCCGGTTCCCTACGTTATCGACGGATTAGGGGCTTCAGGGGCTCCAGCCTGTGAGCCCGGCCGGAAATCGAGACCACCCTCTCGGGGCAAGGCCGCCGCCCTGCCCGGACCGCTCCGCGACGCGGCAAACGAAGCCGTTCTACTGTTTATCTCGCGTCTTCTCTTCCACTTTAACGGCCGCCTTATTGGTCGTTTTCTTTACCTTTTTCACGGTCTTCTTAGCCGTCTTCTTGGTAGCCTTGCCGACATTCTTGGCAGCGTCTCCCGTATTCTTACCGGCTTCCTTGACGTCGCGCCCCGCCTGCTTCATATCCTGTCCCGCGGTCTGCGCAAACATGACAGGGGCGGCGCTCAACATCAGAACAAATCCAAGAGTTGCAAGTGGTAGTCTCATATTAAAAATAGTATCACTCCCACTACCGCCGGGCGAGACCTTACTTTCCGCGCGCTTCAATCGCTTGCGCGGTGAGCGTTGCCTGCCGAACCACCGATTCCGGCAGCCCTGGCACCGGCCGCGTAAACCGCTGCACATCTTCCAGATCCTCCGCTTGCCCCACCACGTATAGCGCGCGCAACGCCTCCCAAACGTGATTCTTGTCGGCGGAGAGTTCGGCCAGGGTGTCGCCCACCGCCACGGCGTCGCCTTCCTTGTGCTCCAGCGTGCGCACTTCCCCGGGCGCCGGCGACCGCACCTCGCGCTCCCCGACGCGCGCCAGCAGCGTTCCCGGATTCACGTAGTCCCCCAACTTCAACCGGTAGCGGACCGGCCCCGCGACGGCTGCGCGCACCGCATAGGGCCGCAGCATGGCCACCAGTTCGCCGCGCGCCGCGCCGTCGCCAAAGCCTGCGAGGCCCAGCGCCGCGTTGCGCCGCACCATGGGTTCCGGATCGTGGATCAGCTTCCGCAGCGCTTCATGGAACGGCGGATACCCGCGGTCCTGGCCCATGATCCACGCCACCGTCTGGCGGATCTCGAGATTCGGACTGGCCGCCTCCGCGATGGCGCGCGGGTACCAGCGCGCCACATTTTGACCGTGAGAAACCCGCTCGCCCAATTGCACCAGCGCATGCTGGATGTGGCGCGGCTTAGAGCGGTCGGCGAAGTACGCGTCGAGGTCCGAATCGCTCAGTTTGCGCCCAAACCACGTGTTGTACCAAAACAGAAAGGGAAATAGCACGAGCGCCAGCGCAAACAGTGCGATCGATAAGTACGCGCGCCGGCCGGGACGCTTGTGTGCTTGGGGAGTTTCCTGGGACATGCGAGACTCATCATACACCCGGCGCAAACTGCACGCGGCAAGCGGCTCAACCTGTCCCGCGGCCTAAGCGACTACGCAGCAGTAACTTTCCAGGCACCAACGTGGCGCAGACTCTCAGTCTACACTCTCAGTCTGCCGCGTCCCGACTCTTCGGGACGCTCCCGGCACGGGTGCCGGCGCCACATAGCCGACGCAGCCGATGTGAAGTTATGATTGCGTGGTTCCTAAGGGTCGGCCAACCAGCAGCGCCGCGTCCCCCTTACTTTCCGAACGTCGCCGCGGCCGGCCCGAGCCATTCCTCCAACCGGCAACTTTGCGGGTACGGGTGGCCGCGATAGCGGCGGAAGCCCTCGCCGTACGGCAGGCCCACGAGTTGTCCGCGTTCGCGGGTCCAGCGTTCCATTTCGTCCAGGTAGTTGTCCGTCCCGTGATGCTGCTGAAGCCAGATTCGCTGGCTCGCATGCTCCGCCAGCATGGCGCGCTTGCGGGCGAAGGTTGGCGCAATATCGACCACGAAATCCGGCTCCACCACACGGCCGTCGCGATCTCTGCCTTCGAGCGGGTCCATAAAGTAAAGATGCGGGATGCGGTCGAGTGGCGGCACCGGCGCCTCCGTTCGCGTGTCGTAGTTCGGCGCCGGCGCCGCGAAACAGGCATCGCGCACCAGCACGCTCACCGCCTCGTGGTCGCAATGGTAATCCATCGGCGATGCCGTCAACACCAGCTCAGGACGGGTTTGCCGCAAGGTTTCGGTGACCCGGCGTCGCGCCGCATCGTCCAGGAAAATCGCCAGGTCGCGCATCTCCAGGCAAATATATCGCGCGGCAATCAGTGCCGCCGCATTCGCCGCTTCCTGCCGGCGCACGGCGGCGATTTCCCGCGGGCCCAACTGGTGGGAGCCGCAGTCGCCCGGGGTGAAGGTGGCGATGGTGATCTCATGCCCCAGGCCGGCCAGCAGCGCCAGCGTACCCCCTGCCAGAAACTCCACATCGTCGGGATGCGCGTGGATCGCGAGAATTTTTGCCATGTCCCCTCCTGGTTGGCCTCAGATGCCGCGGACGAGGATGTGCTTGTACTCCGTCCACCGCCCGGCGTCATGCGCCTGAAGTTCGATAGGCCCTTCTTCCAGGTTCTCCAGCCGGTCGTATTCCATCACCGTCTCGCCGTTGATGCGGGTCAGGCAGGTGTTGTCTTTGACGCGCAGTTGCAGCAGCCACCACTGCCCGGCTTCGATGCGCGGATAGAGCCCGCGTTTGAAGGAATAGAGCGACCCGGTGGGATAGTGCGCGCCTTCCACGTCGTGCAACTGGATCTCATAGTGGCGGCCGTTCGATCCCTTTCCTTCCGTGCGAAACAGGACGCCGCCGTTGTGATGCCAGGCGTGCCGAACGTACATCTGCAACTCGAAATCGCGGAACTTCTCCTGCGTGGCCAGGTGCCCCACCCCGTCGCTGTGGAGCACGCCGCCGAGAGCCTCGAACACGGGCTTGCCATCGGAGATGTGCCACTTCGCGAAGTCCTGCGGCGTCTCATATAGCGGCGTCCAGGCGACTTTCGACGCCAGTTCGCGGACGCGCAGGTTGCGGAAGCGAATCGGGTAGGATAGCGACTCCAGCCCCAGATACCCGCGCCGCAGCCGGTGGCGCAGTTCCGGCACGGTTTCCAGATCCAGATCCTGCACCGGCTCCTCGTTGGTCCACACGCGCAGCCGCGGCCAATCCATCAGGATCCGAAAGGAGTTCCATTCCCCCTGGTTTTTGACGTTGACCTTGAGCGGGGCCGCCACGGGAAAGACGGAGCCCATGGATTCCGGCGCGGGCGTGGCATCCACCTGATGAAAGATGTTGATCTTCATCCCGCACCACATGTTCCGCCCATGCTCGGGCGCGTGCAGATAGATGCCGGAGTTGGTCCATCCCTTGATGAAAAACTCCCCGCGGAAATCGAAGTTCTCGTATTGCCGCGCGCTCCGCAGCCACGCCGGGTACCCCGCGCTCTCATGGACCACGATGGCCCCGTCCTTCACGTAGAAGGCCGCCTCCGGCCCGTCCTGCACCCCGAAGCCCTCCAGCGACCTGCCATCGAAGAGGCTGACAAACTCCGCTTCGTCCGCTCTCTGCGGTGCTGCCCACATCAGTGGCGCGGAACTCGCGCCGGCGAGAAAAGTTCGTCGTTTCATGCGACTAAGAATCTATCACGACTACGTGTGCGGTTCAAATCCGCGACGCCCGCCGCGGCGCGCACCGTCGCTTCGAGCGCACTAAGATAGAATCGTCTCAGGTCGAAAAACCGGCTGAAAACTGCGGAGACATTCAAATGAAAAAGTTGAGCCGAACGGCGAGGGCCTTATTAAGCTTGGCATTAGTCGCCTCCACCATGCCAGCGACTGCCGCCGTGCATGTCTGGGAGAAACAGGAGCTGACCTTGACCAGTGCCCGCTCCTGGGCCAACCCCTATACCGACGCCACGGTTTGGGTGGATCTTACGGGTCCCAACTTCAACAAGCGCGTTTACGGGTTCTGGGACGGCGGCCAGACCTTTCGGGTGCGGGTTTTGGCCACGGCGCCCGGTACCTGGACTTGGCGAAGCGCCTCCAATCCTCCCGACCAGGGTCTTGCCGGGAAAACCGGATCTTTCGTTGCGGTCGCCTGGACTGAGGCGGAGAAGCAGGACAACCCCCTGCGACGCGGGTTCTTGCGCGCCACGGCCAATCATCACGCTTTAGAGCAGGCGGATGGCACGCCCTTCTTCGTCATCGGCGACACCTGGTACGCCACCGGCGCCAATCGCTTTAAATGGTTCGACGACGACCGCGAGCGCCTCATGGGACCGACGGCAGGTTTCAAGGACTACGTCCGTTACCGGAAAGCGCAAGGCTACAACTGGGTCAATATCATCGCGGCGTTTCCCAACTGGATGAACGACGGGCAGCCGTGGCACGTCGTCATGGACGACCCCGAACACACCACGGTACGCTCGGCGTGGCTCGAATTCGGTACCGGCGATTCCGTGCGAACCGGCAGTGCCAAGAACATGGACAACGAGGGCGGCCGTCCGTTCGTCTTTCCCGGCAAAGTCCCGGGTTATGAAAACATGTTTCCCGATGTGAACCGGGTCAACCCGGAATACTTTCGCTATGTGGATCGCAAGATCGACTATCTCAATATGCAAGGGTTTGTTCCGCTCATTGAGGTGTCGCGCCGCGATGCCAGTCTCCTGTGGAAGAAGTACTACGGATGGCCGGAGTCCTACGCCCGATTCATTCAGTACATCTGGTCGCGGTATCAAGCGAATAATACGGTTCTTAGCCCGATTCACTTGGACATCATCAGCGAGAGCGTGGGGCCGAACGACTACCTGGCAGCGATCCGGGTGGTCATGGAGAAGTTCGGACCGCCGCCCTTCGGTACGCTGCTCTCGTCCAATGCCAACCCATCCACGCTTGAGAACTGGGGCGAGGGCTCCTGGGTTACCCTGCAACAAACGGGAAACATGCGCGAGCATAACAATTACTGGTATTTGACCGAGATTTTCAACCAGATGCATCCGCAGCCGGCTTTGAACGGCGAGCCGTATTATTCCGGCTACGTGGATGCGCGGAGCCAGGGCGGTGGACGGGGCTACCAATTTGGAGCGATAGGGGGGACCGAAAAAGACGATCGATTCGTGCGCTCCTCCATGTACGGAAGTTTTCTCTCCGGCGGCCTCGGCGGGCACGTCTATGGGGCTGAGGGCATTTGGGGCGCAGATATCGAACCGGCCGCCCCCATCAAGATGTGGGATGCATTCCAGTGGAGTTCCGGAAGCCAGATGCAGCACCTGCGCACGTTCGCGTTCTCCATCGGCAAGCACTACCAGGAATTAGTTCCGCTGGCCGACCTCATCTCGCCCAACAAGACCCACGATATCCGCTCCTACGAGGGCTGGGCGTACTGCGCGCGCACTCCCGACATGGACATGTTCCTGGCGTATTTCGAGAAGGGCTGTCCGCGCAGCCAGGTGCGTGGGGCCAGACTGAACAGCATGTATCGGGCGGAGTGGTTCGATCCGCGAAAAGGTACATGGCAGGACGTGGAAGGCGCCCCAAGGCTCCGTTCCAGCGCGATTGGCATTATTATGCTGCCCGATTTTCCGGGAGATACAGATTGGGGACTGCGCCTCGTCTTTGCATACCCGGCGCCGCCACAGGGATATCGCCCGGGTGGTAACTAAATTTTGCGATAGCATCGCTCCGAGGTCGAAACGCCAGGAAACGAGGCGCAATCGCAATCCTGCCCGCTAGCCTCTTCCTCCTGACCGCCGAGCCGCTAAGAAACGTGCTACAACACACAGCTCAGGGCGGGGCAGTTGTGAACGCGAAACCTTCGGCCGGTTTTCAACGCCTTCTTACCTGAGGAGTATGAATCCCATGTTCGACAGTCTGGACGAGCGCATCCGGCATGACGAAGCTGAGGATACCACCACCAAGCAGCGGATGATGAAGGGTCTGTTGGTGGCCCTTGTCTCCATCGCGTTATTTGGCGGGCTTTATTTCGTGGTCCGGATCCTCGACTAAGTAACCCGGCGCCGTATCCATTGCCAATGGATGCCCGAGGCATTGCGTAAATTAATCCAACCGGTGCTGATTGAAAAAGGGCGGACCGCACGCTCCGCCGCCGCCACAGCGCCGGTCTGGTAGCCTTTGTGCCGATAAAGCCGAGGTCCGTTAGCCGGCTACATCCGGCTATTTGCGCTTCGCGTTCTGCTCTTCAGCTTCGCGAACTTCATCTTCGGCTTGCTGCCAGTCGTCCGCCTCCGAGCCCGATTCATTGCCTCGCAGGACGTAGAGTTCGTGGGCTCGCATCCGAACACGTTCTTCCAGGGGGAGTTGGTCGGTTAGGTCGGCAGCCGCTTTTATGTGCGCAGGGTGTGACATGATAATCCTTCTCTTGCCTTACAGTACCGCCGATCCGCACGCCTCACAAGCTCGCGAAAATCGCGAGAAGTTCAGGCCAGGGAAGAGACGATTGTGAGGTTGTCGAGGACAACTAGAAGGCTTTTATGCGAGGTGACTGATAGGTGAGATATTGAAATCGGGGGGCAATCGTCTTTCCCAAGGCCTGGTCAAATTTAGTCACGCTCTTCAATTAGCAATTGTCGCGCCAAACAAAGATATCGTTGAAAAATGGCAACTTAAGTCGGGAGTGGAATGCCACCGCGCAAGCTTGTGTATGCAAACTTGGCAGGTTTGTGTCAACTTCGTATCGCAGTACCCCGCGTACTATCGCTGCTGGCGCGCAGCGGGTGCGTCCGGAATGGCGCTGGGTGGGCGCGCTACCACGCCTTTGAAGGCCTCATCCAAAGATACGTTGTGGTTGTATAAAATCTGCCCGGTGGCCCGGTCCAGTTCCACTTTCGCCCTGGCGTAGGCGGCTTCCGCGGCCACCATGTTGGATTGCGCGGTTACCAGATCGCGCTCCGCCAGAATCTGGTTGTAAATGGTGGACGCCCCCAGGGAGAGCTTCTTGGTCTCGGCGTCCAGGGTCTGCGCCTGCAGAACCTGCGCCTTCTGCGCCGATTGGTACTGCGCGCGCGCCTGTGAGACGCCGATCACCGCGTTCTGCACGTCCACCCGGACCTGGTTCTCCAAGCGTTGCAGTACGAGTTGCTGCTGCCGGTAGGTGAGTTCGTCGGAAATTACCTGCGCCTGCGCCGCGCGGTTGCGGATCGGGATGTTGAGGTTGAAGCCAATCGAGTAATTCGGAAAGTTGCGTGCGAACAACTGCGCCAGTACAGTGCTGTAGCCGCCCATGAAGAATGCGGTGTTGGAGTGCGCCGACCCGGTTGGCGCCGGCAGCGGATTCGGGTCGCCGGCCAGCGCGCCGTTGCTCAGGTTGGCCACCGCATCCAGGGTGGGCAGGAGCGAGTTTTTCGATCCCCGGATGGTCAACTGCTGGTTGGCGAGCTGGATCCGGCTCTGCGCCAGTTCGGGTCGCGACGAAATCGCCATGGCGGTCATATCCTGGATAGGCGTCACCGGTTCCACGTCCGGAACCTGGATGCGGTCCGTGGTGATGATGTGCGCCGCGGCGATCGCCGGGTTCGACACCCCCGTGCGGCTCAGCGCGCTCTTGAGGATGGTCTCCTGCTGGAGGGCACGCGTCTGGCTGACCACCAGGGTCTGTTCGCGGGAAGCGATTTCGGCCTCCGCGCGCACCACTTCAATCTGCGCCAGCGTGCCCACTTCCACCTGCTTGCGGTTGTTCTCCCGCAGTTGCTGCGAGGCGCCCAGTGCGTCGCGCCCCACCTGCACCGCCTGGTTGAACGACACCAGATCCCAGTACAGTTCCATGACCGCCGCCACTGTGGTCTCCACCTGGAGTTTAAACGTGAGATCGCTCACCTCCCGGTTGTTCCTGGCGATGCGGATCTGCCGCGAGTTGACGCCGGTGCCGAAGCCTTGCAACAGACGCTGGGTGAGGGAAAAGCCGAGCGACGAAGTGGTGGCAGGGTTGAAATCATTGCGCGGGTTGTTGCTCGTCACCGAGGTGTTATTCAACCCCAGGCTGACCGACGTGCCCGTGAGGAAACCCTTTTGGATAGCGAAGTTGCCGATGTTCTGCCGCTGGATCAGCGAATTGGTGCCGGTGAGAAAGGCGCTGCTCTGCGGCGTGGTCAGGTGGCCCCAGTTCAAGGCGCCGGTGAGCACCGGATCCAAGTTGGGGATCGACGGACCGGAAGACGAGATGGCGCTGGCTCCCACCGCGCTCGAAGTCGCGTTGCTGGTCAGGGCCGTCGCGCTCACGTTGGCCCCGGGCGTGGTGCCGGCGCTGGAAACCGATGCGCTCGAGGGGCCCGCGGTGACGCTGGTGGAAACGCCGCGCGCCTGGCCGCCTGCCTCCGCCTGTCGCATCGACGCCTCGGCCAACTGCGGCCCGTAGCGTTGGATGGCGATATCCAGGTTGTTCTCCAGCGCCAGCGCAATCGTATCCTGCAAGGACAGATAGAGGTTGCCGGCACGCAACAGGGATTCGATGCGGGTGGAGTTGGACAGGTCGTTCGGCGCCTGCTCCACCGGGCGGTAGGGATTGGTGACTCTACCCAAAATGCCGCGGTTCGCCCTTACGGCCTGTGGTGGCGGCGGGTCGGCCGCGAAACCGCCCGCCGGCGCGGCTAACAGCATCGCGCAGAGCACCGCAACATAAGATCTAATACCGGTCATGAAAATAACCTCCGTGCCATCCTGGAAGAACCTGAGTCTGTAGCGTTTAACTTCAATGGTATAGTAGGCCTTTGTGACGCCGCAAGCCGAATCCGTTATTGAGTTGTTCCGTGCCACCGGCGCTTACCTGGAAGGGCACTTCCGGTTGACCAGCGGGCTTCATAGCCCGAACTACCTGCAATGCGCTCTGGTACTGCGCCACCCGTCGGCCGCCGAGGACCTGGGACGCCGTTTGGCGGCGGAAATCCGCACCATCCTGGACCAACCCGTCGCCCTGGTAGTGTCGCCCGCGCTCGGCGGCCTGATTATCGGCCACGAAGTGGCCCGCGCACTCGGCACCCCCTTCCTGTTCACGGAACGCGATCCGGAAACCCGCAAAATGCTCCTGCGCCGCGGATTCACCGTGCAGCCCGGCGAAACCGTGGTGGTCGTCGAAGATGTCATCACCACCGGGGGCAGCACTCGGGACGCCATCGAAACCCTGCGCGCCGCCGGAGCCCGGGTGCTCGCCACCGGCTCGATTATCGACCGCAGCGGCGGAGCGGCCGCCGTCGGCACACCGCGCGTGGCGCTGGCCACGTTGCAGGTGGCGGCTCATCGTCCCGAGGAGTGCCCGCTATGCCGGCAGGGCGTTCCCCTGGTCAAGCCCGGCTCGCGTCCGGCGTGATGCGCCGCATTCGCATCCAACTCGCCTACGACGGCGGCCCGTTTCACGGCTGGCAGGTGCAGCCCGGCCTCCCCACCATACAAGGCCTGCTGGAAGAAATTGTCTCCGCCATGGAGGGCAAGCCGGTACACGTGGCCGGCAGCGGACGCACCGATGCCGGGGTACATGCGCTGGCCCAGGTGGCGGCGTTCAGTATCGAAAATCCCATCCCGCTCCTCAACTTGCGGCGCGCCGTCAACCGCCTCCTGCCACCCGCCATCCGCGTGCTTTCCACCCAAGAGGTGCATCCCGATTTTCATCCCCGCTTCGATGCCGTATCCAAAACTTACGAGTACCGCATCTTTCGCGCCGAAGTCTGTAGCCCTTTCGAGTGGCCCTACGTGTACCATCATCCCTACCCCCTCGACGAGGAACGCATGGCCGCCTTCGCCCGTGTCTTCGAAGGGGAGCACGATTTCAGCGCCTTTGCCACCTCAGACTCGCGCGATTCCAACGGCAGATCCAGGGTGCGCACCGTCTTCTCTTCCGTGCTGGAGCGCGGCGAAGAGCGTCTTGTCTACCGCGTGCGCGGCAGCGGTTTCCTGAAACATATGGTGCGCAACATCGTGGGCACCCTGATCGAAGCCGGCTGCGGCAATCTGCCGGGCTTGACGGCCCTGCCCCAGCGCCGCGGCAACAGGGCCCCCGCCAAGGGGCTATTTCTGCTGGGCGTGCACTATCCCGGTGACCGCGTCTGAGATCCGCGCCGCCCTGCGCGGAGTCTCGATGCACCCGCCGCGCGAACTTGCTCAGTGAATAATCCGAACCGTGGTGGTGCGGCGATCGGCTGCGTTGCCCACGAAGTAGCCGGCAGCGGTGGCTCCAGCCATGACGCTGACCAACGCCGCGCCGGATACTCTGCTGCGCCCTTCGCTGAACAGGCCGCCTTGCACGCCAACCGCGACACCTATTCCCCCGGCCGCCCCGGCGGCGAACCCCAGCGCCGTGCCGATCAGCCTGTACTTGAAGCCCTTTCCGTGCAAGTCCAGCACGTGCAGTGTGGCTCGCGGCACGCGCATGGGCCCTCTGGGATACGCCACCAGGTCGGTACTCTTGTACACCTGAATCAGCAGCGCATCGGCCTGAACTTCGCACACTTTGCCGGCGACGGCCCCGCCGTCATATAAGGCGATGGAGACGTACTTGCCCAGCAACCGGGGAAGTTCCTCCCATGTCAGCCGCTGGGGCGAAACCGCGCGCACAGCCGGGGCAAGCCACAACAGAAGCAGCGCCGCGGCAAGCGCCCGAAGACGTAGAGACATATGGCCTCCTGGCACTGCCATTACGCGCTCTTTCTGGAACCGTGTCAAGCCTTGCCTCACCTCTCCCCCCAAGGCAAAGTGTCAGCGGAAATTTTCGTGGCACACCAGTCATTCATTGTGCGTTCATCTCGCGCCAGTCAAAATGAAAGAAGTGCGTATCCTGCTGGTGGAAGACGAAACCCGTGTTGCCGGATTTATCGCCAAGGGCTTGCGCGAGCAGTCCTACGCCGTCGATATCGCCGCCGATGGCCAAAGCGCGCTCTACCAGGCCGCCATCAATCACTACGATCTGGTGGTCCTGGACGTCATGCTGCCCCTCAAAAACGGCCATGCGGTTTGCCGCGAACTGCGCGCCGCCGGGTTCCGCGCCCCCATCCTGATGTTGACCGCGCGCGATGCCATTGACGACCGCGTGGCCGGGCTCGATGCCGGCGCCGACGATTATCTGGTGAAGCCCTTCGATTTCAAGGAACTGCTGGCCCGCCTCCGCGCCCTTTCGCGCCGCTCCGGCGTCCCGCGCCCCCAGGTGATGCAGGCCGCCGACCTCGCCTTGAATACCGCCAGCCACGCCGTCACCCGCGCCGGCCGCCCCATCAGCCTCACCGCCAAGGAATACGCCCTGCTCGAATTCCTGGTGCTCCACCAGGGCCGCATCGTGGGCCGGGAAGCCATCGCCCAACACGTCTGGGACGAGAGCTTCGACGCCTTCACCAACGTCATCGATGTCTACATCAAGCGTCTACGCGCCAAGCTCGATGCCCCGGGCGCCCCCCGCCTCATCCACACCCGCCGCGGCGAAGGCTATATCCTAACCGCGAAAGCCGAGGTGGGCGATGAGTAGCGGGGCGCCCACGCCCAAAGTCCCCAACCCGGTCAGGCAGTTTATCGATGACGAGACCGGCACGTCAAACGTGAGGTTGCTTCGCAGCTTTCGCGCCCAGCTCACGGCGCTGTACCTGGCCTTCTTCTCGCTCCTGTTCGTCCTCTTCAGCATCTTCTTATATGGCGAACTCTCGCGATCCCTGACCGCGCGTCTGGATAACACCCTCGCATCTGAGGCCGACACCGCCGCCGTGCTCTTCCCCGACGAACTCCAGGAGATGCATGGCGACGCGCCGGCGGCCGCTCGCGAAGTGGTCATGGAGTTGAAAGTCCACGGCGATTTTGTGACCATCCGCGAGGGTAGCCACGTTCTGGCCGCCAGCCCTAACTTTGCGCCGGACCCGCGCGACCGAAGCGCCGCGCGGACCGTCCAGGCCGCCGGGCGCACCTACCACATCGCCGTCTCGGCCCCGCTCGATTCCATCCACGCCGAGTTAGCCGTGGTCCGCCGCGCCATTTTCATCGCCCTGCCGCTGATCCTCGCGCTCGCCGGGCTCGGCGGATACGTGCTCGCCACCCGCGGCCTGCGCCCGCTCGGCTGGATGGCGGATCAGGCGCGCCGTATCACCGGCAGCAATCTGGACACCCGCATCCAAATCGATAACGCCGCCGAGGAACTCTCCGTGCTCGTCACTTCCTTCAATGAGCTGCTCGCGCGCCTGGACCAATCCTTCGACACCATGCGCCGCTTCGTGGCCGACGCTTCGCACGAATTGCGCACCCCCATCGCCGTCATCCGCGGCGAGGCCGACGTCGCGCTCTCCCAAGAGCGCAGCCCCGCCGAATATCGCGAATCGCTCGCCGTCGTTCTCGATGAGGCGCGCCGCCTCTCCCGCCTGGTGGACGATCTGCTCAATCTCGCCCGCGCCGATGCCGGACACGTCACGTTACAAACGCAAGATTTCTACCTCAACGAACTGCTCGCCGAATGCTGCCGCAGCGTGCAAGGCCTCGCCATTACGCGCGGCCTCGCGCTGGAGTGTCTGCCCGGCGACGACCTGCAATTCACCGGCGACGAGCAACTGCTGCGCCGCCTGGTCATCAACCTGCTCGATAACGCCATCCGCTACACGCCCTCCGGCGGCAAGGTGTCGGCCACGCTCCAAACCGGCGCGACCAGCGTGCAACTCCGCGTCTCCGATACCGGAATCGGCATCGCGCCCGCCGATGCGGCGCGGGTCTTCGAACGCTTCTACCGCGCCGGAGAAGCGCGCTCCCGCCAGGATGGCGGCTTCGGCCTCGGCCTCGCCATCGTCCGCTGGGTCGCCGAATCGCACCGCGGTGCGGTCGAGTGTACCAGCACTTCGGGACACGGCAGCACCTTCACCGTAACCTTGCCCAAATGATTCAGCGTCGGGATAGGAACTGGTGAAGGGACATGTCGCGTCAAACGGCCAACTTCCCAGAAGGTGGACTCGAACCACCACAATCGTCGGGACCTCCAGTGATTCAGTTGTCAGGCGGGAAATGGAAGTTTTTGAAGACGCTCCAGAAGGACCATCATGGTCGGCGGCTTTTGGAAAAACAAATCGCGCTCGCGCGCGTAGTTCCGGGTGAGTTCGGCCAAGCTTTCGCCCTTTGGAGCGAGCGCGTCGCATTGCCCAGCGTTGCGCTCTGGGGGATAGACGCTGCCTGGCCAGTGTTCTTCGCTGAACTGCCGAACATCGTGAAACACCTCGGCGTAGGCGGGGCTTCCGATGAACGCATTCACCTCCGGCAAGCCGGCGAGTTGGTAGAGGTCGTAGTAGTGGCGGGTACAACCAGTGGCGCGGTTTTTGGCGAAAGCGGCGCAGGCGGCGAAAAGCTTCTCTACGAAGGTTCGCGTCACATGGAGACAGTCGACATCGAAGGCGGTCAAGTCGTCCGCGAGGCCGGTCTCGCCGCGCCTGTCGAGAAAGGCGGTGACAAAGGCGCGAATGTTGCGTTGCTGGGTCGGGTGCGTACCGCCCCGGCAACCCATTTCAAGTAAGACGGTGTCGCCGATGGGAACCACCGGCGTGTACTGGCGCGGGTAGGTGAACCAAGAGACTCTGCTGAGACCTTTCGATGATCTTTTCTCTTTCAGCGTAAAACCCGGCGTGTTGCGTACCGTCTCCTGCGCCTGCTCCAGAAGACGATCCATCGCTTTTGTGCCGACGGGCTGTCCTTCGTGTTCCCGCCTAAAAAGCAAGTCGATGTCCTCGGAAAACCGGTCGATCAGTCCCCAGCCCTTGGATAGACTGGTGCCGCCCTTGAACAGAAATCGTCCGGCAAGCTCGTCCTGCAAAGCGCGGAGCGCACGAACACCGTAGTAATCCTTTTCAACGGCAGCGGCTGGAAGGGCGATGTCGTCGGCGGTGGCGCGCACCAGGTCGTTGAAGTCGCGTAGTTCGGAAGCGTAGCGCATTTAGCGGATGTTCCAGCTGGCAGCCTCGGGGAAAAAGTCACCCAATCCCAGCTTAAAAGTGGTGAGGGGATTAAGTGAATGGCGCAAGGCTGCCAGCGCCTCGGTTGACTCGCCCAAGAGCGTCCCGATTAGGCCAAGCAAGGCGCGAACGCGGGGCGACTCCACCTTGGCGGCGCGCATCATCCTGCCAAATGACAACCGTCCCTCACGACAGAGATCGGCGAGGCGGCGAATAGTAGCGTCGGGAGTGGTGTCGGGAACACGACGCAAATCGCGCAGAGCGTCCAAGGCCGCGCGCTCCTCAACGGAGACTCCGCGTAAGGTTGGAGCGGTGCTCACGCGAACGCGGCTATTGGGAGCGGTCACGCGCACGCGATGATCGGCGGTGAAAGTAGCTGTAGCGGCTATTTGTGTGGTCAGCCCCATTGCGTTCCAGACGGAGATGCCGCTTGGTTTCCAGGCCACCTTTTTGTGGTCGAGAACGGCGGCGATGACGTTGGCCGGATCGGGCTTAAGAAGACCAAACCGGGTGACCTTGGGCTTGTAGTAGACGCCCTTGCGGACACGATAAACCACACCCTCCTCGGCCAAACGACTCAAGGATTTGGCGACAGCGGAGGTCCGCAGAGAGGCGAAATCACGGAACGTCCAGAGACGCTCGGGTGCGGCGTTCCTGACCTTTCTCCGAATCACATCAGCTACCGCCGGCATAATTCTCTCCACCTTCCTACGATCGCACACAAAAACACGCCCGTCAAGTTTTTGGCGGCAAAAACCTGACATAACTTCTCATTATCGAATTCATTTTAAAGACGTTATTAATCTTTCAAGTGTATAAAATGTTTACGGGTCTTCGCAGCGATGGGCACAGCGTGGGCACAGTCTTGCCTGCCGTCAACCGTCTTACGACAGGCCGCCTCCTGCTCCAATAGTATCTTGGAGATATCGTTTTCGAGAGTCCTGATCTCCGACTCCGAGGGCATGTTTCTGTTGTTTGGGTGTTCGGGGTCGATGCGCTTGATGTCAGTGAGACAAGAAATCGTCCGTCCGCTGTGCTGCTCGAAATAGAGGCATACTCCAGTAGAATCTTTGAGGTAGCAGTCGTCGAATTGCCAAGCGACTGACAAGCCGAACATCAGCTTTAAATCCTTCTGAAGCTTGGCTGCGATCTCGCCGAGAATGCCCGGTAGATCGTAGAAAGTAGCGACTCCCCGCTCGAAGCCTTTGATAGGCTGAGAGCAATTTCTTTTGCGGAGAAAAAAGGAGAGTCGCTATGAAGAAACCATACCAAATTGAGTCGCAGCGAGCTGTGAG
>JANYAH010000022.1 GCA_025361425.1 Candidatus Solibacter sp. | reverse complement strand
CTCACAGCTCGCTGCGACTCAATTTGGTATGGTTTCTTCATAGCGACTCTCCTTTTTTCTCCGCAAAAGAAATTGCTCTCAGCCTATCAAAGGCTTCGAGCGGGGAGTCGCTACTTTCTACGATCTACCGGGCATTCTCTTGAACTGCGGACTGTGCTGTTTTCTCGTCGTCGTCATCGACCTCTCCTTGTCAACGACTCCGTCGAAAATATTACCTTATTGCTTGGTCTGAAATCCTGGGACCACTATAGATGCTGGCTGCCAGCCCACGTCGGTAGCGCCTGTTCCGGCAAACATATTCTCCCGTGCCGGCATCGCGCAGCTTCAACAGCAGGCTATTGTGGGCCTCCAGCAGATGTGGTGGGTGGGGGATAGCACTGCCGGAAGCTGGCTTGGCCAGTTGGCCAACCAATGCAAGCAGACGCGGTATCGGGACCATGCAGAGGATGTCAACTATTGGTAAGGTCGAGAGGAGAGCAGAACATGCGTTTAAAGTCAAATCTCGTGGCCGCCGGTGCCATGCTCGTAGCTGCGAGTGTCGCGGCTGCACAGGGTCAGCTCCTAAAAACGGCGTGCGACACCGCCGAGGCTGTAGTAATAGGGACGATCGAACCCGTTGCGGTTACTTCGCCTCCTGCTCTGTTCACGATCGCCGTGGACACCACAATCAAGGGAGTCCTGACGCCGGGAGCGGTCGTCACGTCTGCATGGCTTGGGTCGTTAACGGCCGCGAAGATGAGACCGGGCCACTATCGTGCTTTGTGGTTCTTGTCGAGGAATGGAGCCGGGATGTGGGAAATCTCGGCAATCGGCGGACCGAACGCGCCTCTTTTTGCTTCCGGCCTTGCGATTCCGCCGGCCGGTCAGGGCGGTCTAACGCAGAAACCAGCTATAGGGTCCAGTTGCTATCAAGCGGTATGGGACGCCCTGATACCGGGTTCAGCGCATGTCGACGAAGCGCCAGAATATCTGACAGCGATGGAGACCTTGCTCTTAGAGAATCCGACGAACATGTCGACAGCGAGCCCAGGGTACACATCAACACTCCAAGCGTTCACCCAATCTGCTTCTGTCAACCTCAACGCGCTGGCGCTAGCCGCCAGCATACGTGGGAAAGACAGTGCCGCACTGGCACAAGTAGCGGCGCAGGTAAAGCGCCTGGCAACGTCGCGATCATCCTATCAGATTGGCTTGGCCTTGACGGGATGGCGCGGTACGGACTCGCGAGACGTGGCCTCATTGGCAGCGCTCGCGCAGGCCAATGTTCCTGGGTTCAGCGAGCCTGCGTTGCAGGCATTGATGATGATCCACACGAAAGGGGCAGTGCCCTCTCTCCTGAACCTACTGAAGAGCCCCGATCCTGCCATTCAGGACGCAGCCATTCGTGGCTTGAGCTTGTTTGTGAATGGTGCCCCTGTCTTGACTGAAGACGCTGTCAAAAGGCTGGCGCACTTCACCAGTGCCGAGAACAGCGACTACGTCGATTCCGCAATCGCACCGTTTATCTCGGTAGCTCCGGTACCAGCAGCGAGACGCGTCGAATATGTTGATGCCTGGACCCAATGGGGGACACGAATGTCGGCCAAGCTGAACCAGTGAATCCGCTGCGCTAGTCTCCCATGTCTGATGCAACTTAAGGCCTGGGCTGGAGACGCTCCGGGCCTTCTCTGTTGTGTGTCCCCCTTCGTCCGTACATGAGGGGGCGAGTCTCCGGAAAAGGACAGAGATCCCCTGGAACGCTGGAGCGGGAGGTCGAAGCGGGTTGCGGGGCGAATGCCCACGAGGTGTGTCCGCAAGAGGCCTCTCTAGGAAAGACCAGGCGCTGGCTCGGCGGCGAGCGAAAGGTTGAAGGAGGGCGGGTGCGATTCGCGGTTGGACTCGCACGCTTCGGGGGCGTAACGACTGTGGGAACGGTGAGGCCATCGGTGTGCCCCTGCACGCGGCCACCTCCACATGCACGTTCTCCCCCGCTGGGCGGGCGACACCAACTTCATGACGGTGACCGGCGAGACGCGCGTCCTGCCCGAAGATCTGCCGGCCACCTGGGAAAAGCTGCGTAGCGCGGGTTGGTAGAGCGCCCCCCCACGCGGGGCGCGCTTACCAGGACGAAGGCGGATCGCTGGCGGGGAAGGAATCCTCGGACATGATATCGACGATATCGCGCGAGAGCTCTGCTTCCCGGACCGCGGGCGCCCCAAACGCCCAGATGAGCATGCCGAATCCTCCGACGCTGCATCCTGCATCCCAAAGAGAACGCGGGCGCGTTCCGGTCGCGAGTAACGCCGCGCCGAGCGCCGCCCAAAGCAGTCTGGACGCGTTATTCAAGGGCATTTTGTACATGGAATATCCTCCTCTTGAGTGCGAAGTCAACAAAGAAACTACACGCAGAGGTCCACTGTACGCTTTGGCCCACTGCCAATCAGGTCAGGTCGAGACCGTCGATTTTTCCGGTGGAATCCCCGAAATGATCGGTCTTCACGCCCATGCAATCCATCATGCCCAGGAAGAGATTGCACATGGGAGTTTCCTTGCGATAAACCACGCGGCGGCCGGTCTTGATGGTCTTGCCGGCGCTGCCTGCGATCAGCGTCGGCAGGTCTTCGTGCGCGTGCCGGTTGCCGTCGGAGAGGCCGGCGCCGTAGACGATCATGCAATTATCGAGCAGCGTGCCGTCGCCTTCCTTCGTCGACTTCAGCTTCTCCACCCATGCGGCGAACTGCTCCATGTGGTAGCAGTTGATCTGCGCCACCTTTTCCATCAAATCGGGCTGATTGCGATGGTGGGTGAGCGGATGGTGGCCGTCGGGGATGCCGATCTCGCGGTAGGCGCGCGAGGTGCCTTCGTGGGTGACCAGGAACGTCATCACGCGCGTCAGGTCGGCCTGAAACGCGATGGTCATCATGTCGGTCATGAGCTTGAAATGCTCGGCGAAATCGGCCGGCACCCCGTAGGGCTTCTCCATGTGGGGATCGATCTGAGCGTTGTCCTTCTCCGCCTTTTCGAGCTGCCGCTCCACTTCGCGAATGGAGGAGAGATACTCGTCGAGTTTGCGGCGATCCGTGGGACCGAGGCCGCTTTCGAGCTTCCTGGTATCTTCGGTGACGAAATCCAGAATGCTGCGCCGGTACTTGGCCTCGCGCACGCGCGCTTCGGGACTGAGCACCACGCCGTTGCCGAACAGGCGTTCGAAGAGCGCCCGCGGGTCGAGGATGGGCGGCAGCGGCTGGGTCTCGCTGCGCCAGGCCAGGTTGTTGGTGTACGCGCAGGAGTAGCCGGAATCGCAGTCGCCCGATTGGCGGGCGTCCTCCAGACCGATTTCCATCGAAGGGAAGCGCGTCTGCCCGCCCACCTTGTTGGCGACAAGCTGATCCATGGAAACGCCGGCCCTAATATCCACCGTGCTCTTCTTCACCTGGATGCCGGTGAGGTAACTGCCGCAGCAACGCCCATGATCGCCGGCGCCATCGAGCAGTGCGCGCCCGGTGTTGTGGGTCAGGTTGCCGAGCATGAGGATGTCGTCCTTGAACGGCTGCAGCGGCTTGAGGATGCGCGGCAGTTCGGCGAGCTGGCCCTCGTAGTCCGGGTTCCAATGGCGCATGTCGATGCCGTTGGGCACGTAGACAAACGCCATGCGGACGGGCGGCTTGCCGGTGCGCGGCGCGGCGAAAGCGGGCACCATGGCATCCAGAAACGGCAGGGCGACGGCAGTTCCCAGGCCGCGCAGAAAGGCGCGCCTGGGAAGCGATTTGCGAGTCATCATGGCTGTTGTTCCCCTCTTCGCGATTGAAACGGCAGACTGCGCACAATCTCGTAAATCAACCGCTGGAAGCCGTACCCGTTGGCGGCCAGCTTGCGATCAATCTCATCCAAGGTACGCCGGTCATAGGAACCCAGTCCTCTGCCTAAAGAGTAAGTCAACAACTTCTCCACGAGGCAACGAGAGAACTGGGGCAATTGGGACTTGAGGACGGTGCGCATTTCACCGGGGGTGGAGAAGGTGTTTCCGTTGGGCAGCGCGCCGGAGGAATCGACGGAAAATTTCCCGTCCATGGTGCGCCACTTGCCGATGCCGTCATAGTTCTCCAGGCCGAAGCCCAGCGGGTCCATTTTGTTGTGGCAGGAGGCGCACATGGCGTCGGCGCGGTGTTTCTCCATCTGCTGGCGCAGGGAGGCGGAGGCGCCGACGGCGGCTTCGTCGAGCGGCGGAACGTCGGGCGGCGGCGGAGGCGGCGGGCTGCCCAGAATGTTGTTCAGGATGTACTTTCCGCGGATGACGACAGAGGTGCGCGTGGGGTAGCTGGAGACGGTGAGCACACTGGCGTGGCTGAGGATGCCGCCGCGCTGCGGGGTGGCGAGCTCGACCTTGCGGAAGTCCGGCCCCTGCACGCCCGCAATGCCGTAGTGTTTGGCGAGGCGCTCATTGAGGAAAGTGTAGCGGGCGTCGAGGAATTCGCCGAGGGGGCGGTTCTCGCGCAGCATGGAGTCGAAGAAGAGGCGGGTCTCCTGCTTCATGGCGTCGCGCAGTTCGGGACTCCAGTCCGGGAACTTCTGGGGATCGGGTTTGACTACGTCGAGGTTGCGCAGTTCCAGCCACTGGCCGGCGAAGTTGTCGGCGAGCGCGGAGGAGCGGGAATCCGCGAGCATGCGCTTCACCTGGGCATCGAGCGTGTCGGCGGCGCGCAGTTTGCCGGCCTCGGCAAGAGCAAGCAGTTCCTGGTCCGGCATGGAGCTCCACAGGAAATAGCTGAGGCGCGATGCCAGTTCGAGATCGGTGACGGCGTGCGCCTTGGCGGCGTCGAGCGGGTTGGCATCGTGCTCGATGCGGAAGAGGAAATGGGGGGAGACGAGCATCGCCTGGAGGGCGAGTTGAATTCCCTGCTCGGTGGATTGCCCGTTGGCCTTCGCCATGGCGACGAACTTGAGAAGCGAGGCGGTTTCGGTTTTGGTGACGGGGCGGCGCCAGGCATGATGCGCCAGGTTGGCGACAATCTTTTCGACGCAAACGGCGCCGGAATCCGGATTGCAGATGAAGATCTTGGCGCGGCTGGGAGGCGGGGTTTTGGGAGCGTAGGGGCCGATGAAGCCGATGGAATCCACGAACTTGTTTTTCTTGCGATCGTAAGCGTCCTTGGCGGTGAGACCTTTGACGAACTCGTCATCGACGAAGGCGGCGCGGAAGGTGTGATCGCCTTCGGGGAGGAAGAGGCGCAACTGCTCTTCGGAGTAGGGATCGAAATAAACCAGCTTGGAGGGCTTGGTTTCGACGGGCATGGAGTTGAGCAGCTTGCCATCCATCCAGAAAGCCAGCGTCACCGGCTTGGCGTCGGCGGCGCGCTCACCTGGGAGACCGAAGCGGACGATGTATTCGCCATCGAACTCAATGCGGCCCGTGGCCTCAATGGTGCTGAAATCGACGCGGCGGATTTTCTTGTCTTTATTGGCGTACTGGGCTTCGAGCGGCTTGGGGAGCGGGTCGGATGCGACGGCGCGCGAAGCGACCCTGCCGGCGGCGGCGACGTAGCGCTCCATGAGGACGGGCGAGATGGTGAGGACGTCACCGATGTTATTGAAGCCGTTGCCCAGATCGTCGGTGGGGAAGCTCTGCTCGGCGCGGAATTCGACGGCGAGGAGATCGCGGATGGTGTTGGAATATTCGTTGCGGTTGAGGCGGCGGGCAGTGACGCGGCCGGGATCTGGCTTGAGGCTGCGGTCGGCCTGTTCGAACTCGTCCTGGAGGTATTGGATGACGGCATTCATCTGGGCGGGGCGCGGCATGCCTTTGGGGGGCATCTCACCGGAGCGGATCTTGCGCAGGATGATGTCCCAGCCATCGCGGCTCTTGGTGAGCGACGCCGCCTGGGTGAACTGGGCGATGTTCGTCCCGCCGGATGCGAGGTTCTCGTTGTGACAGGGGGTGCAGGCTTTGGTGATTACGGGGGCGACGGTTTTTTCAAAGGAGGGCGTTTCGGCGGCTGACATGACAGCAGACACGCACAGCGATAGCGTGACGTTGCGGAATCCCCAACCCATTTGTAGAAAACCCTCTTTTCAGATAACGCTGAGTGCTAAGGAAATGTTACACCATTTCCTGGCTGGGCCGCGAAATCGCACGTCCGCATTTCAGTTGGGGGAAACCAGGAGCTGGCGCAGCCGCCCGCGATTCGGTCCCGCTTTCTCGGCTGCGGCGAGGAAGCGGGAGAGCGCGTCCTCCATCGGTGTATCCGCGGGCAGGCGAACCACCCAGGGGATGTTGACGGAGGTCAGCGTATGGTCGTCCGAGACGGCAATCAGCGGCACGAACGATTTGGCGGCAAGTTGCTCCGCCAGGTGACTTGCGTTGCGGCCGGTCGCAATCATCCCCAGGGCCTCGTGATGGTAAATCAGATTGACGAGGGCGGTGGACGCCTTGCCCCACGGCCCATCCGACGGCACCGCGATCAACGAGTAACGGCCCTTGTAGGGCGCCAGCAGGGGCGAAATCCGGGCGACCACACCTTCGGCATCGGGGCCAAAGATGCCGATGCGCAGGGCGCCGGCCGGCACATCGGCCAGCGGCGGGCCATTGAAGTTCACGCCGCCTTCACCCACCTGGGCGTAAGGAACTTGCATCGGGTAGCGGCGGAACTGGTATTTGCCGTTGTGAACCGTCGCCAGGTACATGGGCACCATGTTCTTGCAATTGGGGTCGAAAACCATGTCGCCGGTGACCCCCTTGTAGTTCTCCACGGCGGTAAGGGCGTCGCGGATCCGGCCGCGGTTCAACCCCGCGCGGCAGACGGATTGCAACAGGATGTTCATGGTGTCGTACGCCAGGGAAGCGAAGACGTCGGGGCGGGTGCCGAAGCGCTTCTCGAAGCGTTGGTTGAAGGCGAGCCAGAGCGGGTCTTCGCGCGTCGGGTCGAACGGAAAGACGATCTCCAGACCTTCCGCGGCATTCCCGGCGTTGCGCAGCAAGTCTTCACCCAGCACGCGGAAGCTGCCGAAGACGGGTTGCTTCATCCCCATTTCGCGCATCTGCTTCAGGATGGTGCCCGCCGGCGCGGCGTCGCCCCAGATCACGATACCGTCCGCGCCAGACTGGTTGACGATGCGCAGCGCGCGCCGGAAATCCGCATCGCCGGCGAAGTATTTCTGTTCGATGACGACGGGATGCCCCAGCCTGCGCGAGGCGTCCTTGAACTTGAGCACGCCAAAGCGGCCGTAGCGATCGTTGACGCGGAGCAGGGCGACTTTTTTCAGGCCGAGGTCCGTGTAGACTCTGCGCGCCAGCGTGTAGGCCTGCACGCGATCGTCCTGGATAGTGGTGAGGTACCAGGGAATGATGGTTTCGGGAATGGTGGGATCGGTGGACGCGCTGTTGACAATGGGCACCTCGGCTTTCAGCGACACGCGCAAGGCGATGTGGGTGGAATCTCCGCTGATGGAGCCCAGCATAGCCCAGACTTTATCGTCGTAGGCCAGCTTCACCATCTCATTGCTGGAGGCGCCCCAGATCGCCTGGTCGTTGTGCACCATCAGCTTGAAGGGCTTGCCGCCGTAGGCGCCCTTGGCGTTGGCCTCATCAATAGCAAGCTGTGCGCCGTGGAGCATGGCTTTGCCGAGGCGTTCGTCGGGGTGGTTCTCCACCGGGCCGAGGAAGCCGATCCGGACCTCGTCCACTTCTTCCGGCCTGACGGTGGGGACGTCGCGTGCCGCGCCGTTATACTCCACCAGTTTGCTGTAATTCTCGTAATAGGGAGTGGTGAATTTCGAAAACGGCCGCATGTCCTCGGGCGTATTGCCGTAGGGCCGGAGTTCCCGGTTCTGGGGCGGGCCCGGGGGGTTGGCGCCACACGCGCAGGTATTGGTGGCTTGGGCACCGAGTAGGGCGGAGGCGGAAGCAAACAAGAATAGGACTTCACCGGAAAGACGCAGAGATCGCAGAGAGAAGCGCAGAGAGAACCAACGGCGCGCGGAGTAAGTGGAGATCGCGGCGCTCCGCTCCGAGCCGCAACGGTCAGAAGGTGTGAAGAGAGCTTTTAGTGGCCGCCGATAAACGCGGATGAACGCCGATAAGCATCCTTGTTTTCTCACGTTCTCAGGGAGCGGTTTGTCAACGAATTGAGCAAGCATGGTCACTCCTTTATTTGTTGGATGCGGACGCCGTGGCTCAGGCCCTTGGCGGTGGCGACCCAAATATCGTCGCCTTGAAAATCCACGGCCAGCACATAGTGATGGGCGGGCGCAGTGTCCGTGGCGACTTGTGTAACTTTTCCCGCCGCGTCGCGAACCAGCATTTCCGGCTTGTGAGTGTCGAGCGCGGGGCGGTAGACGGCCCAGTTTCCGCCGTCGAGATAAGCCAGGCCTTTGTCGGTGGAGAACCACGCGCGGTTTCCGTCCACGGCTTTCACGTGGTTCAAGAAGTTGCTGGGTAGGCCGCTGTCTTTCTCGAGGAAGTTCTTCCAATTGCGACCGTCGTAGCGGCTGGCTCCGAAGTAAGTGGCCACCCACAACATCTTGTCCTTCTCGACATAGCTGACGGAAGTGGTGATTTCGTGAATGAGCCCCTGGTCCCGTTGGACTACCATCTCGGTCTCGCCGTCGGGGTCGTTGTAGTCTTTCCAGCGCTCCGTCTTGACGTCGTACTCGAGCACGCCGCCACCCCACACCGCGTAGTAAACCTTGCTCGGGCCCACGCTCACGTTGTAAGTCCAGATCTCGTACATGGGGGTGTTGCGCTCGTTGAATAGGGCCCATTGGCCGGTGCGCGTATCGAGGCGGCCGGCGCCCGCCGCGGTGGCTACCCAAAGGTGGTCGCCTTCCACGCCGACGCCGTACACCACATCGTTGGGTAGCCCGCTGTTGAGCTGCGTGAAATTTTCGAAGCGCCCTGCCGATAAGCGGCTCAAGCCTCCCATGGTGGCGGCCCAGACTACGCCGGTCCGTTTATCGACGGCCACGCCCAGCACCGCACGATGGGCCAAGCCGTCCTGCGGCCGGTAGACCTTCCACTTGCCCTTCTCGTACAACCCAAGTCCGTTCTCCGTGGCCGCCCAGATGCGGTCGCCATCGACGCAGACATAGAACACGTGATCGTCCGGCAGCCCGTCGGCCTTGGTGAAGTTCTCCCAGCGGAACCGAGGCATCTCCGGCGTTGCCGCCAGCGCCGGCGTCACCGCGGAAAAGCAGGCCGCTACCAACACGAGTGCGAAGGAGGGTTTCATAGAGTTTTCAAGTACTCGATTAAGTCGTTGAGTTCGTCCTTCTGGAGGTCGTTGGTCACCCCATGGGTATCCTTGGGATTAAACACGGTCCAGATTTCTTCGAGGGTTCGGGCCGAGCCGTCGTGCAGATACGGCGCGGTCAGCACGATGTTGTTCAACTGCGGTGTATCGACCATGGGCGATCGGTCGGTGGCCTTACCGCTGCCCACATCGAACATTTTCAGGTTGGTGTAGTGCTTCCCGGAATGGCACACCTGGCACTGGTTGGCTTCCGGAATGGGGGCGCCACTCTTCGTGCGCGTGCGTTCGAAAATCGCCTTGCCGCGCTCCTGGGCGGGCGTCAACTCGCCGCCCGCCAAGCGGAAGCGATTGGGGCGGAGCGGCATGGCTTTGATATAGCTCACCAGGTCCGACAGTTCCCAGCCGTCGTAGCTTTCCGAGCGATAGAAGAATTTCTCGGTGCGCGGACCGCACTCGGTTTCGAGGTTCGGATTGCCGCCATTCCACTTGAACGGGGCCGTTTCGGCCACGTCTTCGAGCAGCCGGTTATCCACGATGTCTTGGCCGAAGCCGTCCGGTTCCAGGTCCCATTGTAGGCCGTCGAAGGTGGATTCGAGGTGGCAGTTGGCGCACCCGAAATGGCCCTGGAAGCCGAAACGGGCGCTGAAGAAGAGACGCTCGCCGCGGCGCTCGGCAGTTAGAGTGGCAGGCCCTTGGAGCGAAAACGTGGCGCTCACCTTGCGCGCCGCGGTATCGATGACCGAGATGGTGTCGGCGGTGCGATTCGCCACGTAGAGCCGCTTCCCATCGGAAGATAGCGCCAGGCCCTTGGGCGCCGTTCCGACTGCGATCCGGGTTACCACGTAGTTCGCCGAGGCCGAGAGATCGTTGGCCAGCGTCCTGCGTTGCGCCGGAGAGGCCGCCCGGATGAACGCCAGCAGCCTCGGGATATCGATCACGGTAACGCTGTCGGACCCCGTGGTGGAAATATATGCGGCGCTTTTGTCGGGCGCCAGGGCGATGGCGAACGGCGGCGTGAAGTAGCGTTCCAGTTCGTCGAGCGGGATCTGCACGAGTTCCCCGACGTCCGCGCCGAACACTGAAATGGAATTCCCAAAGACCCATCCGTGCTCCACGTGGGCCAGCGGAATCAGGTTTTTGGGGCGCAGTTGCGCGGCCATTCCCAAACGCCCGTCGGCGGACAGAGCCACGTGAAACACTCCCGCCGCATTGGGCAGGCGATAGCGGTCCTTGATGACCTGGCGCGCGGTATCGATGACCGCGATGTCGGATTCGGGTGGCGCGCGGAAATCCCCTGGGTAGGGGTAGATATGGGTGCAATAGATGCTGGCGCCATCCGGAGAAATCGCCAGATAACTGGCGCCGCGCCCCGCCGCCAGCCGTTTGACCTCCGTGCCCGCGGCCAGGTCTACCACCGATACATCGTTGCTGATACGGTTGGCCACGTAAAGGAACCGGCCGGCGAGATCTGTGATGACGGAGTTGGGTTCGAACCCCGCGGGCAGGCTGCGTACCACCGCGAGGGCCGCGGTGTCGATCTCCGAAACCGAATCGCTCCAGGAATTCGCCACGTACAGGCGCTCTCCATTTGGAGAAAGCGCCAGACCCTTGGGTACGCTCCCTACCTTGATCCGCCGGACGATTTTGCCGGAGCGAGCGTCGAACGCGACCACCTCGCCGGTACCCTCGCACAACGCGAAGAGGCGGGCGCCGTCCTTGGAAAGCGTGAGTTCGATGGGAGAAGAAAAGCGCGCCGCGGCCGGAGTGTCCGCGCCCAGGGTCGCCAGTGACAGTGCCACGATACCGCCGATCAGCACAGTCCCTAAGCTGGCGAAGCCGAAACTGTAGGGGAAGACGACTTCAACGCGGCGGCGCAGAGAGCGCAGAGATAAGCGCAGAGAAAACAAACGGCGCGCGGAGTACGCGGAGATGGCGGACAGTTTCATTGCGGCTACTTCTCCTCGATGGTGACTACGCGGTCAATGGGCGGGTTGTCCACCACCTGCTTGCCGCCACCGGGCCACGTTACCGTTAGTTTGTCGATCTTGGCCGCCGCTCCCAAGCCGAAATGCACGCGCGGATCGTTGGCCGAGAGATAGCCCGACCCGGCGACCCGTTCGTGCTGCTGGCGGAGGCCGCCGGCGACCACCTCCACCTGGGCTCCGATGCCATCGCGGTTGGACTTGTGCCCCACAAGTTTCACGGTAATCCAGTGGTTCGTCGCTGGCGAAGTATTGTGCAACAGGAAGGCCGGGGCACCCAGATTCACGATGAATGCATCTACCTTGCCGTCGTTATCGTAATCGGCGAAGGCGGCGCCCCGGCCCACGCTCTTTACCTCGAAAAACGTCCCGGCCGCGCGCGACACGTCGTCGAACTTCATGGCGCCGGTGTTGCGAAAAACCGAATGCTCCTGCGGGACCAGGTGAATCAGCCCGCCATGGACGATGAAAATGTCGTCGCGTCCATCGTTGTCGAAATCCTGCGCTCCGGTTCCCCAACTGACATACTGCGCCGCCAGTTGCGAGATGCCCGCGCGTTCGGTGACATCCTCAAACTCCAGATGGCCGGTGTTTTTCATCAGCCGGTTAAACTTGGAATCCGTCACCCAGAGGTCCGGCAGGCCGTCCCCGTCCAAATCCGCGAACACCGGTCCCATGGCGGAAGTGCTCTCGCCGTTCTGTCCGTAGGCCACTCCGGCAGGCACGGCGATCTCTTTGAAGGTTCCGTTCTTCTGATTGTGGAAAAGGAAGTTCTCGGTTTTGTCGTTGGCAACGTAAATATCGGGGTAGCCATCGAGGTCGAAATCCGCCGCGGAGACGCCCATGGCGCGGCTCTTGAATTTGGCGATGCCGGCCTTCTCGCTGACATCGGTAAAGGTGCCATTGCAGTTGTTGTGAAACAGAAGGTTGGTCTCTGGCTCATAGTCCAGCGGGCCGGGATAATTGTCGGCTGCGTAGTAGGAGCGATACTCGGGGTCGAACTTGACGTAGCGGCCGACGAACAGGTCCACGCAGCCATCGCGATCATAATCGAGCCAGGCGGCGCCGATGGACCAACCGGGGACTTTGAGGCCCGCCTTGGCGGTGGCATCCTCGAAGGTACCGTCGCCTTTGTTGCGGTAAAGTATGACGCGCCCGTAACCGGTGACGAGCAAGTCGGTGTGGCCATCGTTATCGTAGTCGGCGGCAATGGCGGCCATGCTGAACAGGTCGCCCACGACGTGGGCCTGCTGAGTTACGTCGGTGAAGTGCCCCTTGCCATCGTTGCGGTAGAGGTGATTCCCCGGCGGGTTTTGGGGCGGTTTGCGCAACGGATAAGGATGGATGCCGGGGCCAAGCGGCTTACCGCTGGTCACGAAAAGGTCCAGCAAGCCGTCGTTGTTGTAGTCGAACCAGACGGCGCCCCCGCCGGTGCTTTCGAGGAGCGAGCCCAGCTTCCCCGCGCCGAAACTGTGGGTGAAGGGAACACCGGCCTGGGCGGCAACCTCCTCGAAGCGGATGGGGCCAGGCGCGGGTGGCTGCGCCAGGGCGGCCACACAAAAAAGGGTGATGGAGAGGGAGCGAGTCAGTTCACCGCGGAGACGCAGAGACGCAGAGATCCGCGCAGAGAAGGCATTTGAATGCGGAGGGAGTAGAGAAAACATGGGGCAGCGAGCGAACGCGTTCATTTCACGCCTCCGTGCGAAATCAGCTTCACGGGTTCGGTACTGCGGAGCAGCACTTGGGGGACCGCATTTTCCGGGGAGCGCTCGGGACCGGCATGGCAGCCGACGCAGACGCGCTGCTCGCCGCGGCGCGCCCAGAACCAGCCCTTCTCGGTCGCGGCGACCTTGCCGGAGCGGTCCAACAGTTCGAAGCGGATGGCCGTCTCACTTGGCGGGTTGACAAAGAAGGACCCGTCTTTTTCGACGGGCGCCTCGCCGAGTATCGTGGGGGAACCGCCGTCGCTCCGGGCCCAGACGCGTACCTTGGCCACGGAGCCTTGGGCGATGGGCAGCTTCGACGTATACACGTTCAAGCAGAGCAGGTTGGCTCCCTGCCGATCTCCCAACGCGGAAGGGAAGCGTTTGGGGACGGGGCGCGGCTGCACCAAAACCGGTTGGACCGCTTGGGCCGAGGGCGCCAGGAGTTTCTCAGGCAAAGCCTCCCCGAGCCGCCAGTTGTAAAGCCCAAACGGCGCCGTGGCAGCGGGCCGATAGGAGACCAGCCAGGCGGTTGGCGAGAGCTCAGCCACGGGGCCGGCATACTCCCCTTTCGGCAGAGACACCGGGAGTTGGACCGCACGGGCCGAAGTAAATCTGGCCAACCGGCCACCGGTCTCGAACAGTATGTCGCCGGAAGCGAGT
The DNA here is from genome assembly GCA_025361425.1 of Candidatus Solibacter sp. Taxonomy (GTDB): domain Bacteria; phylum Acidobacteriota; class Terriglobia; order Bryobacterales; family Bryobacteraceae; genus Solibacter. Next base: position 10,528 of record JANYAH010000022.1, on the reverse strand, counting down.
TCTCTGGCGCCGCGGCGGCGGGGACCGTGATCGCAGCGGTAGCTCTCCACGCCGCTGCCGTCGGAATACACGGTGAACAGTTCATGGTCCGCCTCGAACAGGACACGGCCATCGCGCAGCACATCGCAGGCGACGCGGTTGCCGGGTCCATAGGTGAGCTGTAGCGGCGCGCCGCCATCGAGCGCAACGGAGACGAGTTGAAAACCGGCCGGCGTACGCCGGGAGTAGACAATCCGTTCGCCGGGCAGGTAGAAGGGCGTGATGGCGTCTTCCTTGCTGAGGACGATGCGGCGAGCGGCGCCGCCGGCCACAGGCAACTCCCAGATTTGCCAGGGATCCCCCGGCTTTTGTTTGCCGGAGAAGAGGACGCGTTGCGCGTCGAAGGAGACGGTGGCATCGGCGGAGGCCGCGAAGCCAGGCGCCAGCGCCCGTTTGCGGCCAGCCGCAACCAATTGGAGCGCGGCTCCGGCGGGAAACCGCTCGCCGGACTTCAGCGTGGCAGCGGAATCGTAGAGGGATGCCTCCGTGTAGATGTAGGAGGCAGCCAGCCCACCTTGGGCGCGGAGAGCGCCGCACCCGATAAGGATCGCCACCCAGGCGGCAAGTCGAAAGAGGATTCCCGGACCCATTGACCTTGAATTATAGGTGACTTCAGCGCACATGCGCAGTAGTTGAAACATATTAGTGTAGTGTCCACGGGCACAGGAGCAACGGCTGAATTTATTGTGGGGCGGACCCTTTGGTCTGCCCCACAACTTGCGCAGAGTTCGCGATAGTGGGAAAAATGAGTGGCATTGGCCAAGATTTGCTACAGCGCATGTGCCCATCTATTTCGTGGGCACTAGCTTAATTTAGGTCTGTGACGGCTGCCTGGGAAGGCGGGGCAGGCCGGGAGCCCTGTCCTACTAAAACGGCGTTCACGAATCGAGATCATCGGCCGCGGCACCGATTGAGATCTGCGCCCCGTGGAGCCCGTGGGGGAAGCGTAGACAACGGCATCTCCGGATACTATACTTTTGTCTGAACTCGCTTCAGATTTACAAATTAAGTCTTTACAAACAAAGAGGATAGTTAAATGGCATCTCGTTGGCGCATTTGTTTACTTGTGTTTGCGCTCATTTTAGGAACTCATCTTGCCGTGGCGCAGACCGGCAGTATTGCAGGCACTGTTTTAGATTCGGCGGGCGGCACAGTCCCGAAAGCCACGGTTAAGGCTTTCGATGAGAACAAGCAGATTGTGGCGCGCGAAACCACCACCAATACGGAAGGTGGATTTCAGCTCATGCCTTTGCTGCCTGGACGCTATAGCATCCAGATCACGGCGGCGGGCTTTAAAGAGATCCAGAGTAAAGGTTTAACGCTGGATCAAAACCAAGTCATGAACCTGGGGGCGTTGACCCTTCAGGTGGGGCAGATGACGGAATCCGTGTCAGTTGACGCGACAAGTCCGATGGTGGAGACTTCCACCTCGCAGAAATCGTTCGTGGTCACTTCCAAACAGGTGACGGAGATTCCGCTGAACGGGCGCGATTTCCAGTCGCTGATGCGTACCTTGCCTGGCGTGGTGTCTAACGACTCTAGCGATTTCCGCCTGGCATTCAACAACACTAACAACTTCAACGTGAACGGCCAGCGTGGCAGCAGCAACAATGTCTTCCTGGACGGCTCCATCAACACCGACCTGGGCGCCAACGACGGCCAATACACGCAGGTCAGCCTGGATGCGGTGGGCGAGTTTAAACTGCAAACCAGCGCTTTTAACGCCGAATACGGCCGCAACCCTGGCGTGATGATTTCCATTAACACCAAGAGTGGCGGCAGCAAGTATCATGGCACGGTGTACGAGTTCATCCGGAACAACGCGTTCGATGCCCGCACGCCCTTCGACACCACCGGCAAGATTGCCAAACTGCGCTTTAATCAGTTCGGCGCCAACCTGGGCGGGCCGGTTCCCGGCCTAAAAAAGAAGCTCTTCTTCTTTTTCAATTACGAAGGCACACGGGCAACCCGGCCGCTGAACAGCAACACGTTCATCGATGTTGCCAGCCAGCAGATTCTGAATGGGAATTTCCAGCAACTGCTCCGCAACAACGCCGATGGCTCGCCGCAGTTGATCGCGGGCGGCACGGCGCAGGTCGGAACCATCTTCCAGCCCGGCTCGGTGACGCGCGACTCTTCCGGCAGGGCGACGGGCGGAATTCCCTATCCGAACAACATCGTCCCGTCGAACACGTGGAACCGCAACGCACCCGCCTTCATCAAGCTGATCAGTGGCACGGACCGGTCGCTGACCAGTCCCACCCCGGGCATCCCCGAGAATGTTCGCTTCCCGCTCTCCCCCACCTACGCGTTCAAAAAGGACGGCAAAGTAGGGCGCGTGGACTACAACATCAGCCCCAAGGCGAACTTTTTCTTCCGCTGGGCGGATGACGCGCAGAACGAACGGCAGAACGTCGGCATTTTCGGCACCCAGCCTTACCCGGTGATGCCGCAATTCCGCGAGAAACCGGGAGCCAGTTGGTCTTGGAATCTGGTAAACGTGATTTCGCCGAGCACCACCAACGAACTGATCTTCGCCTACAACCACCTCACGCAGCTTGTGGATGTGGTGGCCGGCAGCCCGACCAACCTTTACGACCGCACGTCGCTGGGCTTCCAGGTGAAGGATCTGTACCCGGACCAGAATATCCGCAACCGCTTCCCGCAGTTCAATTGTGGCATCGGGAATTGCAATTACGCCACGTTCCAGAACACCTGGAAGAGCGAGGGCAAGACCTTCGCGTGGACCGACAACCTTACCCACATGTTTGGCTCCCACACCGTCAAAGTCGGTGGCTTTTTCAACTTCAACAACAATGGGCAGCAACCGGGATGGGGTGAGGCGCTGAACATCAATTTCGGTCCCAACGCCAGCAACCCGAACGATACCAACAATCAGTTTGCCAACATGCTTTTGGGCAACTACACCAGCGTGTCGCAGACCCGCGGCATCTACTACGGATCTTTCCGGCAGTACACCACGGAACTCTACGCGCAGGATAGCTGGAAGGCCAGCCGGCGGCTGACGATAGAATACGGAATCCGCTGGGGATACGAAGGCCCCACGTACACTCACGGCAAATACCTGATGAATTACTTCCAGCCGGAGCTGTATGACCGCAGCCAATCGGTGAAAATCGTCACCCAGACAGGGACCATCCTGAACGGCACGATCATCAAGGGCTCCGGCAATCCTTACAACGGAATGGTGGAGGAAGGCAGTGGCGGCCAACCGTTGGGCGGCGTGAAACACCGCTACAACAACGTGGCGCCGCGGTTCGGCTTGGCGTGGGACCCGTTCGGCGACGGCAAGACGGCGGTTCGCATGGGCGGCGGCATCTTCTTCGAGCGCATCCAGCAGAACGTTTACAACTTTGGGGGCTTGGGCAATCCGCCGCTAGTCTACACACCCACGTTCTATGGCGGCAATCTGGACGATGTTTCGCCATCGCTGGTAGCCAGCGGCACGATCTCGCCGGTTTCCGTCACCGCGGTGGACAAGAAAGGCCAGGTTCCGACCACGTACGCCTGGTCATTCGACATCCAGCGCGAACTGGGGAAACAGACTTCGCTCGACATCGGTTATGTGGGCAACATGGGCAGGCACCAGCAGTACAACCGCGACCTGGGCCAATTGCCACTGAACACGACGACTGCGCCGGGATCCACCGTTCTCAGCAGCGTCAACAACACCCAGAACGCTATCCGCCCCTACCTCGGGTACACCAATGTGAACTTCACCGAGTTCGGCGCCACCAGCAACTACAACGCTTTGCAGACCCGCCTGACGCGGCGTTTTGCCAAAAGCCTGACCATGAACGTGGCTTTCGTGTGGTCCAAAGTAATGAACCAGGTTGATTCCGACGGAAATGCGATCGGCTACTACCTGAACCGGCTCCGCGACAGCGCCCGGGCGGGCTATGACCGGACGAAGGTGTTCAACGTCGATTACGTCTATGAATTTCCTGAGTTTGCCAAACAGAACGGCTTTCTCAAAAAGGTGGTCAACGGCTGGCAGATTGCGGGATTCACCCGCTTCTGGGACGGCACGCCGCTCAACGTATCGGCCAACGGCGATCCCGGAACTCTGGGCGGCGGGCAACGCGCGGATTATCTGGGCGGCCAGATCTATCCCACCACACCGACTCGCTACAACTACTTCAACCCCCTGGTCTTCGGACGCCCGGCCCAAGGAACGCTTGGCGGCATGGGCCGTAACGCCCTGACCGGACCCGGAATCAACCAGTGGGACATCTCCATGTACAAGAACACGAAGATCACTGAGCGTGTGCAGGCTCAGCTCCGTGTGGAGACGTTCAACACGTTCAATCACACCCAGTGGGCCGGGGTGAACGCGGGCATCGCCGCTCCCAACCCAAGTTCACCGGTAACCACGTCAAGCCAGGCCGGCAGCGGGCAGGTAAATTCTACCCGCGACCCGCGTAACATTCAGTTCGGCCTGAAACTGATGTTCTAGCGCAGTTGGCAGGCAGAAGCGCCTGTCTCACATGGGGCCGGGTAAAACCGGCCCCATGTACAACATTTCCTCTCCCCTTTCCTCACTGCCATAATCAGCATATGCGTGCGCTCTTGTGCCTGCTGTGTGTGTCCCGTCTGCTGTGCGGCGCCGATGCCTTGCTCCCTGTGTTCCAGAAGGCCGCGGCAGCACTGTCCTCCGGCGACTACGCGGCGGCGGAAGCGGGCTTCCAGCAGGTGCTCAAAGCCGCTCCCAACCATGTTGGCGCCCTGGGAAATCTGGGCGTGGTCTACTCACGAACCAGCCGGCCCGATAAAGCCATTGCCACTTATCAGCGGGCTCTCCGTGTGGTGCCGCAAGACAAAGCCCTGATGTTGAACCTGGGGCTGATCTACGTCAAACAGGAATCCTATAGCGACGCTTTGCCTTTGTTCGAGAAGTTGGTGGCGGCCAACCGGAGCAACTTGCAGGCGCGCGAACTTCTGGCAACCTGCCAGATCAATACCGGCCGTGTGGCGGCGGCCATCCAAGGCCTGGAGACGCTGCGCAAGGACGACCCGAACACGGCGTTTGTGCTGTACATGGTGGGCATCGCCTACCTGAAGAACAAAGAGCCGGAAAAGGCCAGGGCAGCGCTCAACGAACTGGTGGCTGCGTCGCCGCCCGCGCAATCCAACTTCATGCTGGGCAAGGTGTACTACGAGAGCGCGCGATTCGAAGAGGCCGCGGAGTGTTACCGCACGGTTCTGGAACTGGACGGAACTTATGCCGGCGCCCATCGCGAACTGGGCAAGGTGCTGGTGAGTCAGCGCGACCCCGCGGCGGAAACGGAATTCGCCGCCGCGCTTGCACAGAATGCCAACGACTCCGAAGCGCTGTACTTCCTGGGCGGCTTCCTGATGCAAAATGATCGACTGCCGGAGGCCGTGCCACCGCTGGAACGGGCTCGCGATTTGAATCCGGGGTTCTGGGGAACCTATTTCTACCTGGGCAAGATGAAATTCCAAACCGGCCTTCCGCGCGAGGCCGTGCCGCTATTGCAAAAGGCCGCCGAGCTCAACCCCGGTGAGACCTCGGTGTATTACCAACTGGGACGTGCGCTGAGCGCGTGCGGGCGTGAGGCAGAGTCCAGACGGGTGATGGAACGCGTGCGAGAGATCAAGTCCCGGGAACTGGATAAGGCGATTGAGGCGGTGCAGGTGCAAAAGACGCCGGTGCAAAAAAGATGACCCGCCGTGGGATACTGGCCCTGCTGGCCGCGCTGCCCGCCAGTTTGCGGGCGCAGATGGCTTCGCGCGGAGTCAAAGCCTTGCCTCGCGGGGCGCCTTCCGGCCGTCCCTTCCACGCGCACCTGACCGATGTGGCCGCACAGGCGGGCTTGCGCGCCCCCACCATCTACGGCGCGGAGAGCGGCAGCGATTACATCGTGGAAACCATCGGCTGCGGCGCGGTTTTTTTCGATTACGACAACGATGGCTGGCTGGACATCTTCCTGCCGTGCGGGTCGCGCTTCAACGAGGCGCCGAAAGACGCCACCAACCGCCTGTACAAGAACAACCGTGACGGCACGTTTACGGATGTCACCGAAAAAGCCGGCCTCGTGCGCAGCGGATGGGCGTGTGGCGCAACGGTGGGCGATTACAATAACGATGGCTTCGAGGATCTGTTCCTCACCTACTGGGGCCAGAACGTTCTTTACCGCAACAACGGCGACGGCAGCTTCACCGACGTCACCAAAGAGGCCGGCCTGCTGAACCAGAAAGCGCGTTGGGGTTCAGGCTGCACCTGGGTGGACTACGACCGCGACGGCCGGCTGGACCTCTTCGTGGCCAACTACCTCCAGTTCGATCTTAAAACCACACCGCGCAAGGGCCAGGACACAGCCTGCAACTGGAAAGGCGTGGCAGTCAACTGCGGGCCGCGCGGCCTGCTGCCGGAGACGCATCTGCTATACCACAACAATGGGGACGGCACCTTCAGCGACGTCAGCGTGAAATCTGGCATCGCCAAAGCCAAGGGCAGCTACGGCTTGACGGCCGTGGCGGCGGATTTCGACAACGATGGCTGGCCCGACATCTTCGTGGCTTGCGACTCCACGCCGAGCCTGCTGTTCCGCAATAATCGCGAGGGCACGTTCACCGAAGACGGCATGGCGCGCGGGGTGGCCTTGAACGACGATGGCGCCGAGCAGGCCGGTATGGGCGTGGCGGTGGGCGACATCAACCTGGACGGCCACCTGGATATCCTGACCACGCACTTCGCCGACGACACCAGTACGCTTTCGATCAACGACGGCAGAGCCAACTTTCGCGATGAAACCCTGCGCGCGGGCCTGGGTGTGGAAACCCGCTTCGTCAGTTGGGGATGCGGCATGCCAGACCTGGACAACGACGGCTACCCCGACCTGTTCGTGGTCACGGGAAGCGTGTACCCGGAGATGGAGCGAGCCATCCCGGAACTGGCGTACAAGACACCGCGTGTGCTTTTCCGCAACCTGAGCAACGGCAAGTTCGAGGAACTGATGGGCGAGGGCGGGCCCGGCGTGTCGGCCGCCCACTCCAGCCGCGGGTGCTGCTTCGGGGATTTCGATAACGACGGCGATCTCGACATCCTGATCAATAACATGAACGAGGCCCCGTCGCTGTTGCGCAACGACGTGAGCGGCCCGAACCATTGGCTGAAGGTCAAGCTGATCGGCGTGGTCTCCAACCGCAGCGCGATTGGAGGGCGAGTTACCGCGCGGTATGGCGGCAAGGTGCAGGCGCAGGAAGTGCTGAGCCAATCGGGATTCTTATCGGTGAGCGACAGCCGGCTGCACTTTGGCTTGGGCGCGGCCGAGTTCGCCGACCTGGAGATTCGCTGGCCCAACGGGCGCAAAGAGAGCGTCGCCAAGGTCCCGGCCGACCGGCTGGTGGTGATCAAGGAAGGCGCGGGGATCATTGAGTCGCCGCTCACGGCCGCGTTCACAAAACCGGCACGGTAGCGGGTCCCAGATACGGGTCCAGCCGATCCCGGCTTCCTCGAAACTGAACGTGGCTCGGCGATAACCGCTGCCTGACCCAACTCGGCGAAGCCGGAACCAAACAGGCGGTGATTTGACGCGGAGGCGCGGAGAAAGGAACGGGGAGCGGAGAAACGTGAGCGGTCGCCATCGATGTTTCGCGGAAGTTGGCGCTTATTTCGGAGTGTGGTTGTGAATGGCAGGCGCTATGGTTTTTTTTGAGGGGGGCGGAAGCGCTGAACGCGGGGGACCGGCTTGGTACTGGCGGTTTCGGCGTAGATTTGCTGGATGCGCTCTTTCTGATCGGGATCGAAGATCAGGGTGCGGTGCTTGCCGTCGGGTGCGGGGGCGAGGCGGATGCGGCCGTCGCCGGCGGCGGTGAAGGCGCCGGGGCCGGAGAGTTGGAAGTAATTTTCTTGCGGGCGGACGGCGTAGAGGGCGGCGGCCATGGCGAGGGCGGGGGCATCGTAGGGCATGGGACGGAAGGCGCGATAGGCCGCCACTAGGGGGTGCGCCTCCGACCAGGCGAAATCCCTATCGATGCTGGCGGCTGGAAAGGGCAGGGCGTCGCCGAGTTCGCTGCCGGCGACCACGATGGGGGTGGGCCACTCGGCGAACAGACGCCTGGCGGCGGGGATATCGCTCATGGTGAGCGCGTCGGCCGCGACCACGAGGGTACGGACTTTTTGCGCGATCAGCGTAGGGTTGCCGGGAAGCGCCAGAAGAGCGGCGAGGTTGGTGGCGGGGCCGGTGAGGACGACGATGGCGTTCTGATCGAACTGCGCGGAGAGGGCGTTGCGGATGAGCGCCAGGGGATCGGCGGTATCGTTCATCTTGACGATGTTGCGGGGATAGGTTGCATTGCCGGCCACGGCATGGAGCATGGGATTCGACGCGGCCATCTGGCCGGAGAGGCAAAGGCCGATGGGCATGGCGCCGCCGAAGGCGCCGGGTTCGCGGGTGTAGAAGCGGACCAGCACGTCGGCGAAGATGGCGGCGTTGAGGCTGCTCTTGGTTGTGCTGACGGAGAGAACGCGCGATTCGTTCTTGCCCTGGAAGCCGAAGAGCATGGCCAGGGCGAGGGCGTCATCGATGGTGTTGCCGAGGTCGGCGTCGAAGACGATGCCGACGGAGGGTTTGCCTGGCGATTGAAACTGCATGGGAGTTCGATGCTACCGTGCCGCCTGCAGAAACAGGGCGGCGGTCGCCTGGTTACGGCTGTCGGCGATTCCCTTGCGGTGACATTGGGCGGCGGCGACATCCCAGTGGCCGGCATCGGCGGCGGCGAGCAGGCTGGGGAATTTCTTCAAGCCGCCGAGGCCGAGGTTGAAGGCCATATCGAAGAGCGCCTCCTGGGCGGGCGCGGGGTAAGTGTTCCAGTTGGGAAGCGTGGCGGCGAGGGATGCAGCAAAGCGGGTGACATCGGCAGCGATGAGCGCGTCGATATCGGAATCCGCCATACGGCACTGGGAGAGCGGGGCGTAGGAATTGGCGACGAGGCCGATCTGGGCGGCCGCGACGCGGGCATAGCCGGCCTGGATTTCGACGGTGGTGGCGGGGCGGCCATCGACGGACCACGCCAGGTTGAGCGCGTCGGCGGGGGCGGGGATGGCATGACCGATGCCAATGGTGACTTCGCCGCCGGTGCAGCGGTACATGTGGTGGATGCGGCCTTCGAAGGTCTCTACGCGTGGGATGACGTGTGTGGGATCCATAAGTGTTTGACTAACGTATCACAGATGGAGGGGGGGCGACAGCCGCGTCAGCGCAGGATGGGAAAAGCGGGGCGGCGGATGGGGCCTGGGAAAACCGGGGGCGGAAACGCGGGGAGAGGCAGGTGTGTGCCTGGGCGGCTCAGCGAGGCCGCCAGTTAGAAGAGTACTGGTCCGCCCGGAGGGCTGCTTCGCTTCGCCGATGGGCCGCCATACTGTCCTTGAGGACGGTTCTGGCCTGAGTTTGCGCTTGAGCAAAGGTGGGGGACACGCCGCGATCGCCGTGGTCCGTGGACCAGTGAAAATCCCGGCGGTGGTCTTCATCGGAGACCGCATATTGCGCCTGATTGCCGCCGATGTCTATGTAAGTAAAGGAATGGGTCATTGAGGGGGCCATGCGATCACATCTCAGCCAGGGCGGATTTGCCGCTCTCGACGGCCGTGGTTTGGTCTTTATGTCGGATGGCGATCACCATCGTCCGAACGTACGGCATAGCCCGGCTAAGTTTCTCGGGAAAGCCGGTTTGTGCCTGTGAATTCGCGTTCTGCTTATCGGTTCGATACGCTTTGTACTCTGGCCGGGACATCTGGTGCATTTCGTAAAGGCAGGCATTGCCGGATTCCGTATGCTCGTCCCAGGGAATTTCGCCGGTGGTTTCCAGAGATCGCAGAATACTTTGGAGCAATGACTTGGTGCTGTCGTACAACATTAAGTTATGTTCCTCATTCTTCCCAGGGCCGCGAGAAATCAGGCCGATTCGAGAAAATCACTTATTTTCATAATTATACCACCCGCGCTAGGATTTGCTATACAATTGGTGTAGCTCCCGCTGATTCATGGCAGACCCTCTTAGCGTTCCGCTTCTTCCGTCTACCCACCAATTGGCCGCAGTAAGGATAAGTAAATTATGAAGAACATTTTTGTAGGCAACCTCAGTTTTGGGGTAACGGAAGCTTCCGTCCGATCCCTGTTTGAAGCTCACGGCACCGTAGACCGTGTCAACATCTGCACCGACCGTGACTCGGGACAACCCAGAGGCTTTGGGTTTGTCGAGATGGCCAACGATGGCGAAGCCGAGAAGGCAATTGCCGCGGTTAACGGCCGCGAACTGGATGGCCGCGCGTTGAACGTCAACGAAGCCCGTCCGAAGACCGATCGTCCGGGCGGCGGCGGTGGTGGATGCGGTCGCCGCGCAAGGCAAGAAGAAGTAATCGGGCAGGGGGTAATTAAAATGCTCCTGGCCCAGAGGCTAACCTCTGGGCCGGGAGCGGTGCTTCGTTTGGAATCGATTACCAGCG
>JANYAH010000188.1 GCA_025361425.1 Candidatus Solibacter sp. | reverse complement strand
GCGAACTCCGCCAGCGGAATGAATTGCAGGTTATCGATGCCCGCGTTCTTATAGAACTTGTACAACTCGCGCGGCTTTTCCACGTTGGCCTGGCTGAGCACGCACAAAACGTTGAAATCCACCTTCTCCTGCTGAAGCAGTTCGACGCTCCGCATGACACGCTTCCACGTGCCGCGCTTCTCCTTGTTGTAGCGGAAGCGGTCGTTGATCTGCTCCGGCCCATCCAGCGATACCCCGAGCAGCCACTGATACTGGCGAAACAGTTGGCACCAATTCTTGTCCAGCAAGATGGCGTTGGTCTGTAGCGCATTGCCGACCGATTGGCCCGAGCGCCCGTACTGCTGCTGGAACTCGACCAGCTTTTCGAAAAACGGCAGCCCGGCGAGGGTCGGTTCGCCGCCTTGAAACGCGAACACGCTGTTGGGGTACGAGTAGAACAGGTAGGTATCGACCAGGCGCTCCAGCGTTTCCAGCGTCATGCGGCGCCCGGGCAGCGCGCTGTACGGGTCGGCCTCGCGATCCAGGTAGAAGCAATATTCGCAATCCAGATTGCACACCGCGGACGCCGGCTTGATGAGCAGCGACGTGATCCGCTGTATCGGGCCGCCCTCCACCAACCCCTCGCCGAAAATCGGCAACTGTGACAGACCGGTCACCACTTCTTCACCTCTTCCGTCCACGTCCGCGCCAGGGTCGCCAACTCATCCACGATACCCGCAGTTGTACCGGCCAATATTTCCCTGCGTGAGAACATGCGGTCATGATATCGCAGGTACTGGTACACTCCAAGCTAGATATGCGAATTCTGATCGCTGTTAGTGGCAGTAACGATGGGTCCTCCGATCCGGTAGCGGCGGCGGCCTCGATTCCCTGGCCGGAGGCAACTGAATTCCGCGTCCTGACGATTGCGGAAAACGTGCACCCGCCGGTGGTCCAACTGCTCGAAGGTGCGCGCGACGTCGCCGATGTGCAGCACACGGCGGACAACATTGCGGCAAATACGGTGGCCAGCGCCGTGGCCCAACTGCACAGCCGTGGGTTCCACGCCGAGGGTGTCAGTCGGGAAGGCGACCCCAAGAGCATGATCGGCGACTATGCCAAGGAATGGGGGGCGGACCTGATCGTGGTGGGTTCGTGCGACAAATCTCGCATGGAAACGTTTTTCGTCGGCAGCGTCTCGCGGAGTGTGGTGGAGCACGCATCCTGCTCAGTGCTGGTGGCCAGGACCGGCGCGGCACAGAATTAGGCGCTCGCTCCCTCACGGCAGCGGCCCCGAATCGGAGCCGTTCTTGCTGTCATGAGCCTCGCTGCAAACGTTTCCGGAATTTGTGGAATTCCAGACGTGCCTTTGCACCGGCGAGTTTTGCTGGCCCGACCCAGACGCGGCCTGATGTCACATTGCATCGAAACGCCGTGCGGCCTATAATCAGGAACGTTTGCAACATTTATGGCCGTGACAATCAAGGATGTGGCGAGGGAATCGGGCGTGAATGTCTCGACGGTTTCGCGCGCGCTGAACGGAGAGTACGGGGTTCACGCCGACACGCGGGAACACGTGGTGGCGGTAGCTCAGCGGTTGAAGTACCGTCCGAACCGGGTGGCGCGGGGGTTGGTGACGGGGCGGTCGCACACGCTGGCGCTGGTGGTGAGCGATATCCGCAATCTCTTCTTCGCAGAGGTGGCGCGCGGCGCCGAAGATGCCGCGTACCGCGCGGGCTACGACCTGGTGCTGTGCAATAGCGATCTCGATCCGGAAAAGCAGATGCGCTACGGACAATCGCTGATGGAGAAGCGCGTGGACGGCATTCTGATGAATTCGGTGGCGGTGCTGAGCAAGAAACAGCAAGAGCAGCTTTCGGGGCTCGGCGTGCCGATCGTGCTGCTCAACCGGACCGCTCCCCGCGGCGTATTTTCCACCGTCTGCGCGGACAATGAAACTGGCGGGGCGCTGGCGGCCGAGTACCTGCTGAAACTGGGGCACCGCAAGATCGCGCACCTCACCGGTCCGCGGCATCACGGCAACATGACGGAGCGGGCCAAGGGGTTCGTCGCCCGTCTGGCGGCGGCGCGCAGACCCGTGCGGCCGGTGCTGCTGCATGGGAAGAATAACTTTCAGGGCGGTGTGGAACTGGCGCAGAAGCTGATGGCGCAGCATCCGGATGTGACGGCGGTATTTGCGGCCAGCGATATGATGGCGTTCGGGACGATCCGGGCGCTGATGGAAGCGGGGCGGCGGATTCCGGAAGATGTGTCGGTGATGGGCTTCGATAACGTCGAACTCGCCAGCATCGTGCATCCGCCGCTGACAACCATCCACCAGCCGAAGTATGAGATCGGCCAGGCGGCGGTAGAGATTCTGCTGCGGCTTGTAGGGCGCGGTGAACATCAGGGTCCAGAGCACCGGATGTTCGCGGTGGAGTTGGTGGAGCGGCAATCTTGTATGGAGCGAAAGGCATGATGAACCGGCGGGAATCGCTCAAGTCGGCGAGGCGGGTCGATCCGGCGTGAGCGGCGCAGAGGGCAGGGAAGAGGGGGGAGCGGTTTCGCCGTTGCGGTGGCGCATGATCTCGCTGGCGTTTTTCGCCACCGTGATCAATTATCTGGACCGGCAGACGCTCTCGGTAGCGGCGCCGATCCTGCGCGAGCAGTTTCACATGACCAACCAGGACTACTCGCGGGTGGTCTCGGCCTTTCTGTTTGCCTACACGATCATGAACGGTCTCTCGGGGCCGATGATCGACCGGCTGGGGACGCGGTTGGGCTTCGGGTTGTGCGTGGCGTGGTGGAGCATTGCGGCGGCGCTGCATGGGTTCGCGCGCGGCACGTTCAGCCTCGGAGTGTTCCGGTTCCTGCTGGGCATCGGCGAGGCGGGGAACTGGCCGGGAGCGGTGAAGGTGGTGGCGGAGTGGTTCCCGGAGAAGGAACGCGCGCTGGCGGCGGGGCTGTTCAACAGCGGGTCGGCGGTGGGCGCGATTCTGGCACCGCCGATTGTGGCGTACTTGATTCTGCACATCGGCTGGCAAGCGGCGTTCGCGTTTGTGGGGCTTGCCGGGCTGGTCTGGCTGGTGTTCTGGTTCACCATGTACCACACGCCGAAGGCGCCGGCGGGTGCGCCAGCGGAGACGGTGATCCCGGTAAGGGAACTGCTGCGGACGCGATTCGTGTGGGCGTTCACGTTATCGAAGATCTTCATGGATCCCGTGTGGTACTTCTACATTTTCTGGTTCCCGGAATACTTGAAGCACGCGCGCGGGTTCGACCTGGCGAAGATCGGGATCTACGGCTGGATTCCGTTCATGGTGGCGGGGTTCGGCAATATTTTGGGCGGGTGGATGTCAGGGCTGCTCTTGAAGCGCGGTTGGAGTGTGACGATGGCTCGCAAGATGTCGGTGACGTTCTTCGCGGTGCTGATGACGTCGGCGATTCCGGCGGTGCTGGCGCGGGAGGCGTGGATGTCGATCGCGCTGGTTTCCATCGCTATGCTGGGCTATACGGGCTGCCTGGCAAACATGCTGAGC
>JANYAH010000164.1 GCA_025361425.1 Candidatus Solibacter sp. | reverse complement strand
CCGAACTCGCGCTCCAACCGCGCGGCCACCGCCAACGCGATATCTTCTCGCCACGGCGCCGCAACAATCTGCACGCCGATCGGCAAGCCTGTTGCCGAGGTGCCGCAGCGCACCACGGCGGCCGGCCATCCGGCCACGTTGTACGCCATGGTGTGGCTGAAGCCGCGGAAGTTCTCCTGCTGCGTGGATGCGCCATGCGGCAGCGCGGCGTGCGTATAGACCGGACACACCATGACGTCGTAGCGGCGCAGAAATGCGCCCATTGCCGCGCGGTAGGCATCCCACTCCGACCAGTAGGCGGCAAAACCCGCGACGCTGGTGCGATACGCTTCCAGCTTGTCCAGCCACCCGGTGAGCAGCGGGTGTACCTGCGTCGAACCCAAGCCTTGCAGGTACGCCCGAAGCCCGTCGCCGCCATCGACGCCCAACAATTTCATTTCCAGATCGTAGGCCTGTGCGAGGCAGGCTGGCCGGTCTTCCTCGAGTGTGGCGACTTCCCCCGCGAGGGCGCGCGCCGCGGCGCAAACCACACCCGCGACCTCGGCATCCGCGGGGGCGAAGCCGTTATCCGTATGGAAGGCGATGCGCAACCGTTGAAGCTCGACCCACGCGGGATCGCGATAAGGCATGTCCACCACACTCGTGTCCCGCCCATCGCCGCTGGCGAGCAGCGGCATCACGGTGCACAGGTCTTCCACGTGGCGCGCCATCGGACCGATTTGCCAGAGCGCTTCGATCCAGCCGCCGGCTGGTGGAAAGTGACCGGTGCGCGGCAGGCGCCCCGAGGTCGGCTTAATGGCGGCGATTCCACAGAAGGCGGCAGGCAGCCGGACGCTGCCCGCGGCGTCGCTTCCCAGGCCCATTGGCGAGCCGCAACTGGCGATCAAGGCTGCCTCGCCGCCGCTGCTGCCGCCCGCGGTGCGCGCCGCGTCGTAGGGGTTGCAGGTGGCGCCGAAGAGCAGGTTGTCGCTCTCGAATGCAAACAGCAGGTCCGGCAGATTGGTGCGCGCGATCGGGATCGCCCCCGCCTGGCGCAGGCGCGCCACCAGCGTGGCATCTTCGGTGGAAGGCGGCGCGTTGCGGCGTCCCAGCGTACCGGCGGTGCACACCGTTCCAGCCAGTTCGATGGAATCCTTGATGCTGAACGGAACGCCGCACAGGGGTCCGGCATCCGCCCCCCGCGCCAGCGCTTCATCGGCGGTGCGTGCGGCGGCGACCGCCTGCGCGGCCAGCACTTCAACCACGGCATGAATCCGCGGATTCACGGTGGCGATGCGTTCGAGGTGCGCCTGTACCAGTTCCACCGAGGAGATGCTGCGTTGGCGAAGCAGGCGCGCTTGGTGCGTGGCGGAGAAGCTGAGAATTTCGTCCATGGCGATGACTCGTAATCCCTTAGTCTGACAGACCAGCGAAGGCCGCACGCGGGTGATATCCTCGGACTGATGGCAGACCATAGGATGAGCGACGTCGGCGGCACGCCGGGAGGCTTGGGCAGTTTTCTGCTGGGCTTCGCCATGAGCTGCTTGGGGGGCTATCTTCTGTCCAACCAGGTGATGGTGGGCAGTGGGTACTGGAACTTTTACGGCGCCAATACTTTCGGCATCACGCTGCTGCCCATGTTGATCGGCATCGGCATGCTGTTCTTTAGCGGACGCAGCGTCATCGGATGGCTGCTGACCGGCGCCGGGGCGCTCTTCATTTTTGCGGGTGTGATCGCCAACCTGCACATCTACTTTCAGCCCACCAGCCTCTTCAACACCATGGTCATGCTGACTCTGCTGGCCGGGGGCTTGGGTCTGATTGCGCGCGCCCTCCGCCCTCACCGCGCTAGCGCGGCCGAATGATGCGCTGCGCCGCCGGTTAAATCGCCCGCCGCGAGGAAGAGAAATTCGATCTGTGTGCAATTCTGAACAGATTCGCAGCGCCGGACTGTGTATCATTAGGTGACTACTGTGGCCTAAGGACCGCACCGCTGCCATGTCGTTTGGAATCTATCTCGCTGGTTTCCTGATTTTGATCGGTGGCTTGATTTATGGGGCTGTTTTGCTGCATGTCCCGAATCATTGGATCGTGGTGGGCGCCATTGTTCTGGTGGGTT
Source organism: Candidatus Solibacter sp. (assembly GCA_025361425.1). Classification (GTDB taxonomy): domain Bacteria; phylum Acidobacteriota; class Terriglobia; order Bryobacterales; family Bryobacteraceae; genus Solibacter. The sequence goes on along the minus strand of JANYAH010000164.1, from coordinate 4,468 downwards.
TGGCAATTCTCAAGGGTGTCCAGGCCACGCGCCAAAAGGACCCTCCGGCATGATGCGGGAGGTTGCAAGGAAAGTTCGGCCGGCCAGGAGCCGGGCATGAGAGCCCACGCCACGGTACGGTCGCCCGCGGATGGCCTGCGCTACAAGACCCGGAAACACGGACCTGGATTCGAGCGCGTGCGGAAAGCCCGCCAGCGATTGCCATCCGCATACTGCAGCGAGAACATCATTTCGAGGACTTCCAATCATGATCGCAACCCATCTCGCCCCTGCCGGCGCGGGGATTGAAGAGAACCCTTTATCACACGCCGAATTGCAGGTAATGGACGCCTGGTGGCGTGCCGCCAATTACCTCTCCGTCGGCCAGATTTACCTGCTCGACAACCCTCTGCTGAGAGAGCCGCTGACACTCGAGCACATCAAACCCAGACTGCTCGGGCACTGGGGCACCACTCCCGGTCTCAACTTGATCTACGCGCATCTCAATCGCGTCATCAGGAAGTACGATCTCAATGCGATCTACATTGCCGGCCCCGGGCATGGCGGCCCCGGCCTGGTTGCCAATAACTGGCTGGATGGCACGTACAGCGAGTTCTATCCCAATATCTCGCGCGATCTGGAAGGCATGAAGCGCCTGTTCACCCAGTTTTCCTTCCCAGCGGGATCCCCAGTCACGTCGCGCCCGAGACTCCCGGGTCGATTCACGAAGGCGGAGAACTGGGCTATTCGCTGGCGCACGCCTTTGGCGCGGTCTTCGACAATCCCGATCTGCTGGCCTGCTGCGTGGTTGGCGACGGAGAAGCCGAAACCGGGGCTCTGGCCACCAGTTGGCATTCCAACAAATTCCTCAATCCCGCCCGCGACGGCGCGGTGCTGCCGATTCTGCACTTAAATGGATACAAGATCGCCGGGCCCACGGTGCTCGCGCGCATTCCCCGGGAAGAACTCGTTAGCCTCATGACGGGGTATGGCTACCAGCCCTATTTCGTCGAAGGCGACGACCCCGCGCTGGTGCATCAGATGCTTGCCGGCACGATGGACCGGGTAGTATCGGACATTCAGGCCATCCAGGCGGAAGCGCGCAATCACGGGTTCTCCGAGCGCCGCATGTGGCCCATGATCGTGCTGCGAACCCCCAAAGGCTGGACCGGTCCCAAAGTGGTGGACGGGCAGAAGATCGAAGGCACCTTCCGCGCGCACCAGGTGCCGCTCGCCGAGTTGGCCACCAAGCCGGAACACATCGGACTGCTCGAAAACTGGATGAAGAGCTATCGGCCCGAGGAGTTGTTTGACGAAAACGGGCAACTCGTTCCGCTGGTCGCCGCGCTCGCTCCCCAGGGGACTCGCCGCATGGGGGCGAATCCCCACGCCAACGGCGGTCTGTTGCTCAAAGACCTGCACCTGCCCGATTTCCGCGACTACGCAGTGGCCGTGCCTCACCCGGGCTCCGTCCTGGCCGAGGCCACCCGCGTGATGGGCCAGTTCCTGCGCGACGTCATGACGCTGAATGCCGGCGCCGCGAACTTCCGCGTCTTCGGTCCGGATGAGACCAATTCCAACCGCCTTGGGGCGCTATTCGAGGTGACCGACCGCGAGTCCACCGCACTAGTGCGGCCCGACGACGATCACGTGTCCGCCGCCGGGCGCGTCATGGAAATGTTGAGCGAACACATGTGCCAGGGTTGGCTCGAAGGCTACCTGCTCACCGGGCGTCACGGCATCTTCTCCTGCTACGAAGCCTTCATCCACATCATCGATTCCATGTTCAATCAGCACGCGAAGTGGCTCAAAACCACGGACCAGATTCCGTGGCGCCAGCCCATTGCTTCGCTCAATTATCTACTGACCTCGCACGTCTGGCGGCAGGACCACAACGGTAACAGTCATCAGGATCCAGGCTTCCTGGACCACGTGGTCAACAAGAAAGCCGACGTCGTCCGGGTATATCTTCCACCCGATGCCAACACCCTGCTTTCGGTCACCGACCACTGCCTGCGCAGCCGCCAATACGTCAACGTGATCGTCGCCGGCAAGCAGCCGGAGGCGCAGTGGCTGGACATGGATTCAGCCATCAAACACTGCACCGCGGGAATCGGCATCTGGAAGTGGGCCAGCAACGACGAGGGCGGCGAGCCCGATGTGGTGATGGCCTGCGCGGGCGATGTTCCCACGCTTGAGGCGCTGGCCGCCGTCGATCTGCTTCACACCCACATTCCCGACCTGAAGATTCGCTTCGTCAACGTGGTGGACCTCATGGTGCTTCAACCCGAGTCGGAACACCCTCATGGGCTTTCGGACCGCGAGTTCGATTCCATCTTCACCACCGAGAGCCCCATCATCTTCGCCTTCCATGGGTATCCGTGGCTGGTGCACCGGCTCACCTACCGGCGTACCAATCACAAGAATCTGCATGTGCGGGGTTACAAGGAAGAGGGCACCACCACTACGCCCTTCGATATGGCGGTACTCAACGATTTGGACCGCTTCCATCTGGCCGGGGATGTGGTGGACCGCGTACCACGCCTGCGCAATACCGGCGCGCATTTCAAACAGTTTCTGCGCGACAAGCTCATTGAACACCGGCATTATGTGAACCTCCACGGCGAAGACATGGAGGAGATCCGCGATTGGAAGTGGCCTCAGTTGAAGCCCGCGAAGCCGCGCTGGTAGGGTTCCGTGACCTGCGTCACAGTAATCTCAATCCCGCGGTGAGAAGCTAAGCATATGAAAGCTCCAGAAGAAGCAAAGCCGCCCGTGGCCGAATCGTACGTCTATGTGCGGGACGTTCGCCAACAGGCCAAAACTCCCGAGAATGGCATCCTCAGCCAGACCTTGCACAGCGATGAGCGGAGCAAGGTGATTCTGTTTGGTTTCGCCGCGGGTCAGGAACTTTCCGCGCACACCGCTCCCTACCCGGCCACCCTCATGTTTCTCAAGGGCGATGCCTTGCTGAAGCTGGGCGTCGAGGAACAGGAGGCCACCGAGGGCACCTTCGTCTACATGCCGCCGTACCTGGAGCATGGCATCAAGGCACGCAACGAAGTGGTCATGCTGCTCACCATGGTCAAAAACCCGCCGCCCCCCGCGGCCTGACTAAGGCGGCCCGCATAGGTCGGCAGAGGAGTTGGCGCACACGCGATGCGGGAAAGCGTGCCAGAAACTCGCGGAGCGTCTCGCCGGGAAAGGCACGTTCGGCAGAGGTGGCCGTGGTGGATGGGCTTGCGTGCAGTTGTGCGCGAGAGGGAAGCAGCACGCCGGCGACGTTGCATCCGATACAATGAACGATGTGGGGACACAGACAGAGACTAATCCGCCGGGAGTGCGGGCGCGCCTATCGGAGCTGACGGCGGATGTACAGCGCGGGTTCGTGGCGGAGTGGGCGGTAACCATCATCCTGCTGCTCTTCGGCACGACCACGCTGGTGCAGGCGTTTGTGATTCCGAGCGCTTCGATGGTGGGCACGCTGTTGATCGGCGATCACGTGCTGGTGGATAAGATGGTGTACGCGCCGCCGGGCGCATGGGGCAAGGTACTGCCGTACCGCGAGCCGCGGCGCGGCGACATCATCGTTTTCCGCTATCCGCTGAACATCTCAATGGATTACGTGAAGCGGGCGATCGGTATCCCGGGGGATCATATTCGGCTGGTGAACAAGCAATTAATGCTGAACGGCCATCTGGTGGACGAGCCCTACACGGTGCACAGCCAGCAGTTCCCGGACGCGTACCGCGATAATTTTCCGTCGAACGCGCACGCGATGCCACTGCGGCCGCGAGCGGCGGAGATGATCGAGAAGTACGTGGTGAACGAGGAACTGGTGGTACCGCCCGGGTACATTTTCGCGATGGGGGACAATCGGGACGATTCCGACGACAGCCGGTATTGGGGACTGGTGCCGCGGGAGAACATCGTGGGGTCGCCCGTGGTGATCTACTGGAGCTTCGAGGCACCGACGGCGGACCTGGTGAACGGGAACATCGGCTTCGACCACATCATGGATGTGGTGACGCACTTGTTTACGAAAACGCGCTGGACACGGACATTCCACCTGACTCGCGGGTATCCGCTGAAGTAGCGGTTGGCGATTCGCGCCGCGGGAGAAATCCGGGTTTGCCGGCTCGAAAAGTCCGCAGTGTACCGCGGGACCGGCGCTACTTACCGCCAGCGAACCAAATGGCGGCCCAGACGGCGCCGAGAAAGGCAGCTGTGCCTCCGAAGATGAACCACTGCAGGGAATCGGGCACGCGCCGGAGGTTGGTCATGTACACCGGGAGGGCTTCAGCCTCGAGAGCGGGTCGCGGTACCGGGACGGGGACCGGAGCCGGCGGGAGGGTGGCGAGTGGCAAGGGCGTCGGTGAGACCGGAGAAGCAGGCGCGACGTGGGTGGAGGCAGCTTCGGCCACCATTTCGGCGGCGGCCCACAGGGCGTTGTGAAGCGCGTCTGGCGGCGCGACGGCCGTCGCGGGTT
>JANYAH010000160.1 GCA_025361425.1 Candidatus Solibacter sp. | reverse complement strand
GCGGCTGCATAGAAAACTCGTTTACTAAAGCATCACCGTCGTGAAGCAGAACGTGTGAAGCGGCGAGTCTCCGGTGAACTAGGGCGTGGCAGCCGGAAACCCGCGACGCGATTCAATGTGCCCACTGCTCCCTCGCCCGTGTACCGTACACGTACCATGGCCCATCCGTTTATGTCGTTTTCGTCGTTCCAGTCGCACCCAAAATCAACAACTTGCACATTCCAATAGGGTTAAAATGCTGCTATGGTCTATAATGCGTATGTCGATGGGTGAACGGATTGGCAGCATTATCAAGTAGTTGCCTCCTCTTCTGAGTAAATCCCGCGATCCGCGCGGAGACCGACCAGCGCAGCGTGGATTCTGCGCCCCCCACCGGGGTGTTAATTTTCGACATCGGTGGCAACAAAATATCGCTTCATCGCCGCACCGAATTTTCCCGTTCGTGGCGTAAAGCCTTTTTGCCTCAGGGAGTAGTTCAGAAAGATGGAGGCACGGGTCGGGATCGAACCGACGAATAATCGCTTTGCAGGCGATTGCCTTACCACTTGGCTACCGTGCCACGCTCCAATTTTAGCATTGTACATTTGTCAGCGGCAGTCCGAATTTTGGCTTCTGACAACTTTGGTTGGATTGGCCGGCGCCAAGGGCCGCGAAACAGAATCTTTCCCAAACGAGAAGCGCGCCAAGGTTTCGCGTGCGTGCAATGTAGCATAGAGAAGAGGTGGCGAGTGCGATTCTCGAGCATGATTACAGCCGTGGATGCCCATGCGTGCGGTGAGCCGGGGCGCGTCATCACGGGCGGCGTGCTGGACGTCCCCGGGCAGACCATGTTCGACAAGAAGAACTGGCTGGCCCAGCACGCCGACCACATCCGCCTGCGCATGCTGCGCGAGCCGCGCGGATACCCCGCGGCCAACTGTAATCTCATCCTCCCATCCAACCATCCGGAAGCCGACGCCGGGTTCGTGATCATGGAGCAGGTGGAGTACCCGCCGATGTCCGGCACCAACACGATTTGCGTGGTCACGGTATTGATCGAGACCGGAATGGTGAAGGCCGTCGAACCGGTGACGCATCTCAACCTGGAAACGCCCGCCGGCCTGATCGCGGTGGACGCGGAGGTGCGCCATGGCAAGGTGCGAAAGGTGACGTTCCGCAACGTCCCGGCGTTTGCCACGCACCTGGATGCCAAGGTGGAGGTCCGCGGTTTGGGCACGGTGACGGTGGATGTGGCGTACGGCGGCATGTTCTACGTGATTGCCGACGCGGAGCCGCTCGGGCTTACCCTCGCGCCGGACGAGGGGCGCGAAATCGTCAGGATCGCGGAGATGATCAAGGCTGCGACCCAGGAACAACTGCCGGTGGTGCATCCGGAAAACGCCGGGATCGCCGGGGTCAGCATCGCGCAACTTTCGGGGCCGCCCTCCCGCATGGAGGCGCACCGCAAGAACGCCGTGGTGGTATCCACCGGGACGCTCGATTGGGCGCGGCCGGAAACCTGGACCGGCGTGATGGACCGCTCGCCCTGCGGCACCGGCACCTGCGCCAAGATGGCGGCACTCCATGCCAAGGGACAACTCGGGCTGTACGAAGATTTCGTCCACGAAGGCATTCTCGGCACAACTTTTACCGGACGCCTGCTCGAAGAGACGCGCGTCGGAGCGTACGCCGCGGTAGTGCCGGCGATCTCCGGACAGGCGTGGATCACGGGGTTCGCGCAGTACGTGGTGGACCCGGAAGACCCGTTCCCAAACGGTTTCACGGTCGGCGACATTTGGGGGAAGGCATAGATGATCGAGACGGGACTGAAAAACAAGGTAGTCATCGTGACCGGTGGCGCCGCGGGCATCGGCCTGGCGACCGCGCGGCGCTTCGCTCTGGAAGGCTGCCGCGTCGCCTCATGGGACGTGAAGGATGGCGAAGCGCAGCCGGGCGGCGGCATCTTCCAGAAAGTGGATGTCACCAGTGCCGCCTCCGTCGAGGCTGCGGTGGAAGAAGTCGCGGCCCGGCTCGGCGTGGTGTACGTCCTGGTCAACAACGCCGGCATCCTACGCGATGGCCAACTTGTCAAGTACAAGGATGGCGTGCTGGCCGGCGTCATGAGCGACGAACAGTTCGATGCCGTGATCGGCGTCAACCTGAAGGGCGTATTTACCTGCACGCGCGCGGTAGTGCCGCGCATGATCGAGGGTGGCGGCGGCGTGATTCTGAACGCTTCCAGCGTGGTCGGCCTGTACGGTAACTTCGGCCAGACGAATTACGTGGCCACCAAGGCGGGTGTGATCGGCATGACCAAGGTCTGGGCCCGCGAGTTGGGCAAGTACCAGATCCGCGTGAACGCCGTCGCGCCGGGGTTCATCGCCACCGAAATGGTGAAGCAGATGCCGGAAAAGATCCTGCAAGGCATGTTGGGGCACACGCCGTTGGGCCGCATGGGGCAGCCCGAGGACATCGCCAACGCCTACGCCTGGCTGGCGTCGGACCAGGCCTCCTTCATCACGGGCACGGTGCTCAGCGTGGACGGCGGCGTAGTTACGGGCACATAGAGGGCTCGACCCAATGCGGCGGATGCCGTCTTTTTTGCGGTTGCCTTCCTCTGCGCCTATCTCTGCGCTCTCCGCGTCTCCGCGTTGAATGGCCGCCTCCCATTCGTGCTTCTCTTACAATTGAAATAGGACATTACCGTGAAACCTATTTACATCGCCGCCTTTCACCAGTCGAAGTTCGGCAAGCTGATGGGCATGACCGTGCCCCAGATTCTGGACTCTGCCATCCAGGGCGCCTGCCGGCAAATCGGCACGACGCCTTCGGAATTGGACGTGGGCAGCATCGGCGCTGCCTGCAATTTCTCCCTCAACGAGCAGGGCTTGCTGGCCGGGCTGATGGCCGATACACCTGGCATGGAAGGCAAGCCCATCGAGTCGGTGGAGAACGCCTGCGCCTCGGGCGGGCAGGCCGTCCTCTCTGTAGTCCAAAAATTGCAACTCGGCATGGGCGAAACCGGGATCGCCGTTGGCTACGAAAAAATGCGCGATGCCGAAGGCAAGATGGACGGCAAGCTCATCGGCAAGGTGCTCGGCTACTTTTCTCATCCCGACGAGCGCGCGGGCAAGGTCTTCGTCTTCCCCCACATCTTCGCCGAAGTCATGCGCGAGTACATGGACGCCTACGGTGTCAGCGAACGCGATCTGGCGGCGATTGCGGTGCAGGAGTATGCCAACGCGCAGTTTAATCCCTGGGCGCAGATGAACAAAGTGCAGATCACTCTCGACCAGGCGCTCAAGATCGAGGGCTTCAATCGCTACGTGGTCGAGGGCCTGCCGCTGAAGACCTACGATTGCTCGCAGATCACCGATGGCTACGCCTCGCTGATCCTCGCCACCGTTGAAGGGCTGGCGAAGCTCGGCGTTCCGAAATCCGAGTGTGTGGAGGTGGCGGGATGGGGACAGGCCACCGACCCCCTTCGCAAGGCCGGCCGCGATGTGCTGCATCCGGCGGGCGCGTACCGTGCCATGCGCACGGCGTACCAGATGGCGCGCGTCAAACCCGAAGACGTGAACGTCGCCGAAGTGCACGATTGCTTTACCGTGATGGGCGCACTGGGCACGGAGGTGATCGGCAAAGCCGAGCCCGGCAAGGGCGCCCAATACTGGGTGGAGGGCAAAGCGGCGCCCGGCGGCGAGTGCGCCATCAACACATCGGGCGGGCTGATCGCCAAGGGACACCCCGTCGGCGCCACTGGAATCGCCATGATCGGCTGGAGCGCCCTTCAACTGCTCGGCAAAGCGCCGGCCGGCTTGCAGGTGCAAAATCCGCGCGCCGCCGCGACCTTCAATATCGGTGGCCCCCTCTGCGCCAGCGTATGCACCGTGCTGCGCGCCGCGGAGTAGTACACTCTTTCCCATGAGCACTTCGAGGCGGAAATTCATACAGACCTGCGCGTTGGCCCCGGCCGTCCTGGGCGCGACCGATAAAACCGGAGCTAAAGCACCCGTCATCGGCATCGGCAAACACACCTACGAGGCCATCCACGATTGGGGCGAACTGCCGGCGGGGATCAAGTATGGCAACACCCACGGCGTGGTTGAGGATTCGCAGGGGCACATCTACGTGCACCACACGGTCCATGCCACCAGCGAGAGCGCCGACTCCATGGTGGTGTTCGACGCAAATGGCAAGTTTGTCAAAAGCTGGGGGAAGGAATTTAAGGGCGGCGCGCACGGCTTGCACATCCGGAAGGAGGGCAGCACCGAATTCCTCTACCTCTGCGGTACGGCGCGCGGCATGGTGATGAAGGCCACGCTCAACGGCGAACCGGTCTTCACCCTCGGCTACCCGGAACAGTCCGCGGCCTACAAGCCCGGCCCCGATGGCAAGAAACCGAAGTACAGCCCCACGAACCTCGCTATCGCGCCCAATGGCGATCTCTACGTGGGCGACGGCTACGGCTCCAGCTTCATCAACCAGTACAACAATAAGGGCGAGTACATCCGCACGTTCGGCGGTAAGGGCAAGGAGGCCGGCAAGTTGGATTGCCCTCACGGAATCATCGTGGATGGCCGCGACGGCGCGCCCGTCCTGACCGTCGCGGACCGCGGCAACGCGCGCATCCAGCGCTTCACGCTCGACGGCAAACATATCGATTTTGTCGGCGGCACCAACATGCCGTGCCACTTCAACTTCTTCAAGAACGGCGACGCCGTGATCCCGGACTTGGGCGCGCGCGTGACCCTGCTGGACAAGCACAATCGGGTGATCGCGCACCTGGGCGACGATTCCGACAGCAAATGGCGCGACACCCGCAAGCTCTCGCGCGATCGCTTCACGCCCGGGAAATTCGTCGCTCCGCACGGCGCCTGCTTCGACCACGTGGGAAACATTTTCGTCGTGGAATGGGTGGAAGTCGGCCGCGTGACCAAACTGCGCAAGGTCTGATGATGACCACGCGTGCCGTCCATTAGACAAAGAGTTCGGCGCGGCACACCTGGTGGTGTTCTCGTCCAATCGCAGCAATGCGTCGGAGGCCGGCTTCAAGAGCATGTGTGAGTGCTACAACCAACTCGGCGAAGTTGCGGGCGAGATGGGCTTCCGCGCGGGACTGGCAGGATCTTTCCTCCGCGCGCCATTGGTTTTCTCTGCGCCTATCTCTGCGATCTCGGCATCTCTGCGCTGAAGTCGTCTTCTAGTTTAGTTCCGGCTTCGCCGGGTCAGGGAGCGGTTGTTCCCTGCCACCCCTGGCAACCGCAGTGCGAAGTAGGTAACATCATTGGCTATGACCCATCGCACCGCATTGGCACTTCTAGGGACTGAGCTGGCTCGCGCCGCCGGGCGCCTGCCCGCCAACAAGAACGTTCGATGGGCGCTGGGCGCCAACCTGTGGAACTGGTTTCCGCGTGTCCCGTTCACCGGCATCCTGGACGTAAGGAAGGACACCGGTTTGCGCGGGATCCGCATGACGCGGTTCCCGCGGATCCTCACTCTTTTGGTTTGCGGCGCGCTGTATGCGCAGATCCCGGCAAGTGACGCGCGCAACACCGAGATTCCCAATACCGATACCCACTTCACCGCGCGCACTTACAAGACGCTGGCGGAGTGGCAGGCGCGGCGCGCGCACCTGCGCAAACAGATTCTTTCCGCCGCCGGCCTCCTGCCCATGCCGCCGAAGAACCCCCTAAATCCGCAGATCTTCGGGCGCATCGAGAACAAGACGTACTCCATCGAGAAGGTGCTGTTGGAGACGCTGCCGGGCTACTATCTCGGCGGCAATCTCTACCGCCCCATGAAGCCGGCACCGGCGGGCGGGTTCCCGGGCATCGTCTCGCCACACGGGCACTGGAACTACGGGCGGCTGGAGCATGCGGTGAACGTGTCGATACCGGCGCGCTGTATCAATCTGGCGGAGCAGGGCTACGTGGTCTTCTGCTACGACATGGTGGGCTACAACGATACCGTCCAGACGCCGCACGATTTCGGCAGTCCGGCGGAACAACTCTGGGATTTCGGACCGCTCAGCCTGCAGTTGTGGAACTCCATCCGCTCGGTGGATTTCCTCGAATCGCTGCCCGGCGTCAACGCGGCGCGCATCGGCGCCACCGGAGCATCGGGCGGGGCCACGCAGACGTTTCTGCTGGCGGCAGTGGATGACCGCATACAGTTCTCCGCGCCGGTGAACATGATCTCGGCCATCATGCAGGGCGGCGGCCTGTGCGAGAATGCCCCTAACCTGCGCCTGGATACTTTCAACGTGGAGATCGCCGCGATGATGGCCCCGCGGCCCATGATCATGGTCTCCGCCACCGGCGATTGGACCAAGAATACCGCCACCGAGGAGTTTCCCGCCGTGCGCGCCATCTACCAACTCTTCGACCGCGCGGCCAACGTCGAGACCGTCCATCTGGACGCGCCGCACAATTACAACCAGCAGAACCGCGAGGCGGTCTACCGCTTCTTCGGTAACCACGTGCTGGGCGAAACCGACGCAGCGAAATTCAAGGAACGCGGCATCCGGCTTGAAAAGCTTCAAGACATGCTCGCCCTGCACAATCGCACACTCCCCGCCAACGCCCTCGATTACGCGGGACTGTTCGCACAATGGGTACGCACGGCGGAGACACGCGTGCGCGAAATCACGGATCGGAACCAGTTGCGCGAGATGATGCAATTCGCGCTCGGCGCGGAGTGGCCGGAGCGCGTGGTCAGCCAGGCCAAGGGCGAGAAGATCGTCTTCGGGCGTCCGGGCCGCGGTGACCGGGTGGCCGGATTCTGGTTCCCCGGCGAAGGGCGTAAGGTGCTCTTCATCCATCCTGGCGGCGCGGAGGCCGCGCGCAATAGTCCCGAGTTTGCCGCCCTGGTGCGCACCGGGCGGCCCGTCTACACAATCGACGCGTTCCAAACCGGCGCTGCCGTGGCACCGCGCGACCGCGAGGCCAAGATGTTCCTCACCTTCAACCAGAGCGACGACGCCAACCGCGTACAGGACATCCTCACCGTGCTGCGCTGGCTGGACGTGCCCGATGTCGAATTGGTGGGCGTTGGCAAAGCGGCCGTCTGGTGCCAGTTCGCCGCCGCGCTTTCGCGGCAAAGGGTGGTACTGAAAGCCGATCTGGCGAACTTCACCGGCACAGACCAGGAATACGTCGATCGCTTCTTCGTGCCCGGCATCCAACGCGCCGGCGGTATGCGCGTGGCCCGCCTGCTGTCCGAGAATAGAGAGTAATGATCGCCACCATAAACCCCGCCACCGGCGAGAGACTGGCCACATTCGACCCGCTCACCGAATCGCAGTTGGACGAAAAACTGGCGCGCGCAGCCCAGGCGTTCCGCACCTGGCGCCACACCACGTTCGCCCAACGCGCCGCCTGGATGCGGCGCGCGGCCGAAATCCTGGAAACCGAGAAGGACGCATTCGCGCGCATTATGACGCTCGAAATGGGCAAACCGCTGGCCTCCGCGCGCGCGGAGGCCGCCAAGTGCGCCACCGCCTGCCGCTATTACGTGGAGCACGCCGAACACCTGCTGGCCGATGAATTGGTGGACATCGGCGGCCCCATGAGCTTCATCCGCTATCAGCCCATTGGCGCGGTGCTCGCCGTCATGCCCTGGAATTTTCCTTTCTGGCAGGTCTTCCGCTTCCTCGCGCCCGCCCTGATGGCGGGCAACGTGGGCCTGCTCAAACACGCTTCCAACGTGCCGCAGTGCGCCCTCGCGATCGAAGAGATCGTGCGGCGGGCGGGGTTCCCCGCCGACGTGTTCCAGACGCTGCTGATTGGCGCTGAGCTGGTGGAGCGGGTGATTGAAGACCCGCGCGTGAAAGCGGTTACCCTGACCGGCAGTGAGCCGGCGGGCCGCAAGGTTGCGGCGCAGGCCGGCAGGCAGATCAAGAAATGCCTACTGGAGTTGGGCGGCAGCGATCCTTTCGTCGTCATGCCCAGCGCAGATCTCGACGCCGCGGTGCGCACGGCGGTGCAGGCGCGCGTTCTCAACAACGGCCAAAGTTGCATCGCCGCCAAGCGCTTCATCGTGGAGGAGGGCATCGCCGATGAGTTCGAGCGGCAGTTTGTGGCGGCGATGGCCGGGCTGGTGGTCGGCGACCCCATGCAGGAGACCACCCAGGTAGGTCCGCTGGCCACGCCCGTCATCCTCCACGAGCTCGATGAGCAGGTGCGGCGCTCCGTAGCGGCCGGCGCGCGCGTGCTCACCGGAGGGCGCAGGCTCGAACGTTCCGGAAATTACTACGCGCCTACGGTGCTGGTCGACGCGCCCGAGAGTTCGCCCGCGTACTGCGAGGAGTTATTTGGACCGGTGGCCGTGGTGATGCGCGCCCGGGGAATCGATGCTGCCATCCGCCTGGCCAACGATACGCGGTTCGGACTCGGCGCCAGCGCGTGGACCCGCGACGCCGCCGAGCAGGAGCGCTTCATCGAAGAGATCGACGCCGGGATGGTCTTCATCAACGGCATGGTCGCGTCGGACCCGCGCCTGCCCTTCGGCGGCGTTAAGGCATCGGGGTACGGACGTGAGCTCAGCGCCTGGGGAATTCGCGAATTTGTCAACGTGAAGACCGTCGTGGTGCGGTAGCCCGGGGCCAAGCCACGGCCGCGCGATAGCTCTACCCTATGCGCGGAGTTCCTCGCTTGGTTCTGTGGGCTTTCGTACACTAACGGATGTTGGACCTCGGATTGCTAACCTCCATAAAGAGGTCACTTTATGCGCAAATTTGCACTCGCGTTATCGCTCTGTTCATCGGTAGTCTTGTTCGCCGCGGATACCGCACAGCAGCGGTTGTCGGACGCTACCAAGGTTTTCAAAGAGATCATGGCCACCCCGGACAAGGGTGTTCCGCAAGACTTACTGGAAAAGGCGAACTGCATCGTCATCGTGCCTGGGATGAAGCAGGCGGCATTCGGCATCGGCGCGAAATTCGGCCGCGGATACGCGGTTTGCCGCCAGAATAATGCCAACTGGGGCGCGCCCGCTGCCATCCGGGTGGAAGGCGGCAGCGTCGGCTTTCAGATTGGTGCGTCCAACACGGATATCGTCATGCTGCTCATGAACGAACGCGGCATGCGTCGTCTGCTGGAGGATAAATTCACGCTGGGCGGTGAAGCCACCGTTGCGGCGGGTCCGGTCGGCCGCCAGACTTCGGCTTCCACGGACGTCCAATTGCAGGCCGAAATACTTTCCTGGTCGCGCTCAAAAGGGCTGTTTGCCGGAGTTGCGTTGCACGGCGCCACTTTGCGACCGGATAACGACGTTAACGAGGAATTGTACGCAAGCAAGCTCACCAACAAGGAAATCCTGACGGGCGGACAGACGGCTCCGGCCGGGGCGAGGGACCTGATTACGGCCTTAAACCGTTATTCGCCGCGCGAGCAAAAGGATACCCCGATCGAAAACCGCGCGAAAGGCAAAATGAAGAAGTAGTAGGTGGAATAAGTTGCTCATGTCGCCCAAGGGGGCGCCTCCTCCAACCCGACTATGGGGGCAAGAAGTAGTATGCTGCTAGCCGGGCGGGATGGCGGATAGAAGTCGGTCTGCCTCCGCCATCCAAGCCCGGAAAGGCGCCAACATGCAAATAGCACATAGGCTCTGGGGCGACGAAATGGATCGGGAATGAACTAGTCGAGGGCGGCTTAACGCCCCCTCTGCGCGCTGCCGTTCGCGCCCACGCCGGCATTCACGCTGGAAACCTGCGCGCTCGCGCTCGGCACTCCGCGAACCGGCCTTCCGGCTCGTGCCCTCTGCAACGACGATTGAGTCAGCAGCGGTCCATACCGGTCCGTCTCCAGCCCTAGATCCGTTTTCGAAAATCCGCTGTCCGTTTGCAACACTCGGCTCTTAGCGCCGCACCCTCGCCTTGCGCCCCATCTGCACCCACGCGCCAAGCAGCGCGATCACGGACCCTACAATCACATACATCACCGTGCTAAACTCGCCCGGGCTGAAGTGGTAGCCGCTGAAAATATACCCCTTCAACAGCAGAAGTGTCACCCCCAGACTCCACACAAAAAATAACGGGCGCAACCTGCCCTTGATGGCCAGGAGCACCGTCACCAGCCCCAGCATTGCGCCGAAGAACACCACGTACAACAGCGTCGATCCCGTCCAGGGAAGCATGCCCAGTTGCAGCGTCTGGGCGCCCGCCGCCATCGCGAGGCCGGACATGGCGAACAGTATCAGGCACAGCAAGCCGTGGAACACATAACTGAGAAAGCTCAAGAGTGCCTTAATTACTTCCAAGCGAAATACCTCCTGGTGAATGAAGCAAGTATTTTAGCATCGCGCCCACAGGGACGCAGGACCTGGATGAGTCACACGAACATGAAATATATCTTTCTCCCGCATTTTCATGCTCTTGAACCATATTCCATCACCCCGCCAAGCCCGTTTCCAGGGCTCTTGATCAACAACGGGGGCAGACCCTGATCCCAGATTGGTAAAACAATCTTGGGAGACATGCTTTGACCAACGACGAGATCATGTTGGGCCTGCCCGACTATCAGATTAGCGGGATTGAGAAAAACAGTGGGGAAG
>JANYAH010000139.1 GCA_025361425.1 Candidatus Solibacter sp. | reverse complement strand
GAGCTGGATATCCTGAATCTGCTTGCCTTCAATGACCTTGCCGAGCGCGCCGGATTCGGTTTGCAGGGTAGCGATGGTGCCGGTGACTTCGACGGTCTCCGTTAATGCACCAACCGTAAGCGCCGCGCTGATATTGGCGGGGACACTGGGGTCGACTTTGTTGTCCCTGGACTCGTACTTCTTGAAGCCGGCAGCTTCAACCGCGAGGGTATATGTTCCTGGCGGGACTGTGGGAATCGAATAGACTCCCGATTCATTGGTTGCGGCCTCGCGGGTTTGACCGGTGGCCTGGTTCTTTAGCGTTATTTTAGCCTTGGGTATCGCCGATCCGGATGGATCGGTAATTACGCCGTTGACGTTGGCGTTGTCCGACTGCGCATAGGCTGCGAAGGCTACGAGCAGGGTCCCCAACAAAACTGTGCATAAACGTACACGGTTCATGTTTACTCCTCCTTGACGACTAATGACTAACCTTTGAAATTCCCCCGTTGGGAAGTTCAAACTGTCCCATGATACAACACCTATGGTTCGCAAAATCCGTTCCTTTACGTCCGGCACGAACCCTCCATATTTCGGCCCTTCATGGCATGCGTGGCGGAATCTGGCGAAGCGGTATAAAATCACACCTATGAAGTCACGGCGAATCGCTGCGTTCGTGTTTGTAGCTGCCCTGTCCGCTTGCCTGCTGCCCGCACAAACGGCTCCCGGAATCACCACCCCCAAGGGAGCGCTTGGGTTCAATCTCGGCGACGATTACCAGGTCGCCAACTACACCCAGCTCGAGACCTATTGGAAAAAGCTGGCATCGGAGAGCCCGCGCATGAAGCTGGAGAGCATCGGCAAGACCGAGGAAGGCCGCGACCAGTGGATGGCCATCATTACGTCGCCAGAGAACATGAAGAAACTCGCGCGCTACAAGGAAATCGCCGGTAAACTGGCCCATGCCGAGGGTGTCGGCGAGCAGGAAGCGCGCGCTCTCGCAAAGGAGGGCAAGGCCATCGTGTGGATCGATGGCGGACTGCACGCCACCGAATCCGTAGGTTCGCAGCAACTGATGGAGTGGGTCTACCAGATGGTCAGCCGCACCGACGAAGAGACTATGCGCTTTCTCAACGACGTCATCGTGCTCAACGTCCAGGCCAACCCCGACGGACAGGAACTGGTCGCCAACTGGTACATGCGTGACAAGGACCCGCTCAAGCGCACCATGACCGGACTGCCCCGCCTCTACGCGAAGTACATCGGCCACGACGACAATCGCGATTTTTACATGTCTAACATGAAGGAATCCACCAACATGAACCGCCAGTTGTTCATCGAGTGGTTTCCGCAGATCGTGTACAACCATCACCAGACCGGCCCCGCTGGCGCCGTGGTCTTCATCCCGCCCTTCCGCAACCCGTTCAACTACAACCTCGACCCCCTGGTGCCGCTCGGCATCGAAATGGTCGGCACCGCCATGCACAGCCGCCTGGTGGCCGAGGGCAAGGGAGGCAGCGCCATGCGCACCGGCGCCAACTATTCCACCTGGTGGAACGGCGGCTTGCGCACCGTCACGTATTTCCACAATATGATCGGCATCCTCACCGAGATCATTGGCAGTCCCACCCCCATGCGGATCCCCGTGATCGCCGACAAGCAGCTTCCGCAAGGCGATTGGCCCATGCCCGTGGTCCCGGGCGAATGGCACTACCGGCAATCCATCGAATATGAAATCACGCAGAACCGCGCCATCATGGACCTGGCCTCGCGCTACCGCGAAACCTGGCTGTTCAATATTTGGCGCATGGGGACCAACTCCATCCGGAACGGCAGCACCGACCACTGGACCGTGACGCCCAAGCGCATCGCCGCCCTGGAAGCCGCCGCGGCGTCCACTGCTCCCGCGGCAGCCGCTGGCGCCGGACGCGGTGGTCGCGCGGGACGCGGCGGCGACGTCCCGGCCGGCGGCGCCTTCGGAGGCAACGCGCGCGCCATTCCCGCGGAGTTGTACAACACCGTCCTGCACGACCCGAAAATCCGCGATCCGCGCGGCTACATCATTCCCTCCGATCAGGCCGATTTTGCCACCGCCACCGAATTTGTCAACGCGCTGCTGAAGAACGGTATCGCCATCCATCGGGCAACCTCCGCCTTCCATGTGGCCGGCACCCGCTATCCCGCCGGTTCCTACGTGGTGAAGACCGCGCAGGCCTTCCGCCCGCACGTGATGGATATGTTTGAGCCGCAGGACCACCCCAACGATTTTGCCTATCCCGGCGGCCCGCCCAAGCGCCCCTACGACAGCACCGGTTGGACGCTCGCCATGCAGATGGGCGTTCAGTTCGATCGCGTGATGGAGGCCTTCGACGGCCCATTCACGAAGGTCAGCGGCCTCATGCCGCCCCCCGCCATGTCCATCGTCGGGCCCTCCAACCCCGCCGGCTACCTGATCAGCCACCGCATCAACAACTCGTTCGTCCTGATCAACCGGCTGATGAAGGCCAACGCCGACGTCTACTGGCTGAAGTCGGCCCCCAAGGCGGACGGCGAAGACCTCGGCACCGGCGCGATCTGGGTTCCGGCATCGGCCGCAGTCCGCCCGCTGCTCGAAAAGAGCGCCAAGGGTCTCGGTGTCACCGTCCACGCGGTGGCCAAAGCTCCCACCGGCGATGCCATGAAGCTCAAGCCCATCCGCATCGGCCTCTACGATCAATACGGCGGGTCCATGCCCTCCGGCTGGACGCGCTGGCTTTTCGAGCAGTACGAATTCCCCTTCGAAGTGGTCTATCCCGCGGCCCTCGACGCGGGCGATCTCAAGAGTAAGTTCGACGTCATCGTCTTCACCGACGGCGCGATTCGGCGCGGCGCTACGGGCGGGCGCGGGGGCGGCGGCGGCGGTTTCGCCGCGCCCGACCTGGCCACCATACCAGCCGAGTACCAGCACATGCTGGGCCGTATCTCCGACTACAAGACCATGCCCCAACTCAAGAAGTTCGTTGAATCCGGCGGCAGCATCGTGACCATCGGCAGCTCCACCAGCATCGCCGAAGTCTTCGGTATCCCGGTGAAAAATCACCTTGTAGAAAAAGGTGCCGACGGCAAGGATCGCGCCCTGCCGGGTGAGAAGTTCTACATCCCGGGTTCGCTGCTCAAGGCCCACCTCGATAATACCAATCCGCTGGCCTACGGCATGCCGGACCAGGTGGACGTGTTCTACGACAACAGCCCCGTATTCCGCATGGAGCCCACCGCGGCCATGAAGAAGACCAACGCCGTCGGTTGGTTCAGCGGCGCCGAACCCCTGCAAAGCGGCTGGGCCTGGGGCCAGCAATACCTCGATGGCGGCACCGTTTTCGCCGAAGCCACCGTGGGCGAAGGCAAGGTCTTCCTGCTGGGTCCTGAGGTCAATTTCCGCGACCAGCCGCACGGCACCTTTAAGCTGCTCTTCAACGGTTTGTACGCCGGCTCCGCCAAGGCCGCCGCGTTGTAGTAATGCCGAGCGGACCTGTGGCAATCTAAGACTATGAGCTTTCGACTGGCCGTCAGCTACCAGCCTCGCGGCGATCAGGTGAGCGCCATCGCGGAACTCACGCGCGGCGTTCGCGAAGGCGAGCAGCACCAGGTCCTGCTCGGCGTCACCGGGAGCGGCAAGACTTTCACCATGGCCAAGGTCATCGAGGCGGTCAACCGCCCGGCCCTGATCCTGGCGCATAACAAGACGCTCGCCGCCCAGCTCTACCACGAGTTCAAGACGTTCTTCCCCGACGCCGCGGTGGAGTACTTCGTCAGCTACTACGATTATTACCAGCCCGAAGCCTACATCCCCTCCAGCGACGTCTACATCGAAAAAGACGCCACCGTCAACGACGAGTTGGACAAACTGCGCCTCGCTGCCACCAAGAGCCTCTTCGAGCGCCGCGATTGCGTCATCGTCTCCAGCGTCAGTTGCATCTACGGCCTGGGATCCCCCGAGGCCTACTACGGCATGCTGCTCATGCTGGAGAAAGGCCAGCACATTTCGCGCAACCAGATTGTCTCCAAACTGGTGGAGATTCTCTACGAGCGCAACGACACCGATTTCAAACGCGGTACCTTCCGCGTGCGCGGCGACGTGATCGAGGTCTTCCCCACCTACGACGACGATGCCTACCGCATCGAACTCTGGGGTGACGAGGTTGAGAACCTCTCCCAAATCGACCCCCTCCTCGGCCAAGTCAAGCAGACCTACCAGCGCCTGCCGATTTATCCCAAAACCCACTACGTCATGTCGGCCGCCACCAAGGAGGATGCCATGAACAGCATCCGCAATGAGTTGGAGTGGTGGCATAAGGAACTGCAGAATCAGGGTAAGATCATTGAGGCGCAGCGCCTCTTTCAGCGCACCATGTTCGATCTTGAAATGATGAAGGAGATCGGCTACTGCCACGGCATCGAGAACTACTCCCGCCACTTCTCCGGCCGCCTGCCCGGCGAAGCGCCGCCCACCCTGCTCGATTACCTGCCCCACGATGCCCTCATGTTTCTCGATGAAAGCCACCAGACCGTCCCGCAACTGCACGGCATGTACCATGGCGACCGCTCCCGCAAAGAGGTGCTGGTGGCCCACGGTTTCCGGATGCCGAGCGCGCTCGATAACCGGCCGCTCACTTTCGAGGAATTCGAACACCGCGTCAACCAACTGGTCTATGTCTCCGCCACGCCGGGCCCCTACGAACTCACCAAAGTGGCCGGCGTCGTGGTGGAGCAGATCATCCGTCCCACCGGCCTGCTGGACCCCACCGTGGAGATCCGCCCCGTCAAGGGACAGGTGGACGATCTGCTCGGCCAGATCCATAAGCGCGTGGAGAACAATCAGCGCGTGCTCGTCACCACCCTCACCAAGCGCATGGCCGAAGACCTCGCCGAGTATTATTCCGAGGTCGGCGTGCGCTGCCGTTACCTGCACTCGGAAGTTACCACCCTGGACCGCATCCGCATCATACGCGACCTGCGGCGCGGCGAGTACGACGTGCTGATCGGCATCAACCTGCTGCGCGAAGGTCTCGACCTGCCCGAGGTCTCGCTGGTCGCCATTCTCGATGCCGATAAAGAAGGCTTCCTGCGTTCCTGGGGCGCGCTGATTCAGACCATGGGCCGCGCCGCGCGCCACGTGGAGGGTCATGCCATCCTCTATGCCGACGTCATAACGGATAGCATGCGCAGGGCCCTGTCTGAAACCGCGCGCAGGCGCCAGACGCAGATGGAATACAACCAGCGCAATCACATCACGCCGCAATCCATCATCAAGCCCATCGATATGAGCCTGGTGGCAGTGGCCGAGGGCGACTACGTCACCGTCCCGCTCGAAGTGGACGAAGAGGTCGACAACCTGACGCCCGAACAGCGCCTCCGCTTCATCGGCGAGCTCGAGGAGCGCATGCGCGAAGCCGCCCGCAAGTTCGAGTTCGAAAAAGCCGCCCAATTGCGCGACCGCGTCAAAGCCCTCAAGCTACCCGCATAAGTTGCTCGTAAAGCCTACGGTGTCTGAAGCGAATGATGAATGCCCGTCCGGTGTGTCCGCGCCGCTAGTTCAGTTGCGTGTTGGGGTACCGCCTGCCAAAGCGCGCGGCGCGGCAGGATAGTGGCGGACGTGCCGGTGCGCCAGTAACCGCCGGGTAGTTACCGCAGGTTGAACTTCTTCATCTTGTAGCGCAGCGTATCGCGCGTGATGCGCAGCAGGCGCGCGGCCTGCGTCTGGTTGCCTTCGGTCTTCTCCAGGGCGCGCACCAGCAGGCTGCGTTCGTTGTCTTCCAGCGACAATCCGTCGGTGGGAATCTCCGTGCCAGTGGGAATTCCCGCCAGCGGCCCAATGCCGTCCGGCCGCGTGATCGCGATCGGCAGACTCGCCGCCGTGATCGAGGAGCTTTCTTCCAGAATCATGGCCCGCTCGATAGCGTTGCGCAGTTCGCGAACGTTGCCCGGCCAATCGTGCGCCAGCAGCAGCTTGGCCGCGGCATCGGTGACATTCTCGATATGGCGCTTGAACCTGCGATTGTAGTGCTCAATGAAGAACTTGGTCAGCGGCACGATGTCTTCGGTGCGGTCGCGCAATGGTGGAATCAGAATCTGAATTACGTTCAGCCGGAAGTAAAGGTCCTGGCGGAAAGCGCCCTCCTTGACGGCCTCGCGCAGATTCTTGTTGGTAGCGGCAATCACCCGCAGGTCTAAGTGAATATCCTTCAGCCCGCCCAGCCGCCGGAAGGTCTGGTCCTCCAGCACGCGCAGTAACTTGGCCTGCAACATGAGCGGAATCTCACCGATCTCGTCCAGAAATAACGTGCCTTTATCGGCTAGTTCGAAGATGCCGCGCTTCTGCGACCGCGCGTCCGTAAAGGCGCCCTTCTCGTACCCGAATAGCTCGCTTTCCAGCAGGGTTTCCGGAATCGCCGCGCAGTTGATGGCAATGAACGGCTCCGCCTGGCGCACACTCTGATAGTGCAGCGTCTTGGCGATCAGGTCCTTGCCAGTTCCGTTCTCCCCTTCCAGCAGGATGGTGGTGGCCTCGCTGGCCGATACGCGCCGCACGAAATTCATCATCTCGCGCATGCAGGGGGATTCCGCGATCACCTGGTTTTTCTGGGGCGCCGCCTCCTCGGTGATGTCCTTGATGGTGGCCACCACTCCCGTGAGTTGGCCGGCCTCGTCGAACATCTGATTGGTGCGCATTACCACCAATCGCTCCATACCGTTATCGGTGTGCAGGCGGACCGTGCAGTTGGGCGCCGCCGACGGCTGGTTTAAGCCCACCAGAACCCCGCAGTTTGGCTCGCAGACCGAGCACTGGAAGACATCCTGGCAGTGCTTGCCCAGCATCTCTTCGCTCGACATACAAAAAAGCTTTTCCGCTGCCCGGTTTACCCCGGTGATGCGGAATTCGGGATCGTACAGAACCAGGGCGTCGGAAAGCTGGTCGAACACCGATTCCAGAATGCTGGTTTTCTGCCAGCCTGGGGTGAGCTTAGACATTTAGCTTGAGAACTTGTTCCGATTATAGCAAGACGCCTGCGTGAATTCGCGCAACCAGAGTCATTTTCGGGGGGAATGCCCCCAATAGCCCGTCAATTCGGGGCAAACAGTCCGAATCTACAGACTTAGCGGGATGGTGCTGCAATTGCTAACTTTGGGGTTGGAGGCATCATGTCCCATTTTAAAATCACATTGCCCGCTGTCATTTTGCTGGGCGGTTTCCTGGTTTGTTCCACGACCTCGTATGGCAAACCGGAATTCACCAAGTCCACCAAAAAGGCCTGCACCTTCTGCCACGTCGATTCCAAGGCGAAGCCCAAGGAATTGAACGATGCCGGCAAGTATTTCTCCGAACACAAGAACCTGGACGGTTACAAGGAGAAAAAGTAGCTAGACGGAAGGCGGAGGCGTGGAGTTATCCATGATGCAAACGGTTCAGCTCGCGATCGCTGACGGGATGTATGCCGCCGCCCTTCGTGAAGCCCTGTCCCGGAGCTGCGCATGGCATGTCGAATCGGTCGGCCGGCCCGACCCTTCGCAGCACTGCGTGATGGTGCTCGACCCCTCCACGCTCGAACAGCTACCCCTGCCCCTCTCCAACCCGGAGCGCATCGTACTGATCACACATAGGGACGCCCAACTGATGGCCGAAGCTTGGGAAGCCGGCATCGTTTCCGTGGTCAGCGAGCAAGACCCCATCAGCACGGTCCTTTTGGCGATTATGGCTGCTGGGTTGCGTGTTGATAAACCCCACGCTTGCTTATCCGCCAGCGGAATTTCCCCCACTGCCGGGACTGCACATGCGCCACTACCCCCAGAACACCGAAATCCCGGATCCAAACGCTACAAAACTCAATAGGTTAGCCCGCCACCGGCTTGGACTCCGGCGTGCATTCACTTTCAGTCCGGAAAGGAGACTTCAACATGGACCGCTCATTCGACGAATTAGAGGCCATTGTCCGGAAGCGGATCTGTAGTGTGTGCACGGAACGGACCACGGACGGCCAGTGCGGCCTGGAGATTCCCTCCAGTTGCGCACTGTTCCATCTTTTCCCCCAAGTGGCCCAAGCCATTCAATCGGTCAACAGCAACGACATCCACCAGTACATTGAGGCCATCCGCCGCAACGTCTGTTCGGTATGCCGGGAACAGGCTCCGGATGGCTCATGCGAAACTCGCCAGCAGGTGCAATGCGCCCTGGATGCGTACTTGCTGCTGGTAGTGGACGCCGTCGAAGAGGCCACCGGAAAGACCTTCGACAAAACCAGCATCCACAATTTACCGGCGGGCCAGGCGGTTAGCCCGAACCCGCAAATTCGGCTGTGAAGCACGAATCTGGAGGTGACTCATGAATTTCAATTTACTTCCGTTATTAGTAGTCTGGAGCGTACTCGCCCTGGTTGTGCTGACTCTGTTCATCTGGCGGCAAGTCGTCTCCAGCCATGAGGACGATAGCTTGCACGTGATGCACGGTGCGCTCTCGCAGCAGACGTCCCTCGCCCACAAGCTCGACGCCATCGACAAGTGGGGCAAAATCCTGACCGTTATCAGCGTCGTTTTCGGCCTTCTGATCGCTGCCGCCTATATTTACGGGCAGTTGACCGGAAGGTCTTCCCTGGGAGCCTAGCCGCATGAAGAACCGGGCATTTTACTCCTCGGGCTTAAGGCTCGGTTCGGTGTTTCTAGGCCTATTTGCCGGCGTCACTGGCGCCTGTCTTTACGCCGCCGGTGACGCCGCCGCACCCGAGTGCGCCTCCTGCCACGAACAGGGGCTGAAACTTGCCAAGAGCGCGCACGCCGCGCTCTCCTGCGATACCTGCCACGAGTCGCACGAAAAAGTTCCCCACCCCGCCAAGATCCCGAAACCCCTCTGCCTCACCTGCCACGCCGATCAGGCCGGCGACTACGATAAGGGCGTCCACGGCCAGGCCCGCAAGGGCGGCAATGAGGGTGCGCCAGATTGTTCCCTGTGCCACGGCGGGGCACATGAACTGCTCGCCCCGAAATCACAGGCTTTCCGCGGCGCGGTCCCCGATACCTGCGGCATGTGCCACACCGAAGTCGTCGATCAATTCCGCTCCAGCGTGCACGGCCAGGCCCTGGCACGCGGCGTCACCCAGGCGCCGCTCTGCACAGATTGCCACGGCGAGCACAACATCATCAAGCACACCAACGCCGCCAGCCCGGTGAATGCCAGCCACATCCGCGACACCTGCGGAAGTTGCCACGGAGATGTCCGCCTTACCCGCAAATTCGGCATGCCCAACGACCGCCTGGTCAGCTTCGACTCCTCGTTCCACGGTCTGGCCGCCAAGAGCGGCTCCCAAACGGTCGCCAATTGCGCTAGTTGCCACGGCGTACACAACATCCTGCGCTCCAACGACCCCAGGAGCATGGTCAACGCCAAGAACCTGCCTAAAACCTGCGGCCGATGCCACGAAGGCGCCGGAACCCGCTTCGCCATCAGCCAGGTCCACGTTGCCGAAGGCGCCACCGAACCAGAAGCCCTCAAGTGGGTCCGCCAGTTTTATCTGCTGATCATTCCCGTCACCATCGGCCTCATGCTGCTGCATCAAGGCGGCGACTGGATGCGCAAACTCTTCCGCCTGCGCTTCCAAAGGCAGCGCACCACACACCCCGCGTACGCCGCCCTCCACGGCGATCGCGAGATTCGCATGCTGCCCTTCGAGCGCATCCAGCACGCCGTGCTGGCCATCTCATTCCTGACCCTCGTCTGGACCGGCTTCGCCTTGAAATACCCCGATCAATGGTGGGCGCGCCCGCTGCTCCTGCTGGAAGGCGCACACTCCATGCGCAGCTTGATCCATCGGGTGGCCGCCGCGGTGTTCATCGGAGTTTCGGTGACGCACCTGATCTCCCTGATCGTAAGCCGCAAGCTGCGCAATCATTGGAAGGAGATGCTGCCCAATACCAATGACCCGCGCGAGGCGCTTTCGGGCTTCGCTTACAACCTTGGGCTGGGCGAGCACCCGCCGGTGCGGTCGCCGCACAGCTACATCGAGAAGGCCGAATACTGGGCGGTGGCGTGGGGCGCCATCGTGATGATCGCCAGCGGCACCCTGCTCTGGGCCAACAATCTGGCCATGAAACTGCTGCCCAAAGTCTGGCTGGATATCGCCACCTCCGTACACTTTTATGAGGCCCTGCTGGCTACTCTCGCCATCGTGGTCTGGCACTTCTACTCGATTGTCTTCGACCCCGACGTCTATCCGCTCAACACCGCATTCCTGACCGGCCAGACCGTAAAGAAACAGGCCCCTTCAATAGAGCATTCGAAACCGCCGGCTCCAGCCGCGGGAGACTAACCCACACGCATGACGCCCAATAATTTTTCAAAAAGGGGTGGCGGTTGGCTATCGCCCCTGATTCATCTTTCGAATAACTGGATCAGTCTGGTGGGAGTGGTGCTGGTCACGACGAGCACCGTCTTCTGGCTCTTCCTGCTGCCCATTACCATGAAGGGAGATGCGGCGAATCCCTACATCGGCATCCTGGCGTACCTCACCATTCCAGGCCCGTTCTTCGGCGGCCTCTTCCTGGTCCCGCTAGGCATGTGGCTGAAGCGAAGACGCGAAGGCCGCACCAACATTTATCCACCCGAATTTCCCACTCTGACCTGGGCAAATCCGGAACTGCGCAAGCTGACCTATTTCATCGGCATTACCACGGTAATCAACATCGTGATCGGCAGCCAGGTGGGCTATAGCGCGGTGAATTACATGGATTCGGTGACCTTCTGCGGCCAGACCTGCCATACCGTGATGGAGCCGGAATTCACCGCCTATCAGAGCTCCCCGCATTCCCGGGTGGAGTGCGTCAAGTGCCATATCGGGCCCGGCGCCGGTTGGTTCGTCCAAAGCAAGCTCTCCGGCGCCAGACAGCTCCTGGCCGTCGCCTTCAATACCTCTCCGCGGCCGATCCCGACGCCGGTGCACAATCTGCGCCCGGCCCGCGACACCTGCGAAAGCTGCCACTGGCCCCAAAAGTATGGCGAGGACCGCCTCCGCGTGGTCAACAAGTTCGCCGACGACGAAGCCAACAGCCACACCAAAACCGTGCTGCTGATGAAAATCGGCGGCGGCAATCACGGCATCGGCATCCACGGCACCCACCTGGGACCCGGCGTCACCATCCGCTACGCCGCCACCGACGAGCAGCGCCAGAACATCCCGTGGGTGGAATACAACGGCCCCGGCCGCCAGACGCTCTACGCCACGGCCGAAGCCAAACCTAACGGCGGCGGCGCGCCCATTCGCGAGATGGATTGCATGGACTGCCACAACCGTCCCTCGCACAGCTACGACCTACCCGACCGCGGGATGGACAAAGCCATGGCCGCCGGCCTGATCTCCAACACCCTCCCCTTCGCCAAGAAGCAGGCCGTCGAGATTCTGAAAGGCACCTACCTGAGCCGCGACGAGGCCGCCCGGAAAATTCCGGCCGCTTTCACTAAGTACTACCAGGACACCTACCCCGCGATCTACGCCCAGCGGCAGGCCGAAATCACCGCCTCCGCCAAACAAGTGCTGGCCGTCTGGAACCGCAACATCTTCCCCGAAATGAAAGTCACCTGGGGCGCCTACCCGATCAACATCGGCCACACCGACTACCCCGGCTGCTACCGCTGCCACGACGGCGGCCACACTGCCAAGG
Organism: Candidatus Solibacter sp.; assembly: GCA_025361425.1. Lineage (GTDB taxonomy): Bacteria > Acidobacteriota > Terriglobia > Bryobacterales > Bryobacteraceae > Solibacter. Next base: position 5,639 of record JANYAH010000139.1, on the reverse strand, counting down.
ACGGCAAGACGATCTCGCAAGACTGCAACGCCTGCCACAACCTGCTCGCCATGGATGAGGTGGCGCCGAAGATTCTCACCGATCTGGGCATTATCGAAAGTAAGGCGAAGTGACCGAGCCGGAGAAGTACTTCGCCGCACACCCCGGCAGTTAAATTTTCCCGCTTTGTTTCGATCAGCGCAAACCGCCGTCCCAACGCAGCCCCACGCGCCACAGACGCGGTGCGCCGATGTTCGGCGTGGGGGTGAACGCCGTGTAGAATTGGCGGTTGAGCGCGTTCTCCAGCGTCATTTCCACGGAGAGAGCGCGCGCCAAGTGCTGGCGGATCACGAACTGCGCGCTGGCGTAGCCCGGCAGGCGGAACGCGTTCAGATCGTCGTCGAACTGATAGGCGTAACTGCGCAGGCCCAAGGATGCCAGAGTGCCTTCGCGCTGGTACGTCAACTGCGCCGTACCCTGGTGCTTGGGAATCTGCGCCACGCGAAACCCGGTGACGTAGCGCGATTCCACGAACAGGTATTTTAACTCGCCGGTAAAGTTCCGCAGCCGCTGGCGAAATTCCGCTTCCACTCCGCGACTCACCGCCGCCGCGGCATTGGCGCGCTGCCGCACGATCGCCGCCGGCGTGCTGGAGAGCGTGACGTTGGAGATCAGCCCGGCGAGCGCATTGCGGTACCCGGTGACGCGCAACGTCCCGGTCTCGCCAACCCAATCGAAGCCCGCTTCCGCGCCCCAAAGAGTCTCCGGCAGCAGCGCCGGATTGGCTTTGGTGGTGGTGTTGCCCGCCTTGAATTCGCGGTAGAGTTCGTTGAGCGTGGGCGCGCGGAAACTGCGATACACGCTGCCGCGGGCGCGCAGCCGCTTCTTGCCGATCGCGAAGCCGCCGTTCGGACTGAGGAATTGGCTACCCTGACCGGCGAAGCTGTGACGCACCCCGGCGAAGAGGCGGAGCGGACCGAGCGGGGCATCGGCCTGCCCGTAGACTCCGTGCTGCAACTGCGTGCCGCCGCCCACGCGGAGGCCGGGTGGGACCAGGTGGTCCGTGCTGGCGCCCTCGACGCGATACACGTCGGCACCGCCCATCACGTTCCACTTTCTGGCGTGATGCTGCCATAGTGCCGCGCCGCCCACGGCCTCGCTGGGGACGGTCTGCGTAAACGTCAGCCGGTCGGTGTTGCGGTCCGCGGTTACGCTGGAGAACGTGCTGTGAAAGCCCTCGCGCGTGTGGAAGCCGAGCAGCGAGAGGGAATCGCCGGTGAACTCGCGGACATAGCGCATGGATACGGTGCCGAGGCCGGTGGAATTGTGCGTGAGCACGGTGCCGTTCCGCCGCTCTTCGGCCAGCACACTCGTCTTGAAAAATAGATTGCCGATGGGGGTGTAGCGGTCGATGCGAACGTCGCCGGTGACGAAGCGGACGTTGGCGGGCCTGTCGGCGGCGCCGCGAATTGCGGCCGGGACGATGTAGTAGCCCTCGGTGGTGAAGGCGCGGGCAGCGCCGGAGATGGCAAGGCGCGGCCAGGCGTGCGAGAATCCGGCCGAAAGATCGTGGGTATCCGGATTGCCGAACTCGTACTCGGCCAGCACGTGCAGTTTCTCGGGCTGGCGCGAGAAAAGTCCAATTGCCCCGCTCATGGCGCGGTCGCCGAAGATGCTGGTGGAGGCGCCGCGGGAAATCTCCGCGCGTCCGATTTCGTCGGGCACGAACTGCGTCCAATAAACCCACCCGCCGAAAGGGTCGTTGGCGGGGATGCCGTCCCAGAAGACGAGCGTGCGGCTGGCCCCCGAAGACCCGATGCCGCGCAGGGAGATGCCCTGCGTCGTGGGATGGGCCACCAGGCTGGAGGACCGCCGGAAGAGGCTGAAGCCGGGGACTTCGCGCAGACGGTCGTCCAGGTTGGTCCCGGGACTCTGCTGCAGCGTGGTTTGATCCAGTACGGTAACGTTGGCCGGGGTTTCGGCGGAAATCTTTTCCACCACGGTGATCGAGGTTTTGACAGGCTCAGGTTTCGGTGGATCCTGCGTCTGCGCCGCCAGCAGGAATGGGCAGAACATCAGGACCCAGCAGGCGCGCGTGCAGCCACCCCGCGTCGCGGAACGCATTTGGCGATGGGGTGAAGACAACTTTGAAGCTCGTATCATTCAAGGGTGCTTCCGGTGTGCCGGCGCGTTGCGGATACACCAATGCCAGGTACTTCAGAATAGTATATATGTCACCGTCCTCGGGTTGGCGGAACTCATATCCGTTGGCCCGGAAGTGAATCGACGCGCCCTGGGTGGAAAGCCGCCAGGCCAGGAACGCGCAGCAGTTCACGGCGTGCTCAAACCACGCGTCCAGTTCGTACGGCACATCGCGGTCCAGGAAGATCTCGACGGTTTGTTCCAACTCGCGGGCGAATTCGCGAATCTGTAAACTCCCCACGTGGGCCGACGCCTTCCAGTCCACGTGGCGCGAGCTCTCGAAGGTCTCGTACGGGCGTATGCGATAGAAGTCGCGCCCCAGTCCGCGATAGTGCGATTCGATTTCGCCTGAAATGCCGGCCAGCAGATCGTCAAACCCGGGCTGCGGATCCACCGCTGGGTAGACGAGCATTTCCCGCGTCAGGGTGACGCGCGCGGTCTTCTCGAGGAAGCCGAACGGGAAGGAGGTGGAGAAGGCGAAGCCGTTCTGCCGGTATTGCCCGCGCCGCGGAAACCGGACGTCGACGACCGTATCGAGCGTCGCCCCGGCGGCGATCAGGGGAAAGTAGACGCCCGATTTCATGGTCGGGCTTCCTGTCTCGCGAATCGCCTCCACGTGGATGGAAAACGAGGGCAGGAACCACTTGTGATTGCGCACGAAGAGGCGCGCCGGCACGCTGCGTCCGGCCGGAATGTGCTCCGGCACCTGGAAATCCAGCGCCAGTCCGGCGAGGCACAAGCGGCTCACCAGACCGCTGATCAACAGAGTCGCCATCATCGCCGCGACGATCAGGAAGAGCAGGTTGTTCGCCGAAACGATGGCGCCGAAGGCCACTAGCAGAATGGTGGAGGTGAACAGGGTTCCGCCGCGCGTAATCTTATAGCGAATCCGGCGCGCCAGAAACGCGCGAAACTGTTGCCAGAGAGTGCGCACGGTGGCTGGTTCGATTGTACTCCGGTGCGCTACAATTCCTGCAACTCTCGCCTCGAGCGAAGACAAAGAGGAGATCCGGCACGGAGGCGGGCAACATGTCGCTAAAGAGCAAATTCAAGTTTTTGAATCCTTTGGGGTTCAAAGCGGAGCTCAACTGCAGGCAGCGCAACGAGGCTATAAACCGGTCGCCCTGTTGACAGACGAAAGCGTCCGTCCCACGTTGGTACGCAAGGGCTTGCGCTTTTGTGGGGCAGGCGCTTTCGCCTGGCGTTTTCGCCTGCCAAGCGCCCGCTTGCGGGCGCATTTCTTCACAGCTTCCCGAGGTGCCGGCTCTGCTTGGGGGCCAGCGCCACTAATTAATTGCCAGCGGCTCAATTTTTCCTCTTGACATCAATCGCAATTTGCAATAGAGTAATCACAGATTGCTATATGACGCTCGGTGAAAAACTTCGATACCTCCGCGAAGTGGAGGGCACCATCCGCGGCCTCGACCGCGAATTGTCGCAGGTCGAACTGGCCCGTATGATCCAGAAGGAGCTCGGAAAATCCATCAGCCAGAGCTACCTCTCGCAAATTGAGAGCGGATCCCGGCCGCACCTGACCAACTCCACGCGCATGCTGCTGGCGCACTTCTTTAAGGTGCATCCCGGGTATCTGGTGGACGATCCCGAAGGTTTTTCGAACGAGTTGGTGAGCGATCTGGGCGCAGTGGAAGACAAGCTGGATTTGTGGCTGATCTCTGGCGCGGAGAGCTTCAGCCGCGATGCGGATCTGCACCACTCACTGTTGACCGCCGCCAAGCATAAGGATTCGCGAATGTGTCTGATTCTCTTGGGAACGATTTTGGAAAATCCGGGACTGGCGGAGCGCCTGATGGAAGTCTTGAAGGCTCCCCCTTCCACGCCCGCGCCTAAGCCGGGGAGGCGTTCATGACCTGGTCGTCTTTTTATCTGATCTGTTTTCTGGTGGGGTTCGGCATGAGCGTCTTGTCGCTCTTGTCCGGCAGCGTACACCTGCATTTGCCCCACCTGCATTTCGACCACGGCGTGCATTTGGGGCACGCGCACAGCGGCGGGCAGGGCGGCGCGGCATGGTTCAATCTCGGCACCCTGGCGGCGTTTCTGGCGTGGTTCGGCGGCACCGGCTATCTGCTGGACCACTACTACGGCGTGTGGTTTGTGGTGGCGCTAGGCGTGGCCTCGCTGAGCGGCCTGGGCGGAGCCAGCGTGGTGTTCTGGTTTCTTGCCAAGGTGCTGATGAAGCACGAAGCGGCGCTGGACCCGGCGGATTACGAAATGGTTGGCGTGCTTGGAAAACTCAGCATGCCGATCCGTGCCGGCGGAACCGGAGAACTGATTTACACACAGGGTGGTACGCGCCGCGTTTCCGGCGCCCGTGCCGAATCTGGCGCCGCCATTGCCAAGGGCACCGAAGTCGTAGTCACCCGCTACGAGAAAGGGATTGCTTACGTTCGCGGGTGGGAAGAATTCGCGGGTGACGTGGAGCAGCGGGCTTAATAGGAGATATGCAGGTTATGGAGAATCAGGTATTTGTGATCGCGGCGCTGATGGTTTTGGCGCTGATATTTCTGATGATGATGTTCGCCAAGCTGTTCCGCAAAGCGGGGCCGCACGAGGCCATCATCGTTTACGGGTTCCGCGGCACGCGTGTGGTCAAGGGCCGCGGTACGGTCATCTTCCCCATGGTGGAGAGCGCCCGCGGGCTGTCGCTGGAACTGATGAGCTTCGACGTAGCTCCGAAGCAGGACCTCTACACGCGGCAGGGCGTGGCGGTGACCGTGGAAGCCGTGGCCCAGATCAAGGTGAAGAGCGATCCGGAGTCCATTCTTACGGCCGCCGAGCAGTTCCTCACCAAATCTCCCGAGGAGCGCGAAGGCTTGATCCGACTCGTGATGGAAGGCCATTTACGCGGCATCATCGGGCAGTTGACGGTGGAAGAGATCGTCAAACAGCCGGAAATGGTGGGCGAGCGCATGCGCGGCACCTGCGCCGATGACATGAACAAGATGGGTCTGGAGGTAATTTCCTTCACCATCAAAGAAGTCCGCGACAAGAACGATTACATCACCAATATGGGCCGGCCGGATGTCGCGCGCATCAAGCGCGACGCCGACGTGGCCACGGCCGAAGCTGAGCGCGACACCAACATCAAGCGCGCCGAAGCCTCGCGCGAATCGGCCATCGCGAAAACTAACGCCGACCAGGCGCGCGTCCTGGCGGAGACGCTCTCGCAGGCCAAGCAGGCCGAGGCGCAGCGCGATCTGGAAGTCAAGAAGGCCGAATACCTGGAGATGGTCAAGAAGCAGCAGGCACAGGCCGACAAGACCTACGAGATTCAGACCAACATCATGCAGCAGCGCGTGCGCGCCGAGGAAGTCACTATCCATCAGGTGGAAAAGGAGCATGAGGCGTTGGTGCAGCAGGCCGAAATCAAGCGCCGCGAATTCGAACTGACCGCCACCGTGCTCAGGCAGGCGGAGTACGAAAAACAGCGCATTGAGACC
>JANYAH010000129.1 GCA_025361425.1 Candidatus Solibacter sp. | reverse complement strand
CATCATGGTCGCCCGCTACACGGCCAACGAGCACTCCTTCGTCCCGGAGAAACCGCGGCTGTGGTCGCCGGCGCAGCTCTTCCGGCCAAGTTACAACGCCCTTTGGAATCTGGACATAGCACCAGACGGCCGGCGCTTTGTAGTGCTCGCGTCGCCTGAATCCAGCAGCGCGGAGCCGACTACTGTCCACGCAACCATCCTGCTCGACTTTTTCGACGAACTGCGGCGCCGCTTGCCGGCAAATTGAGTCCAGGGGGCGCCGCAGCAAGGCTACTGACTAAGTTTGTCCGATAATACGCAGTGGGGAATGTTCTACGCACCAACCGGAATTTGGGCGGAGTGCGTCACTTTGACGCGTAACACCGTTGCTGACATTTGCTGGGCACTGCGAGATAGATCCTGCCTGACGGCAAAGTGGCGATCTGGCAGTCTCAGCCAGGCAGCGCGAGCAAACTCGCCCCTTGGCGACTACCCAGGGTCCATGCACCCCGCTCGATTTACTAGCGAACTTTCCCATTGCCGGCCTTACTTACCATTGACCTCGCAGTGAACGCCATCCACGCATCGGACAAGATGTCTAACCTGTCGGGCCAATAGTGCGGCTCGTTTCACCGCGGCCTTGCAGACTCCGGCCGAAAACCAGGTGCGAGCACGCAACCAAGACTTGCGCGGCTACTGAACCGGAATCGTCATGCCGGCCGGTGTAGTTTTGCCGGCAATCGAGAGGAGGACGCGACAATCGCCGGTAGCGCCGGCCGAAGGAATCGTCAGATTGATCTGATCGAGGCCTGGCCCCACGACTCCGGCCCAGGAGACCTCGGCGGGGATGCCGCAAACCGTCGCAGTGACGGCTGCGGCCAGAGGAGCGACCTGGACCAGTTGACCCGCAGGTTGTGGAGGAATGGCCGGGCCGAAACCGGTGCCGAAGACCGAGATGGCCTCACCGGGTTGTGCGGGGCGGGCACCGGCGTAGTCGGCTGGGCGCGCGATCAAAACGCCACTGCTGGAAACTGCCGCTGCATAAGTGATCCCCTTTCCCGGAAAAGAAAAGGCAGCAGGGGCGCGCACCGCTATCGAAGCCTGGCCTTGGGTGATTCCGGACGGAGTCGAGACCTGAACAGTGACCGGGCCCTCAGTATCGTCGTCCGGCGCCTGCACGTTCAATTGAGCGGGACTGGCGAAGGAAATCGCGGCCGGCCGGCCATTCATGAGTACGCTGGTTCCGGCCAGCCGGGTAGGCAGTTGATTGCCCTGGAAATCCGCACCTGTCCAGGTTTGGCCTGCTGCTGGCGTGCTAGCCAGATTCTCGCCAAAGATCGCCACCCAACTGCCGGGTGAGAGGGCCGGCGTGTAGCTTGCACCGTTGGCCGCTTGCGAGAACTTCGGCGCCGCCCCGGGGACTACGGATGGCACCGGGTTCACGTTGGCGCTGGTCCAACCAAGGCCAGAGAGAAACAGAGCCTGGTTCTCCTGCGCAAAAAAACCGATCCCCGTTTGGTTGAGGAAGGGATTGAGGCTGCTGACGGCGAAGACCCGTCCACTACCCAATTGCGAAGCGGCCACCATCACAAAGGGGCCAAGCCCCGCGCCTGGTGAAGGGGGTGCGGTGATCCCGGTGTCGCCACGCCACGCCGCTGCCGATGTGCTGCCCAAAGCCACGGCCGGCGCGGCCACCTGGAAACTCCCGCCATAGTTGGCCAGGAAGGCGGGCAGGGAAGAACTCTGAAAATCGGGAAGACTGGCCAGCGCGGGGTGGCTCACCCAAGTCGAAACGTATGGCTGCCCGGGGTTGAACCTCGGATCTGAAGAAAAAACCGTACGTGCATCCATCTGGAGCCCAAACGGCGCCAGCAGATCGTTGCAAGCTGCGCTCGAAGCGTTTCCGCCGCCCAGGCCCAAGCCATGGTCGCCGAGAAAAACCAGGCCGCCTCCATTCTTGACGAATGTCCAGATAGCCTGCATTTCAGCGCTGGTGAACGCCTGACCTGGAACCGCGAGGACGAGCACGTCGACGTTGGAAAGAACCGATGCCGTGATGGGGCCGGCAGTAATGGGAGTGACGCCGTACGATGCCGCCTGCATCGCGTTGGCGATATCGGTGAACAGAATCCTCGTCGGATTCGTAGGATTCCCCTGGCTTGCGCGCGCCGGGTCGAGGGTAGCACCCTCCCCGTGAGATTCATCGAACAACACGCGGGGAGAGTGGAATGGCGCTGCGGTGACCGTCCAAGAGCTTTGAGTGGTCCGCGACCCATCGGTGATGGTCACCACCACGGTGTAAGTGGCGCCGCTCGCCGACTTGGGAACCCGGAAGGCATATTGCTGCGCGAGCGCGTCGGTCACCACCTGGCCGTTGACCGTCCACGTATACGCCAGGGGATTGCTATCCGCGTCCTGCGCCGACGCGCTGAAATTCAGCGTCGAGCCGCCAGCCGCGCCGACGCTCGCGCCAGGAACCGCCGATTGAATCACCGGCGCCGCCGCGTTCTGCTGCAAGCTCAACACGTCCCACGCGTCGAGGTGGGGGACCGTGAAAGTGACCGTATCGCCGGAACGCGAGAATGGAATAACCTGCGGCCCGGTAGTGTCCGGACTCCAAAGGACTACTTCGTCGATCGGCTGGGATCCGGTTCGCACCGTGACCAGCAGGTTGTCCTTGGCCGCGAAGGTGTCAGAGAGCGGATCGTAGTCGCAGTTCACCAGGTGCAGGATGAAAGCGTTTGAGCTGTTTTGGTAGAGGAATGCCGTGGCGTTGCCTTTGCGATAGACCTGGGTCACCGACGAAATCGCCACATCCGGCGCGACATAGGGCGAAATCAGGGATTGAAGCGCTTGCCGCAAGGCAGCTTTGGCGGCGATGTCGCCATTGGCGGCGGCGGGCTTGTATTGATTCCCCAGATCGCGGCGCGTATGAACGAAGGTACCATTTCCGTAGCGCGTTGCGCCTTCCACGGCCTGCAACCGCAGCAGATCGGGCCGCGATGCCACTTTGCCGCCGGGAGCGTGCGTCCCGATGGACCCGGTGGCAACCACCACCCCGCCGCCGCTGACGTAATCGAGAATCGTGCTGACTTGTCCGTCGTCCAACATGAAGGTGTCGGGCAGCACCAGTACTTTGTACTTCTGTAGCTGTGCGAGCGTAAATGAGGGCCACGCGCTGATTGTGCTATCGGGCGCCAGCAGCGAGTCGTATTGAATGTTGGTATCGACCAGTATCTGAGCGGTACCAGTGTAATGAACGTCAAACTGGTCGGACATCGGAAGCATTTCCGGAGAATCGATTGGGCCATAGAGGGACATGCGGGTTGCCATCGAGTCCAGAATCGCCACTTGGGGAGATGTTCGCAGGTTTTCGAAGAGAGCCGGATGTCCCAGAATGAACTGCCCATAGCGCCGCAACCCAGCCGGATCCACGGCGTTGGGCCCCAGCAGCCCGACATATTCTTCAAACTCCTTACCGGCCGACACGGTACCACCGGACGCATAGATATCCGCGATCACCTGCCGCACCATGTTCACGGGGAACCGGGTTGCTCCCCCCGAAACGAAATCGGTTTCCGGTTCCACCACCACAGGCCCCTGCTGGGCGCTGCGGTACGACTTCACGTAGGTGGTGGATAGAGGATAGTCGAGATTGGAGTTCGAGTAAAAGAGGTGGCCTTCGTTCTCGAAATAGTCCACGGCCCCGAGGTAGGCGGTGCCAAGGCGGGCGAAGGCGGTGTTGGTGGACAACGTGGCGATCCGGCCATAGGTCTGGAGGGCGTATTGGTGAACGAAATCGGTCATTTGGCGGAGGAAGGCTGTCTCTTCGGTGAGGCGGAACAGGAAGAACTCGCGGCCCAGACCCGTCAGCGGCCTCTGGTTCCAGGTCTTTTGGATTCCCCGTTGAATGATCCACTGGCGGTAGTCGAAACTGGCAGGGTCGGTGATGTTGAACTGGCTTAGCAACTCGGCAGCGGCGTACTTGGTGGTGAGATAGGAGCGGAACGCCGTCATGGTCGCCGCATCGAAACAGTAGGCGCCATCGCCGCGGGTAATGCTGTCGGGCAGCATGGTCGCGCCATCGAATTGAATGCCGTCGGCCCCGTCGTCGATCGCCTGCTTGACCTGAGCCTTCTGGTACTGCCGAAAATCCGGACTCGATAGCGAGTACCCAGGGCCAAAATTGCTCCGAGGATTTCCGGAGACATCGATGCAGCGGGCCGCGGCGGAGTTAGGAAAGAGATTGCTGCCGACATCCACAAATATGCCTGAGATATAGACTCTTCCGAGCGAATGCCAAGTAGACACTTCTCGTCTCTGAAGGGACTCCAAGGTGGGGTTGGGCTCAAAGCCCCATGACTGGCCGGTGAACGGCAGAGTGCTTGCGGTCACCGGTGCGGAAGGCCAGTCATAAAAGATGCCTGAGAAGAACTGGACCTTGTTCAACCACGCGGGGTTGGTCCAGGCCGGCGGCTGAGCCAAACACGCGGCAACCGATGCGACCACGGCGGCGATTCCAATCGAAGGACGGTACAGGCGTCTGAGTTGCGCAATTGCCACTATGGCCTCCGCATAGGTTTAATAGTTTAATACCTATGATGCTTATATTATTTAATACCTATGACGCTTATATTATATGCGGAACCTGACCGCGGCAACGTACGATCTCTTCGCAACGCTACCCGGCGGCCAGCCAAAGCCATCCCCGCTTCTTCCTTCCGGCCAGTCCCTGCGGCAAGCGAACTGCAAGTGATTGTCTGTGGCTTCGCGGGTGGCGTGCTCCGTAGGTTGGCGTTGGTGGCGTGAGGCGACGCGGAACGCCATCCGGCACATGCATCGCCGTTACTCCTCCCTAACGGCGCAGTGTTTACGAACCGCGTTCAAGCACCGCCTACGGCTACTTCCTGGTATGTGGCTATGGGAAAGCGAGCGAGCGTCGCCCATCGCCTGCCCCGCCGTTGTCTCGTGGATGGTAGTTTTCGGGAGGCGAACCGAACCCCTTGGATTGGCAGCGAGTCGTTCCGTGTTGTTGTCCGATCGTCCTGACGGCAGACTTCCGGCAGACCGCACCATACACCTCGGGGAGGCCGTCCGAAGGGCAGTCCCATCTTGTCCGAATCGCAGAGCGGAAAGCTCTGCTTCCACTTGGCCCCTGAACCCCGGCGATCGTAGTGTTGGCCCGCGGGGTATTGTCGTCTGCACACAAGGACGCCCGTCTGCCCTGCCGTCATGATATAATTATGTCATTATGATCGCCATCTGCGCGGGCCCGCTGGTCCGGCTACGAGCAGGTAGCCAAGGAAATCCCGAAGATGCGAAGGGGCACACATGCCTAAGAAATCGAACGTGATGACCGCCGTGCAAGTCGCCAACGGGAAGAAGCCCGATGTTGCCTCCACCCGCGGCAAGAGGTCGAACCCGAAGTTCAGACAGGTCAGTATCCTCGTGGAGCGGGAGCCCTACGACGAGTTGCGCCGCCGGCTGATCGGCACCAACCGGGACGCATCCGACATCGTCAACGAGTTGATCAAAGGTTGGGTGAAGAAATGAAAGTCTGCCTCTACGCGCGCGTCAGCACCAGCGATCAGGATTGCTCGATGCAGATAAGCGAGCTTCGTGGCTATGCCTACCGCAACGGATGGCGGGTGGAGGGAGAGTTCGTGGACACCATCTCCGGCGCCAAGGCATCCCGTCCCAACCTGGACCTTCTGATGGCAGCCGCCCGACTACGCCTCTTCGACGCCGTAATCGTCTGGAAGTTGGACCGCTGGGGACGGTCCTTGGTGAATTGCTTGAATAGCCTCGAGGAACTGGATCGGCTCGGCATCCGGTTCATCGTGCCCGGGCAGAACATCGATACCGACAAGAACTCCCCGGTCGGCCGGTTGCTGCTCCACATTCTGGGTGCCGTCGGGCAGTTCGAGAGAGAGCTTATCAAGGAGCGCGTCGTCGCCGGAGTCCGCCAGGCCCAGGCAAAGGGCACGAAGAGCGGCAAGCCCATCGGACGGCCGAAGCGCGTTTTCCGCCGCGACCAGGCCGAAGCGATGCGTTCCTCGGGGAAGAGCTGGGCCCAGATCGGCATTGCCCTGGGTGTCCCGCCCGGAACGATCCGCGAGGCATTGCGGAAACCCACCCCCGAAAACGTGCCCCTCTCGGTCTGAAAGCGGAGGCTTTGGCCCCCTCCCTTACTCCCTGCCGGAAAGCTTCAGCTTTCCGCAGGGAAGGCTGACTTGATGCCCATGATCGCGTTCCCGAGTCATGGGCCGCAGCATCCTGCGATAGTGCTGCGGCCACCGCGACGATGGTCACGGCCGCGGCTTTGCCGGCCCGAAGTCAACAAAATGTCGAAATGATATCGTCCCCGCGATCATCGGCCTCGGGAAAGTCGGCCTCGCCAGCGTCGGGCAGGAGTATGGGCGCGTATTCATCGCCGCCATTGTACTCGAACGCCTGCTCCTTCCATTTCGGCAACGCGGCCAGGATGCGCCTCGTTTGCTCGTGGAAGCTCTCGGGGCGTCCCATACCCTGCCGCCGTTCCAAGGACCCGGCATCCTGGGACACCTCTGTGACCGGGGTCGGGGCGGCCCCGCCCAATCCGGCACGGGTGATATTGACGACCTGGACCCACCTCTCCAGCCCTATCTGGACCACATACCCGCCGTCGGCCAGCCGCTGCAAGGTAGTCTCTACTTTGCTGGCGGGGGAGCCAAGGTAATTGGCCACGTGCTGCACCGGTAGGCATCTGATTCCGCTACGGGCGGCCTCAGCCTGCGTTTCCTCGTACTCGATCTCAAGGTCGACGATTTCAGAGGCTATGCTGTCCTCGGGGGCGTCCGGGTTCCTTTTGAAGGCGGTGTCGACACGTCGTTGATGCTCTGCTTCACTTATGCTCATTTAGAGTTCCTTTGGCCCCAAGAAGGGTCTAATACCCTCTTCGGAGAGTTGCCGGAGGATTTCCACCTCGAGAATGTGACCCGCTACGGGTACGGCGCATCTCTGGGATTGGGAGTTCTTCCATACCTGGCCAAGGCTGACCCAACATATCAATACGCCAGCCAGGGCCGGTTAAACCCGTAGTGCGCCGTGCCCCTCTCCAGTTCTCTGGCGTGCTTTCGGTCCGCCTTGGGGCACGTGTGCTCTACCAGTTGTCGGTTGGTGTTGAACTTGGCATGGCACTGGTGACACTCGAGAGTGCCGCCCTGCGAGGTCTTTGTGGTCGCGGCCTTTGCCTTGGCCTTCCCGCGTAGCGCGTCTCCTGGCAAGAAGAGCCAGCCGCACCGGCACGTGAAATACCATGCGAACCAGGTAGTGCTTCCCTTCTTTGGGCCGTCGTGGGTCTTGCGGGTCATGGTTTTGCTGCACCGCTCGCACTTCATACTGCCACCCCAATCTCGACGACGACCTGGTTCACCTGCTCCCGCCACCCACGGACCGAACGGTCCATATCCGCGGTGAGCCAGGCCCGGAAGGCCTGGTCGGTATCCCAGGTGTTGTCCGTCCGGGCGACCCACAGGAGCCTCGCCAGGACGTACAGATCGCGGGTGTGCTCCGTATCGAGTAGGTTGATCGCGCGCTTCTTGCGGGATATCCGCGCGCGTACAGTACGTATCCCCTCGAGCCTGTTGTGCTGGGTACGGGCATGCACCAGATCGTCGACGATCCTCCTCATGACCACCGGCAGGTCGGCATCCTGCTCCACTACCCATTTGCATCCTGTGGGCCCCGCATTATGCGGGGCCATACCAGCATACTCTTCCTCTTCCAAGAAGCCGGCAGGCAGCGCATCAGGATATAGACATGCTTGCTCACTGCCCAGCGAGTTCCCGGTTTGTTGGCAGGCCAGAGAACGGTCGTTGCCCACTTCACCTGATTTCGCAGCCTTGCCCACTTTTTGGGGCGTGGCTGAAGTCGGATACCAGACGTTCTTGACCCGGTGGACCATGTAGTCGACATCCAGCTCATGGATGGCGCTGGAGACGGTTCTGCGGGACATCCCGCACTCCGTGACCAGGCGGTCCAGGCGTGCGCCGCCCAGGCGGACGATCATGTTGTAAACGACTTCGTAATTCGGCAATTGGCGTCCTCTTATACCTCTTCGGGGACTCGCGGTCGAACTTCCACTGCACGGTTCCTCGAAGGGCTCCGGAGGTAGACCGGGTCGTCGCCGACCGAAAGATCCCGGGTCCCGAACTGCCGCTAGAGCGCGTCACCCCTGGGCGCCAACGCACTGCTGCTTTGCTTGGGCAAGAAGTGGAGCGATACCTTTGACATGACTTCCATTCCCGAGGAGGTGCTGCTCAGCGAGATGCAGCGCCGCCGGAATGGCAAGCGGATCGGGATAGGGGGAAGCCTCGCGGCTCCTCCCCTCCCACACCACCGTACATGCGGGTCCGCATACGGCGGTTCCGTGACTTGAGCCGGTGAAGGCTGGAGGGTCGCTCACGTGTCCCACGTCGGTTTCGCCGCTCCCAAGTTCCTTTCGGGCTTCACCCTATCCGCCCCTGGCAAGCTCAGCCGAAGCTGATTGGCTGGCGCATGACCGCTGTGAGTTTCGCGCGCTACTGCCCGCGATCACGGTTCGGGCCTTCACCACTCGCGTGGCTAATATGCCCTCTGCTGACTTCTGCTGCGAGATCAAAGCGCCTTACGACGCCCTCAGTCACGATTCCGCGACACGCAACAGATCTCCCGAGGTAAGCTCGACCGCCTTCCGCACGCAACCGCCGGATTTACAACCAGTGGCTTTGATGGATATGGACTTCGCGGTCACTTGCCCGCTCGTCCGACACCGTATGCCTCAGATCCGGTTCTTGTACATCAGCTCGTGCGTTTGCTCCACGCTTCTTTCAGACCCCACCTCGCGATGACGCCCTTGCGCTTCGCTACTACTTCACCTCCATCAGGTTGTAGAGGGGACTTTCACCCCCAAGCTGTCGAACATGCTCGGCACACAAGCACAAAGGGGCCGGCCCAGGTC
>JANYAH010000123.1 GCA_025361425.1 Candidatus Solibacter sp. | reverse complement strand
ATTGGAGAGCTTACGGGGTGAATTGCAGGTAGATTTCCACAGGATTATCCACCGAACAGTGGAAAAGCCGGAATTCCGCCAACGGAGTTTAGGGTACGATTGAGGTGAAGATGCGGAGAGCCTGTTGGTTGCTGGTGATCGGTTGTGCCGCCTTGAGTGCCCAGACCGGGGATGCGGAGAAGCTTGCGCCGTACTACCCCACCCCGGAAACCATCGTCGACAAGATGCTGCGACTCGGCGGGTTGAAGGCCGGGGAGAAGATGTACGACCTGGGGTCTGGCGATGGGCGTATCGTCATTGTGGCCGCCCAGAAGTTTCATGCCGAAGCGGTAGGGGTGGAGTTGGACAAAGACCTCTGCAAGCAGAGTACGGCGAAGATTCTTAAACTGGGGTTGGACAAGAACGCCCATATTATCAACGGTGACCTTCTGAAACAGAACTACAGTTCCGCCGACCTGGTGACGGTATACCTGTTACCGGATGCGGTGAACAACAAGGTTCAGCCGCTTCTGGACAAGCAGTTGAAGAAGGGCACACGCATTGTAGCCAAGGACTTCGATTTCCGAAATTGGACGCCCGAAAAGGTGGAGAACATCGCCGATGACGGCGAAGGCCGTAGCCACACTCTCTATCTGTACCGGAAGTAAACCGTGCTATTTTCGCCACAATTAACGTGGCCGCGCTTTGTTGGCTGGGTCCGGGTTCTGCTAGCGACCGTTGCCCCAGCGGCTACCTATTTTTTCCTGCCGAGCGGAACCGCGCCTGTGTTCTACGGTGTGATGGCGCTTTACCTGGCGCACGCAGTGGTGATTGCACTGCGCGGCAGGTGCCACACGGGCATGCTGGGCTTGCTGGCGCTGTTCGGTGACACGGTCTTCTTCCTGATCATAGCCAGTTACGGCGCCGACCACATGTTGTGGCTGGCCGGCGCATTCTACCTGTTCCTGCTGGGCGAAGCGCTGGCTTTTTACAGCACGGTGGAAGTGGTGGTGATTGTGGCGGTGTGCGCGGTGTTCTGCGTGGTGTTGCCATACGGCGCGCTGGTGCTAGAGCGGACGGTGGTAGTGGCGGGTGTGGTGGCCAGCGCGTTCGCGGTGAATAAGCGCCGGCAGGGACTGGAAATCGAGCGGCTGCGCGAGAAGTTGCTGGAGGCTGAAAAGGCGGCGGAGAAGGCGCGCGAACTGGAGCGGATGCGGATCGCGAGTGATTTCCACGATGGTCCCTTACAGAGTTTCATCAGCTTGCAGATGCGGCTGGAAATCTTGCGCAAGCTGATGGATCGGGATCTGAACTCGGGGATGAGCGACCTGAAGCAATTGCAGGTGCTGGCTAACTCCCAGGTGCGGGACCTGCGCACGTTCCTGCACAGCATGCGGCCGGTGGATGTGGACGGGGCCAACCTGGTGGCCACGGCGCGGCGCGCGGCGGAGAGCTTCCAGAAGGAGAGCGGGATTCCGGTGACGTTCCTGGGGACGAACTCGCCGGTGGGTTTGCCGGCGGAGATGACGTTGGAAGTGCTGCAAATGCTGCGCGAGGCGCTGCACAACGTGCAGAAGCACGCGGGGGCGACCCGGGTGGCGGTGGCTATGGAAAAGACGGATCGGGGCCTGGAGATTTCGGTGGATGATAACGGGCACGGGTTCGGCTTCGCGGGGTCGTACTCGCTCGAGGAGTTGGAACTGCTGCGGCTGGGTCCGGCGAGCTTGAAACGGAGGGCGCGGTCATTGAATGCGGATCTGGTGCTGGAATCGCGGCCGGGGAGCGGGTCGGGAATCAAATTCAGGATTCCGCTGACGTGAGAAGCGAAGAGATACTGGCGGCCGGTGAGCGCCGATGAACGCAGATAAGACAAGAGGGGTTGCCGGCGTTTATCTGCTTTCATCCGCGGCCATCATGCTGCTAGCCACAGGCTGCGGCAGGTACGCGAACTTCACGCTGCCCGAGGTGCCTGGGGGGGATGCGTCATTGGTGTTCCGGTTTGTGGCGGAGCCGGAACCGGTGCTCACGCGCGATGAGTTCCAGGATGTGTTGAATCCGTCGGTGGCGGGGCGGGTGAATCTCTATTCGGTGTACGACGGGCAGTGGCATACGGCGCTGGCGACGAGCGAAGACGGCGTGCACTGGCGAAAGCAGGGGATTGTGCTGCGCGCGGCGGCGGGCAGCTACATCGCGGCTAACGGCAGCGCGGTGTCTTACGGGGGGCAGGTCTGGTATTGGTACGAGACGGGGGTGAAGGACCGGCTGCGAATATCGCTGGCGCGGTCGGCGGATGCGCGAGTGTGGCAGACCGAGGCAGCGCCGGTGCTCGATGTGGGTGCGGCGGGTTCGTGGGATGAGCGCGCGGTGGCCGACCCTTACGCGATCCGCATCGGCACGTACTTCTACCTGTACTATTTGGGGCAGGATCGGGCGGTGCGCCAGCGCATCGGCGTGGCGCGGTCTGGCGACGGCGTTCACTGGGAGAAGTTGCGGGCGAATCCGGTGGTGGAGATGGATGAGGAAGAGGCCGGGATCGGCGAGCCCGCGGTGTGGCAATCGCACGGCTTCTACTGGATGCTGTACACGGTTCGCGATTTTGCCGAGAACCGGTACCTGCGGCTGGCGCGTTCGACGGATGGGGTGCGCTGGACGAAGCTCGCGGTGCGGTACAAGGGTACGCAGGCGTGGAACTCCAAGGTGATCTGCGACCCCACCGTGGTGGTGGAAGGCGGCCGGATCCTGGTGTGGTTCGGCGGCGGGGACGTGGCGTCGCCGGATGAGAATCTGCACGGGCAGATCGGCTTTGCTACGCTGACAAAGTGAACGTCGGCATCACTTGCTATCCCACCTACGGCGGCAGCGGGATTGTCGCGACCGAATTGGGAATGGAACTGGCCGCGCGCGGGCACGAGGTCCATTTCATTACGTACGCGAACCCGATCCGTCTGGATCCGGATACGCCGCGCATTCACTATCACGAGGTGGAGGTCTCTAACTACCCCCTTTTTCAATACCCGCCGTACTGCCTGGCGCTGGCCTCGCGGATGGCGGAGGTGGCGGAGAGCTACCACCTGGACGTACTGCACGTGCACTACGCGATTCCGCATTCCATCGCGGCGATGCTGGCGCAGCAGATGGTGGCCGGCACGCGGCGGCTGCCGTATATCACGACGCTGCATGGCACCGATATCACGCTGGTGGGGGCGGACCCTTCGTATTTTGGGATCACGAAGTTCTCCATTGAGAAATCGGACGGCATCACGGCCGTCAGCGACACTTTGCGCGAGCAGACGGTGGAGATCTTCGGGGTGCGGAACGAGATCCGGGTGATCAAGAACTTCGTGAATTGCGACCTCTATCATCCGGACAATGAGAAGAAGGGTGCGGCGGCGTACGCGCCGGGTGGCGAGAAACTGCTGATTCACTTGTCGAATTTCCGGCCGGTGAAGCGGGTGCTGGATTGCATCCGCATTTTGGCGGAGGTGCGCAAAAGCGTGCCGGCGCGATTGCTGATGGCGGGGGACGGTCCCGAGCGCCCTCCAGCGGAGCACCTGGCGCGCAGCCTGAAGGTGGACCAGCACGTGATGTTTCTGGGCAAGCAGAATCACGTGGAGCGGCTGCTTCCGCTGGCGCATGTGCTGCTGATGCCGAGCGAGATGGAATCGTTCGGCCTGGCGGCGCTGGAGGCGATGGCGTGCGGCGTGGTGCCGGTGGCGACGCGCGTGGGCGGGGTTCCGGAACTGATTACCGACGGCGAGGACGGGTATCTGGAGGCCGTCGGCGATATCGAGGCGCAGGCGGCACGGGTGGTGGCGCTGCTCAGCGACGACGCACTGCACTGGCGCTTGGCGAAGGCGGGACGCTGGAATGCGGGCGAGCGATTCTGCACGGACCGCATCATTCCGCAGTACGAGAAGTATTACGTCGATGTAGTGAATCGCGGGCGGTGACCCGCCTGCCACCTTACTTTTGCTTTTCGGCGAACTTCCAGGCGTGGGCGACGATGGTGCGCAGGTCGGCGTATTGCGGGGACCAACCCAGGCGGTCGCGGAGTTTTTGACTGTTGGCGACCAGGCTGGGCGGATCGCCTTCGCGCCGCGGGCCAACCACGTAGGGGACCTTTTTGCCGGTGACTTCCTCCACCGCGCGGATCATCTCCAGCACGCTGCTGCCGGCGCCGGTGCCGACGTTGAACTGGTCGCTGGGGCCGCCGTTCAGCAGGTACTCGACGGCGAGGATGTGCGCCTGTGCGAGATCGTTGACGTGGATGTAATCGCGGATGCAGGTGCCGTCCGGGGTGGTATAGTCGCCGCCGAAGATTGTGATGGGCTTGCCGGTCTGGACGGCGCGGAGGGCGAGGGGGATCAAGTGCGTCTCGGGTTCGTGCTCTTCGCCGAGCGCGGCCTCCGGGTCGGCGCCAGAGGCATTAAAGTAGCGCAGGCAGACGCTGGTGAGCCGATGGATCTGGTCGAACCAGCCGAGTAGGGTTTCCACCATCACCTTGGATTCGCCGTAAGGGTTGACCGCCTGGATGGGGAAGGTCTCCAGGATGGGCGAAGTGTGCGGATTGCCGTAGACGGCCGCGGTGGAGGAGAAGACGATGTGCTTCACGCCGGCCTGCACCATGGCATCCAGCAGGGAGAGCGACCCGGCGACGTTGTTGGTGAAGTAGCGGGCGGGCTCGCGCATGGATTCGCCGACGGCGATGAAGGCGGCGAAGTGGATCACGGCGTCGCACTGCTTCGCCTTCATGAGGCGGGTAAGCGCGGCGGTGTCGGAGAGGTCGATCTCATGCAAACGGCCGGCGGGCACGTTGTGGCGATAGCCCTTGGAGAGGTTATCGACAACGGTAACGTCGTGGCCCTGCCTAAGCAGTAGGCGGACGGTGTGGGAGCCGATATACCCGGCTCCGCCGGTAACGAGAATTTTTCTTGGAGTCACGGGTTCTAAACTCGATTGTAGTAGCATGACGGCGCGATGCCAAATGGCGCGGAGTTGTTTGTGCAGGCTGCCGCCCAATTGGGGCTGGGGGAGCAGCGCTAGAGATAATCGGCTCCCTCCAGGGACGGCAAGCGCGGACGAAGCACCGTTTTCATCTCACGGAGTTCCTCGCCGATGCGCGCGATGGCGCGTATAGCAGCTCCCGGCGGAGAGCCGGTTCCGCTAGAATTAGAAGACCGCCAATCCAGGACTAACCGCTTGCCGCGAAAGCCGCCACACGTCATTGCTATCTACCCGGGATCGTTCGACCCGATTACCAACGGGCATCTCGACCTGATCCAGCGCGGCTCGCGAATGTTCGACCGGCTGATCGTTTCCATACTGCGGAACGATACCAAGGAGCCGCTCTTTAGCGTGGAAGAGCGCACCGAAATGTTAGACGAGGTGCTGCACGTTTACCCCAATGTGGAAGTCGATTCGTTCGATGGCCTTCTCGTGGATCACGCGGCCGCGCACTCGGCTACCGTCCTGCTGCGCGGAATTCGCGCGATTTCGGATTACGAATACGAATTGCAGATGGCGCTCATGAACCGGCGGTTGAGCCCGCGTATCGAGACGGTGTTTATGATGGCCCACGAGACGTATTCTTTCATCAGCTCCCGGCTGGTGAAAGAGGTCTTTAGCCTGGGCGGGAATATTACAGGGCTGGTGCCGCCCTCGGTGGAAAGCCGGCTGCACGCCCGATTATCGACAACCAAAATGAAAGGGGCATAGTAAGCAAGATGCAAGCAGCAATCAACCCGATCGCGGAACGAATCTCCTCCATTAGTGTATCGTCCACGATGAAGGTATCGGCCGAAGCGGACAGGCTTCGCGGCGAAGGTGTGGATGTGGTCGATTTCGGGGCCGGTGAGCCGGATTTCCCCACTCCGGATAACATCAAGCAGGCGGCCGTCCGCGCGCTGGAGCAGAATTTCACCAAGTACACGGCGGCGGGCGGTACCCTCGAACTGAAGAAGGCCGTTTGCGAGACGCACGCGCAGGATTTCGGCACGGCATACAAGCCCAACGAGTGCATGATCACGGTGGGCGGCAAGCACGTCATCTTCAACCTGATGCAGGCGTTGGTGAATCCGGGGGACGAGGTGGTGATCCCGGTGCCTTATTGGGTGACCTACCAGGACGTGGTCAACTATGCGGGCGGCAAGTGCGTGTTCGTGAACACGGACGAAGCGCAGGGGTTCGCGTTGACGGCGGCGATGCTGGAACCGCATCTGACGGCGCGCACCAGAATGGTGATCATCAATTCACCCTCCAACCCCAGCGGGGCGGTGGTGGAACGCGATGAGTTCGAAAAGATCTACCGGCTGACTTCGGCGCGCGGCATCTACCTGATGACCGACGAGTGCTACTGCAAGTTCCTGTACGACAGCGAGCCGTTCTCGATTGCGTCGCTGGCTGGCGCGAAGCAGACGGTGCTGGTGGCCGGCTCGCTTTCGAAGACGTATGCGATGACCGGATGGCGCATCGGGTTTGGCCTGGTGCCGCCCGCCATCGTGCAGGCGATGACGAAGTTGCAGAGCCATTCGACGTCCAACCCGTGTTCGATCTCGCAGAAGGCGGCGGTGGAAGCCTTGCGCGGTCCGCAGGAATCGGTGGGCATCATGCTGGCGGAGTATCGCAAGCGGCGGGATTTCGTGGTGGCGCGGCTGCGCGCGATTCCGGGTGTCCACTGTAACCAACCGCGGGGCGCGTTTTATGTGTACCCCAACGTGAGCGTGGCTATCGGCAAGAACGGCATCGCCAATACGCTGCAATTTTCCGAGCGCCTGCTGGCGGAGGCCCATGTGGCAGTGGTGCCTGGCGAAGCTTTCGGTACCGGCCAGCACGTCCGCATCTCTTACGCGACGTCGATCAAGGAACTGGATCGCGGGTTGGAACGCATCCACCAGTTCATTGTGAAAAACTCGTAGCCATGGAAAGACCGATCCGCCTGACCCCCTCCCTGCGCGAGAAGGTGTGGGGCAAGACGCACCTGGCACCGTGGTGTAAGGATTCGAAAACGCCCATCGGCGAGACGTGGTTTCTGAGCGATCGCGAATTGCCGCTGCTGGTGAAGTGGGTCTTCACCAACGAGCGGCTTTCGGTGCAGGTGCATCCCGATGACGGCGAGGACGGGCCGCGCGGGAAGACCGAGATGTGGCACATCCTGGAGGCAACGCCCAGCGCGACCATCGCCATGGGGTTCCGCGAGCCGATTACGCGCCAGCGCTTGTGGGACGCCACGCGCACTGGCGAGGTGGAGCACCTGCTGAACTGGGTGCCGGTGAAGGCGGGCGAGACGTATCTCATTCCGGCGCACACGGTGCATGCCATAGGCCCGGGGATTGTGCTCTGCGAGATCCAGCAGAATTCCGACGTCACGTACCGGTTGTGGGATTACGGGCGGCCGCGCGAGCTTCACGTGGAGATGGCCGTGCCGATCTGCGATCTCGGCGTGCACCCCGGCGCGTCGCGCGCCTTACCGGTGGGCGAAGGGCGCGAGGAAGTAGCGCGCTCCAAGCACTTCGTGACGGAGTTGGTGCACCTGAAGACGGGTGAGGGATTCGTGGCGGCCCCGGAGAAATGCCAGCTTTGGATCTGCCTGGAGGGGCGTGGGACCCTCGGCGCGGAAGCGTTCCAGGCGGGCGAAGTATGGTTGCTACCGGATAGCGGCGAACCGACGGCGATTGTGGCGGCTGGGGCGTCGCGGTTCTTGCGGACCTGGGTGCCGGGTTAGTTAAATCGCCAGTCGCACGCCGGTCAGCCCCAAATGGAGATCCGTGGACCAGCAACTGGAGGTCCGCCGTTCCCGCATGACCGCCAGACCGTGCGCGTCCGCGAGGGTGAGTTTCCGGTCCGCGTATTTCTTAACCAGTTGCGATGTCTTGACGAGTTCACCGGAATCGAAGGCCCGGACCGTGAGGCCGGGCAGGACATCGAGGAAATTCAAAAACTGAACCGCGCGGCGCTGGTCGTAGCGGCGCAGAAACCACCCATGCCCTTCGGCGACTACCAAGGCCGAAGTCACCAGGGGAGGCGGGTCTGAGAACAGCTTCCGGAAGACGCTATGGTAGCTATCGGAGCGGTCCAGGAATGCAATCCAGGCGGACGTGTCGACGTAGCACTCAGTCTTTCGAGCCATAAACGATTTCGTCGATGGACTGGCTGGAATTCGAGTCGCCGGATTCGACCAGGCCGGCGTAGCGCATCCAGGGAGCCTGGTCGTTTGCGGGAAGGGCCTGTCGGAGCGCGCGACGCACAAGTTCGGCAATGGGGATGCCGAGCGCCGCAGCCTCTTTCTTGACTAAAGCGTACTCCCGTTCATCCAGGCTAATTTGTGTGCGAATCATGTTATCACCAGACGCTTGGATGATAACACCTTGTTTCAGCCGATGCCGAGGTCGTCGATGCGCTCCAGCGGCGTGCCGCAGGTCCGGCAGATGACGGCGCGGCAATCGCCGCAGACCAAGGGGTCGGGGACCGGCTTGGCGCAAGTGGGACAGTAGAATTCGGGTGTTTCCATGGGGTGGCGATGGGCGGAGCCAGGCCCCGCCCGGATGGCTACTTCGCGGCGGCGATGGAATCGACCTTCAGATTCTTGCCGGTATCGTCCAGCGTGCCCACCACGGTCACTTTCTTGGCGGCGAATTTCTCCGGCGTCTTCTGGTCGCTCAGCACGTAGGACTTCTTGGCTTTGGCATCGTACAGCACGTACTTGCCGTTCATGCCTTTCACGCACTCCAGGACGCACTTCGCGTCGGGGCCCATCTTCATGTCTTTGTGGTCGCCGTTGTCGCACATGTTGTCCGTGATGACGCCGGTGTAGGTCTGCGGACCGGCGGCGAAGGCCATGACGGCCGCGGCGAAAACAACTGCAATCTGCTTTTTCATTGGATTCTCCCGTTCTTTTTTCGGTTTCCAGCTAAAGCTGGTTGTAAGTGGATTCCCATCGAGCTTCTGGAGCGCCAGAATTTGCCTGTGAAGGTGTACGCCACTTCTCTACCCAGTTTCCAACTACTGCTGTCCTATAGGACAGTATATGGATACTTCCCGGGTACAGTGTTAATTCTGTGAGTAACCAGACCCAAAGTAGAGAACTCACCCGACACGCTGCCACCAACCCTCGCCACAGCGAGTCTATTTTCGAGGAAGGCTCCGCCTTGTGCAGGTGAGCGTCAGCTCGCCCGTTGGCGAACGGAAGACCAACGTTATGCCACTAGATGCGAGGGACCGGTTGGCCGCGCCCACCATCTCCCGCGCCGCCATTTGCTACCTTAATACACGATGAAGAGTCTTCTATTCCTGCTTGCGTGCGCCGCCGCTGCCGGCGCCCAGAATTACGATCTTGCCGTCTATGGTGGCACCGCCGGAGGCGCCATCACCGCCGTCAGCGGCGCGCGCATGGGGCTGAAAACCGTACTACTGGAGCCGCGGCGGCATATCGGCGGCATGGTCTCCGGCGGACTGTCGCGTACCGACGTCGGCAAGCGCGAAGTCATCGGCGGGTACTCGCTCGAATTCTACTGGCGCGCCGGAAATGCCTACGATATGGCGCAGTACCTCCAGGAGATCGCCTGGCTGGTGGAGCCCAAGGTGGCGGAGAACATCTTCCGCAAAATGCTGGCCGACGCCGGGGTCACCGTGCTCTTCAATCAACGCCTGCGCCAGAAGGATGGCGTGCGCAAATCCGACGGGCGCATCCAGGCCATCACCATGGAGAACGGCGCGCAGTACACCGCGCGGATGTTCGCCGATTGCACCTATGAAGGAGACCTCATGGCGCAGGCCGGCGTCACCTACACCTGGGGCCGCGAAAGCTCTGCGCAGTACGGCGAATCGCTCGCCGGCGTGCGCGGCGAAACTCCCAAGCATCAGTTCCTGGTGGACCTCTCGCCCAAGGGCGCCGATGGCAAACTGCTGCCCGAGATTTCCGCCACTCCAGCGGGCGAACCCGGCTCCGCCGACCGCATGGTGCAGGCCTATAACTTCCGCATGATTCTTTCCCACGATCCGGCGAACCAGGTAGTTTACCCGAAGCCCGCGCACTACGACCCGGCGCGCTTCGAACTCTTCGCCCGCCTGCTCGATGCCATGCAAAAAAAGCAGGGCCGCCCGTCGCGCCTCGGCGAAGTGCTCTCCGTCATCCCCGTCCCCAACCAGAAGGCCGACATCAACAATAACGGAGCGTTCTCGACCGATTACATCGGCAAGAGCTGGGACTACCCCAATGCTTCCTATACACGCCGTGAGCAGATCTGGCGCGATCACGAGGAGTACACCAAGGAGCTTTTCTGGTTCCTGGCCCACGATTCGCGCGTGCCGCCTTCGTTACAGAAGGAGGCCAACGAATGGGGTCTCGCCAAGGACGAGTTCCTGGATACCGATCACTGGCCCAACCAGCTCTACATCCGCGAAGCGCGCCGCATGGTGGGCGAGTACGTGATGAGCCAGAAAGATATCCAGACCGAACTCAAC
The DNA here is from genome assembly GCA_025361425.1 of Candidatus Solibacter sp. Classification (GTDB taxonomy): domain Bacteria; phylum Acidobacteriota; class Terriglobia; order Bryobacterales; family Bryobacteraceae; genus Solibacter. The sequence goes on along the minus strand of JANYAH010000123.1, from coordinate 2,831 downwards.
AAGCCGGACTCCATCGGGATGGGTTCCTACAATAGCGATTCACACAATGTACAGCGCGTGGTGAATAAGGATGGCTTTGTTCGCAACGAGGGCGATATGCAAGTGGCGGTAGAGCCCTACCAGATTCCGTACCGCGTCCTGGTGCCCCGGAAGAACGAAGTGCGCAACCTGCTGGTGCCGGTCTGCTTCTCCGCCACTCACGTGGCCTACAGCACGCTGCGCATGGAACCGCAGTACATGATTCTAGGCCAGGCCGCCGGGGTCGCCGCCGCGATGGCGATTCGCGGTTCGCTGGCGGTGCAGGATATCGACACCGCGGCGCTCGCACGCACGCTGGTGGAGCACGGCGCCATCCTCGAGTACACGCCGGCCAGGCAGGCTGCGGTGGTGGCACGCTTCCGCGGCAAGTGGCCTCCGGCGGCGCCAAAGCAGTAGAGCGGAAACCAGGGTTTTCTGGCGCGCCGTGACCGCCTCCTGGCTCACCGTGTACGGCATGCGGAAGCCGGAGTTCGCCTGCCTCAGCGGATGGGCATTCCGCCGCCGGCGATCCATCGTGCTCCCCGCGGAAATCGTGGGGCGGACGCTCTCGTCCGCGTGCGCCCCCGGGTCGCGCTTTTTCTAGCACGCTTTTTCTAGCACGCCATCCTACCGCTCCGGACGCCATTATACTAAGAGTCACCTTGAGGCACGGACAAGAGGCGCGAATACTGAAAACGTACGGTCTAGGGTTGCTCTTGGTGTGCGTCTGCGCATCCGCCGCCGATCTACCCAAGCTCCCTCCTACCACCATGGGACTGATCGACCAGGCGCGCGCCCTGCCGCCTGAGTTCAGTGCCGACACATTACTCACTCTCGCCGGCTCGAGGCTCATCGGCGAACGGGAGTGGAAGCTTCAACTCATTGAGGATGCATTTTCCACCGCGGCTCAGGCCCAGTTACCGTACCCCTTCGTGTGCCACACCGCGGTGGATGTCATCCAGTGCCAGGAAACGGGCGGGATCAAAGGGGGGATCAACGCTTTGGGGATCCAAACCAGAGCCATCGAAGCCATGCTGGCGCTCAACCAGCAGAGGGCTTTGGCGATGTTTCAGGAAATGACGCCGCCCAAGGTTTCGAGCGTGACCTGCCAGGATGTCGTCACTCCGGACGTGTCCGCGTACCACCAGACCGCGGCCAAGGTCTTCGAACTCGGGTTCACGCCCAAGCAACGCGAGAAAGAAGACGACTTGCGCCTTCTGGAGACGGTGATCGCCTCCATGCAGTCGCCCGCCGATGTCACGCCCGTGCTGCAGATGCTCTTCGCGGTCAAGGTGACCGCCGACCAGCGGAAAGCCCTGGTCACGCGTTTTGCCGCGGTGCTCGATGGCGTTTCCGGTTCCGACCGGGTTTTCAACCTCACCGAATGGGCGCTCGTTCCGGCGGCTTTCCGGGAAGCGCTCGAAGTCACCATGTTTCTTCCGGCCCTGCGGTCCTATATCGTCCGCCAAATCGGCGGGCCGCGGTGCAGCGAACACATCAAGCCCGGCAAACTGCCGCAGTCCGCGACGAACTTCAATACGTTGGCCGCGAAACTGGATCCCGCTGCACTGCTCTACAAACCCATCTCCGAAGACGAGGCCAAGCCCCTGAAGGACGATGGCGCCTACAAATACGAGCTTCCCTGGAAATCGCAACGGTCGAAGGACTTGCTGGCCGCGGGACGGTGGCTTCAACACGGCAATCGGGATCTGCCCGACAGCCAGCGCTTCTGGACCTTGGAGGAACGCTCCAAGGACGAATGGATTACGCGCTACCAGGACGCGATGAAGCTGATTGCCGGATGGAAGGAGGAAGAGGAGGCGTCTGCCGACGCGCATTTCTGGCTGGTGGCCCAGGCCTACAGCATGCTCGCGACGCTGGTCCCGCCCGGCCCCGCGCGCGAGAACGCCATGGGCGTCTATCTCAACTTCCTCGAAACCCGTTACACCTCCGTCAAGAGCCGGAACCTGTGGTTCGTCTGGGTCAGGGACATGCTGGGCAGCGCGCGCCTCGCCAAAGATCCGGCGGAGCGAGAGTGGATTCTGGACCACTTGGCCCGTAGCGCCAACCCGGTGATCGCCCTGTACACCAGCCTCAGCCGGCTCGGGAAGTAAGACCACAGTGCACCCCGAAGCAGGCTCTACCGCGCGTCTGTTAAGCTAAGTCATTGATGACAGTCGATGACATCCGTGAACTGATCGCCCTAGCGACGGAAACCGGGATCGCGGAACTGGAAGTGCAGCGTGGCGACAACCGCGTGCGCATCCGCCGCGCTTCGTTCACCGTACCGCAGGAGATCGTGGTCGCCGCGCCTTCGTACGCCGCGTCCACCCCTCCACCTAACGCCACCACCGCGCACTCCGCTATGGAAGCGTCCAAGGACAAGGGTGAGCAACCGCACGACCCCACCCTGGTCCTGGTCAAGTCCCCCATCGTCGGAACCTTCTACGATGCCGCCTCTCCCGAGGCCCCGCCCTTTGTCCGCGTCGGTGAACGCGTTCAGTCCGGCAAGGTGCTCTGCATCATCGAGAGCATGAAGCTGATGAACGAGATCGAGTCCGAAACCAGCGGCATCGTCGAGAGCAAGCTGGTCATGAACGGGCAGCCGGTGGAGTACGGGGAGGCTCTGTTTGCCGTCCGTACGGTTTAAGAAGATCCTCATCGCCAATCGGGGCGAAATTGCCGTTCGCGTCATCTGCGCCTGCAAGGACCTGGGAATTCAGACCGTCGCCGTCTACTCCGAGGCCGATCGCTATAGTTCGCACGTGCGTTTCGCCGACCAGGCCATCTGCATCGGACCGGCCAAGAGCGCG
>JANYAH010000058.1 GCA_025361425.1 Candidatus Solibacter sp. | reverse complement strand
GCGGCCGGCACTCCGGCCATGAAGTTGCGCCGGTTCATGTAGATAGACTTTGGCGTGATTTCGGAATAACGGATATCGGCAGGCTTCTTAATCAGCATCTCTTTCCCTCCAGTCTCTTCCCTTATGATGGCGCGACACTCCCACTGGTTGCAATTTACAAGTGCGACATGACGGAACCTCCGAAGGCGTCTTTTCACCCCAGATGCGGAAACGCAGAGACAAGCGCAGCGCCCTATCTCAAATGCGTTCTCTCCGCTTTCCTCTGCGTCTCCGCGCCTCTGCGGTGAAGCGCCTTCTCTTTAAGCTATACGCACTCCGCGCCCCGCCGGATTTTACGGCCGCAGGATCACCTTCATCAGGTTCGGCTCGTGCCGGTAAAGCCGGTCGAACCACGACGCGCCCTCCGCCAGCGGCGCCACCGCGCTGATCAGCGTATCCACTTGGATCGCCCCCCGCGATATCAGTTCGATACACGCCGGGTACTCCCCATTCGAAGCGCATGACCCCTGCACCCGAATCTGCCGCGACACAATCGATTGCAGCGGCAACTCGATCTCCGGCGACACATTCCCCACCAGCGTCACCGCCCCGCCCTTGCGCACTCCACCGATTGCCGTGCGGATCGGCTCTGTCGCCCCCACGCACTCCAGCGCGACATCCGCCCCGCGTCCCTCAGTCAGCGCCAGAATCGCATCCACCGCGCCCGTCGCCTTCGGGTTGATCGCATCCGTTGCGCCCGCCGCCCGCGCCAACTTCAGCCGCCCTTCGTCGGGATCCACCGCGATCACGCGGCTGCACCCCGCGTGGCGCGCCGCCTGAATGGCCAGCAGCCCGATCATCCCGGTGCCCACCACCACCGCCGTATCGCCCAGCCGGATCGGTGTGAGGCTCACCGCGTGTACTGCCACCGACACCGCCTCGATCATCGCCGCCTGCTCGAAGCTCAGGTTCTCCGGCAGCCGGTATATGATCCGCCGCGGCACCGCCACAAACTCCGCGAACGCCCCGTGGCGCCGGTACGGCCCCGGCGAAACGCCCAGCACCTCGCGGTTGTCGCAAAGGTTCTGCTCCCCTCGAAGGCAATGGAAGCAGCGTCCGCAGTAGACCGTGGAATCGAACGTAACCCGGTCGCCCGCCCGCAGGTCCGTGACATTGGCCCCGGCCTCCACCACCTCGCCCGCCGCCTCATGTCCCATCACCAGCGGCGGAATCCTCCGCCCCGTTCTTCCATCCAGCCCATGGACATCGCTGCCGCAGATCCCGCAGGCGCGGACCCGAACCAGCACGTCGTCTGGGCCGATTACCGGGACCGGCATCTCGACCATCTCTAGTTGCATGTACTGCGTCAGTAGAAGCGCATTCATAGCCACGGAATTATCATCGCACGCCGGAAATCGGGATCGTCGTACCCCCCCATGCCGCGATCCCCGACGCATGGTACGATAGGCGCGAAATGACCCGACGCTCCGCCCTCCTGATCAGTTCGAGCCTCGCACTTGCGCCGCTCGCCAAGGCATTGCCGGCCGCGCCCGCCGGACGCCTCAAACAATCCGCCGCCCGCTGGTGTTTCTCCAAGATCGCCATGGACGACCTGTGCCGTCAGGCCGCCGAACTCGGTCTCAGCGGCCTCGATCTGGTCGATGAAAAAGACTGGCCCATCTGCCGCAAATACGGCCTGGTCCCGGCCATCGTTTCCGGCGCCGGCAGCATTCCGGTGTCCTGGAATCGCAAGGAGAACCACGACAAGCTGGAAAAGGACATGCGCGACAACATCGCCAAAGCGGCCGCCGCCAAAGCGCCCACCGTCATCACCTTCTCCGGCAACCGCCGCGGCCTCGCCGACGATGAAGGCCGCGACACCTGCGTCCTGGGACTCAAGCGCGTCGCTAAAATCGCCGAGGACGCCGGCATCACGATTTGCTTGGAACTGCTCAACAGCAAAGTGGACCACAAAGACTACCAATGCGACCACACCAAATGGGGCGTCGACGTGGTCAAGGCCGTAGGTTCGCCGCGCGTGAAGTTACTGTACGATATCTACCATATGCAGATCATGGAAGGCGACGTGATCCGCACCATCCGCGACAATATCCAGTACATTGGCCACTTCCACACCGGCGGCGTCCCCGGCCGCCACGAACTCGACGAGACCCAGGAACTCAACTGGCGCACCATCGCGCAGGCCATCGCCGACCTGAAATTCGAGGGCTATTTCGCCCATGAGTTCATCCCGGTCAAAGACCCCATGACTTCCCTGAAGCAGGCCATCACTCTCTGCACGGTGTAGGTGGCGCGGGGTTGGCCGGCGGAAAAGCCCCGGGGTCGATGCGCTCACCACCCGCACCGCCCCCGGATGATTCGCTACCATCGCTCTAATGCGCGAACTCTGGCTGATGCGCCATGGCGAAACCGAGTGGAGCCGTTCGGGCGCCCACACCGGCCGCACCGACATTCCCCTCACCGCGGCCGGCCGCGATAACGCCGCTGCCCTGGGCCGCTACCTGGAGGTTCGCCAGTTCGCTCTCGTCCTGGTCTCCCCGCTGCAGCGCGCCCGCGACACCTGCCGTCTCGCCGGGTACCAAAACGCCCTCATCAACCCTGACCTCAGGGAGTGGGATTACGGCGATTATGAAGGCTTCACCACACCACAGATCCAGGCCCAACGTCCGGGTTGGTCGCTGTGGACCGACGGTGTCCCCAACGGCGAAACCGCCGCCCAGGTGGCTGCCCGCGCCGAGGCCGTGATCGCGCGCGCGCTGCCCGTCGATGGCGATGTCGCGCTTTTCGCCCATGCCCATATCCTGCGCGTTCTGGCCGCGCGCTGGCTCGGCCTGCCGCCCGAGGACGGCCGTCTTTTCGCCCTCGGCACAGCCGCCGTTTCCAGCCTCGGCTATGAGCGCCAGACGCGCGTCGTCACCCGTTGGAATCTTTCGCTTTCGGCATAACCAAGCCGACCCGTAGCGGCTTCGTGCCAGGCGGCACCTTCATCACCTTGGCCACCAGTTGCAGCGCGTCCACCGGCGAAATCACGCGCGTCAGATTGCGCTCGGCATCGTGCCCGCTCAACATCGCCAGCTTGGGTGAAGGCAGAAAAATCTCCATTACGCGCAGCTTTTCCCCGGCGTTGGCGAACCACACCACCAGCTCTTCATCGTCCTTGAGGGCCTTCTGCAAGCCGTGAATCTGCCCGAAGATGATGGCGCCGATATTGTCCGCCGGCGCCGGCGCGGCCGCGGGCGGATCCTTAGTGACCGAAAGGAACGCTTCCTTAGCCAGTTGCTTGGTGAGATCGACGAACGCCATTTGGTGTGATGCTAACACGGCCCGCGCTCCTCTTTCTTCGCCCGTAATCCGTCCGTAGGCGAAGGGCATTTTTTCGCCGGGTTCTGCAGGTTACAGGCAAGGCAGCATTTGTTGAGTTCCGCCGGTGTGATCTGGAAGCAGGGTCCGCACCGAATGGGTGCGGAATTGCATAGCTTTGCTCGATGCCCCTAAAGTCCATGCGGTCTCCAGCCGAAGGCGAGTTCCTGTTTGAGATTGATGAACGGCCGACGGAGGAGTGTCTCACGGTGTTGGGCGGCGTGCCGCTGTTCGTGCGCACTGCCCGGTCGCTGGATGTGCCAGGCAGCGATGCTGGGACATGCGATACCCAGTCCGGAGGCGGCACGAAAGTTCCTGTATCAGTTTCATGATCCAGAGAAGATCGCGCAGGCCCAGCGGGACCTGCCGGTAGGCGAGGTCAGTTACGTGCCGGAAGACAGTATGGCACTGCGCGGCTTGGCGCAGGTGAACCAGGATGTGGTGCGCGAGTTGGCGCGGCGCTGTGCCGGGGAACGGATAGCGACCATCGATATGGATGCCACCGTAATCGAGAGCTGGAAGCGAGAGGCCAAGGCAATTTATGAGGGCGGCAGCGGGTATCAGCCGATGGTGGCACTGTGGGCGGAGTTGAACGTGGCGCAACCTAGGCAGATTGACGAAACAACCACCGTAGTCGGCTATCCACCGCCTTTTGTAGCCGACGACAGCAGCTCGCACCATCAGCTACCTTGAATTCCCTCGCCGGGGTGCTTAAGTTTTTCTTCACTGTCGGCCTGCGGACGGATTACGGTCCCACTATGCGGTGAATGCTAGGCCGTATACTGGAATTTGTCCACTAAAAAACCGATTCGTTACCGCGACGCGGGCGTGAATATCGACGAGGCCGATCGCGCCGTTTCCTCCATCAAGAAGTTTGCGCGCCAGACGTTTACCCCCGGGGTGCTGACCGAGATCGGCAGCTTCGGGGCGATGTACCAACTGGCGGGGTATCGCAAGCCGGTGCTGGTGAGTTCCGCGGACGGGGTGGGCACAAAATTGAAGGTGGCGTTCCTGACCGGGCGGCACGGCACAGTGGGTGAAGATCTGGTGAACCACTGCGTGAACGACATCGCGGTGCAGGGGGCCACGCCGCTGTTCTTCCTGGACTACTTCGCGGTGGGCAAACTGGATGCGCAGGTGGCGGCGTCGGTGGTCGGCGGGATTGCGCGCGGGTGTAAGAAGAACGGGTGCGCGCTGATCGGCGGCGAGACGGCGGAGATGCCGGGGCTGTACGCCGAGGGGGAGTACGACCTGGCGGGCTTCATCGTGGGCGCGGCGGAGCGCGGTGAGTTGCTCACCGGGAAGAGTATGCGTGCGGGGGATGTGTTGCTGGGGCTGCCTTCCACGGGGCTGCACACCAACGGTTATTCGCTGGCGCGCAAACTGCTGTTCGAGGTGGCGGGGTATGGGCCCAAGACGCTGCTGCCCGAAGTGGGGGCGACGGTGGGCGATGCGCTGCTGGCGGTGCATCGTAGCTACCTCCAGCCGATTCAAGCGCTGCTGGCTGCGGGATTGTTGCGCGGAGCGGCGCACATCACCGGCGGCGGCATCACGGACAATACACCGCGCATGATGCCCAAGGAATTTGGCGTGGTGATCGAGACGGGGTCGTGGAAGATCCCTCCGCTGTTCGAAGTGCTGCGGCGGATTGGCGACATTCCGGAAGACGATTACCGGCGCACCTTGAATCTCGGCGTGGGGATGATTCTGGCGGTGCCCGCGCGCGGGGCGGTGAAGGCGGAAGCGGTGCTCGGTAAGCTGGGCGAGAAACCGTTCCGCATAGGTAGCGTGGTGGCTCTGAAGCGCGGCTGTCCACGCGTGGAGTACCGTTGAAGCGGCTGGGAATCCTGATCTCGGGGCGCGGATCGAACTTCGAGGCCATCGCGGACAACGTGGCCCGCGGCGAACTGGACGCCGAGATCGCGGTGGTTATCTCCAATCGGGCGGATGCGCGCGGCCTCGAGACCGCGCGTGCGCGAGGTCTGAGCGCCGTGTGCCTGCCATCCAAGGGTCTGGATCGCGAGGTGTACGACCGGATGCTGGCGGCGGAACTGCACAAGGCTGACGTGGATCTGGTCTGCCTGGCGGGTTTCATGCGGCTGCTGAGCGCGGGTTTCATTCGCGAGTTCCCC
>JANYAH010000057.1 GCA_025361425.1 Candidatus Solibacter sp. | reverse complement strand
GGATTGGGGGGCGACTGCAAGTGCAGGGAGGCTGCGATGGAATTGCGGTACATGGGATTCGACCAGAAGCAGAACACGCGTACTTACAAATTTGACGGTATCGCCAACGGGCAACCGACTGTTCACTTCGTGGTAACCGCGGATCTGGCTCTGTTTCTGGCGAACCGTATCGGCATCCAGGAAGGACCCACCCTGTGCGCGCGCAAGCTCTCCGGCGCCCCGGAACCTGCCACCCTGACGAATCTGGAATTGACGAACGACGATCTGCGCGCTCACGCCAGCGCCCGATCCATGGCTGAAGCCCGCAAAGCCGAAGCGCGCCGAATGGGTCCCCGCCGCCGTCCCCCCGTCGCGCCATCTCAAGATTGACGGCAAAGAAAAGGTGAAATACGTGCCGTTTGAAGGCTACGGTGGATTTTCGTTTTCACCGGTTTCAGTTCAAAGGAACGCGCCGTCCATGCCTGGAGTCTACGGGCTCTCGAATGCTCGGGAGTGGATTTTCGTGGGGGTCACGGACGACATACGGGCCACGCTGCTGGGCCATTTACAGGAAAGCAACACGACACTTAAATCGCGTGCGCCCACCGGATTCACGTTTGAAATTTGCCACCCCAGCCAGGGGGCCGTCCGTCTCAGCCGGCTGGTGACGGAACTGGCGCCGTTCTGCAATCGAAGGGGCGTATAACCAGGACGTATAAAAAACTGGCTCTGGCCCCAGACGGTAGTGTCTGGGGCTAGAGCAGGTTCTCTCGAAATACTTAGACTGCGCGGCGAACCGGGCGGCGGCCCGTCTTGGACGAGAAACGGAACGACTTGGGGCGTTGCTCCGGCCGGCCGGCCGGCGGCATGACGATGACCGGAGTTGCTGCCTTGCGGGGCGTCTGCGGAATATCCGCGGAAACTTCGCGGCGCTTTAGCTTAATGGACAGCGTACGCTCGATGCGTGCCACTTCCGAACGCTCGCTTCGTGTAGCAAACGTGGAGGCCGTACCCTTGGAGCCCATCCGTCCGGTGCGTCCCACACGATGGATGAAGTCTTCGGGGACCTGCGGGAGATCGTAGTTCACCACGTGCGCGATGCCTTCCACGTGGATCCCGCGTGCCGCCACATCCGTGGCCACGAGTACGCGGTAGTAGCCATCCTGGAACCCCTTGAGGGCCTGGATGCGTTGATTCTGGCTGCGGTCGCCGTGGATTGCGGCGCACTTGAAGCCGCTCTGTGAGAGCTTCTTAGCCAGCTTCTCGGCGCCATGCTTGGTGCGTGAGAAGACCAGAAACGAACCTTGCTCGCTGTTGAGCATCATTTCCAGCAGGCCGAACTTCCGATCCTGGTCGACTTCATAGAAGTGCAGGTCCACATGTTCGCAGGGTTTGGTAATGCAACCCACTTCAATGCGGACGGGATTGCGCACGTGCGCTTCCACCAGCTTCTTGACCGAAGATTCGATGGTGGCCGAGAAGAACATGGTCTGGCGCTCGGCGGGGATGACGGACATGATCCGCTTGATGGTGGGCAAGAAGCCCATGTCCAGCATGCGGTCGGCCTCATCCAGAATGAGGATGCGTACTTTGCTCAATTCGATCAAATTGCGGTTCAGGAAATCGCAAAAGCGGCCTGGAGTGGCGACGACGATTGCGGCGCCGGCGCGAATTGCCTTGAGTTGCACACGTTCGTTCATGCCACCGACCGCGACGGCCGCGTGGATGCCGGTGCCCCGGCCGATTTTCCCAATCACCTCGGTGATCTGGAGGGCCAGTTCGCGAGTTGGGGTCAGGATGACGCAGCGGATGCCGGGTTGCGGTCCCTGGTTGAGCAGCAACTGGATAGTTGGCAGTACGAACGCAAGGGTCTTTCCGGTTCCGGTCTGGGCAGTGGCCACCAGGTCGCGGCCAGCTAGTGCAGGCTCGATGGCCTGGCTTTGGATGGGGGTTGGCTCGGTGAAGTTTTGCTTCGCGAGATTGCTCATCAATTGAGCGGAAAAGGGTAATTCGGAGAAAGTTTTCATCTATTAGTTTTTAGAAGGGAATCAGCCAGCCACTGCCGGTAACGGAAGGAAGGGTGCGGATTTACTTCAGTAGAGAATAGTATAGCGCACTTCTCCGCAGAGTGTAGCCGCGGAGAGGAGCCTCCAGAACTGGATCAGGACGTTCATGAGCCGGGAGTAGTCGCCTTCGCCTCTTCGTGCTGTGCGGCGATGCGGTTCTGCAGTGTCCGGAGGCTAATCCCCAACATCTCGGCGGCGAGTTTGCGATTGCCGCGCACGTGCTTGAGAGTGAGTTCGATGTAAGCGTCCTTGATTTTCATGAGATGCTGGCCAGGCTGAAGCACGGTCGGCGCATCAGGGTCTGGTGACGGTTTGGTGCTGCGGACGGATCCCACGCCCAAGCCAGGGGATGGGAGCGCCGTCAGCCGAATCAAACCCGAGGCCGTCACAATGGCGGCCCGCTCCAGGACATTACGTAACTCCCGCACATTGCCTGGCCAATCATACCGATCGAGAAGATCCCGCACTTCGCCGTCGAGTCCTGTAACCCGAGTGCCGTGTTTCTTATTGAGGTTTTGCAGCATGACATCGGCGATCAGCGGAATATCGCCTTTACGCTCCCGCAGCGGAGGAACTACGATCTGGAACACGCTCAACCGATAGTACAGTTCCTGGCGCAAATGCGATCCGAGCTCCTGACTGGTCGCGGCAAGTACCCGAGCGTCTACGGAGATTTCGTGCTTACCGCCAAGCCGCCGCACTCGCAAGTCCTCGAGCACGCGTAGCAACTTTGGTTGCGTAGATAGAGGCATCTCGCCGATCTCATCGAGGAACAAGATCCCGCCCGTGGCCCGGACGAACAGCCCACTCCGCGAGGTGCGGGCGTCGGTGAAGGCGCCCTTGACGTGGCCGAACAGCTCGCTCTCCAGCAGGTTCTCGGGCACCGCGGCGCAGTTGACTGCCACGAAGGGCCCGGCCGAGCGGCCGCCGCGCTTGTGCAGGGCCCGCGCGACCAGCTCCTTGCCGGTGCCGCTCTCGCCGGTGACCAGCACCGTGGAGTGGGTGGGCGCCACCTTCTCGATCAGCTCGAAGACCGCGCCCATCGCCGGGCTCTTGCCCAGCAGGCCCTCGAAGCCGAGCCGCGCGTGGAGGTCGCGGCGCAGGCGCACCACTTCCTGCTTGAGGGCCCCGAAGGCCACCAGGTTCTGCACCTTCTGCAGCAGGTCCTCGAAGGTGACGGGCTTGAGCAGGTAGTCGTAGGCGCCGAAGCGCAGCGCCTCGACCGCGGACTCGACCGACGCGAAGGCGGTGGCCATCAACACGAAGGTCTCGGGGCGCCCCGCCACGATGCGCTTGAGCAGGGCGATGCCGTCCATGCCCGGGAGGCGGATGTCGCTGACCACCACGCTGAACTCCGCCTCGAGCACGCGCTGTAGGCCGGCCTCGGCGGTGGCGGCCATCCGCGCCGGCGCCTACGACTTCATCACCAAACCGTTCGACGTCGAGCAGCTCGCGCTGACGCTGGATCGCGTGGCCCAGCACCGGGCGCTGCGCGAGGAGGTCAAGCGCCTGCGCGAGGTGGTGGCCCAGACCCAGAAGTTCGACGAGATCATCGGCCAGAGCCCCGCCATGAAGAAGGTGTCGGACCTGCTCGAGCGGGTCGCCGAGACCGACACCACGGTGCTCATCACCGGCGAGAGCGGCACCGGCAAGGAGCTGGTCGCGCGCGCCCTGCACAAGCGCGGCAAGCGCTCCGCGGGGCCGTTCGTGGCCATCAACTGCGCCGCCATGCCCGAGCCGCTGCTCGAGAGCGAGCTGTTCGGGCACACCCGCGGCGCGTTCACCGACGCCAAGACCTCGCGGGTCGGGCTGTTCGTCGGCGCCAACCGAGGCACGCTGTTCCTCGACGAGATCGGCGAGCTGCCGCTGACGCTCCAGCCCAAGCTGCTGCGCGCGATCCAGGAGCGCAAGGTCCGGCCGATCGGCGGTGAGCAGGAGATCTCGTTCGACGTCCGGCTGATCACCGCGACCAATCGCGATCTCGAGCAGGCGATCGAGAACCACACGTTTCGCGAAGATCTATTTTATC
>JANYAH010000015.1 GCA_025361425.1 Candidatus Solibacter sp. | reverse complement strand
ATGGCACGTTTAGCCGGTGTGGATTTGCCGCCTGGGAAGAGAGCCGAGATCGGGCTTACGTACATCTACGGCATCGGCCGTACCCGTTCGAAGTCTTTGCTTTACCGGTGCGGGATTGACTTCAATAAGAAAATTCGCGATTTGACGGAAGACGAAGTCAACCATATTCGTACGATTCTGGAAGACGAAGGCGCGGTGGAAGGCGACCTGCGCAAAGAAATCTCGATGAACATCAAGCGGCACATCGAGATGGGTTCCTACCGCGGAATACGGCACCGCCGCAGTCTGCCGGTACGCGGGCAGCGCACGCATACCAACGCCCGCACTCGCAAGGGTCCGCGCCGCGGCACCGTTGCGAACAAGAAGAAGGCGACGGGTAAGACATAGGATCGTATGGCAAAAGCACCAGTTAAAGCAGGCAAAGCAGCAGCTAAAGCAGGCAAGAAGAAGAGCTTCAAGAAGAAGGAGAAGCGCGTCGTCCACACGGGCATCGTGCATATCCAGGCTACCTTCAACAACACCATCGTGACCATCAGCGATCAGGAAGGCAATACGATTTCCTGGTCGAGCGCGGGTTCGCTGGGGTTCCGCGGGTCGCGCAAGGGGACTCCGTTCGCAGCCCAGCAGGCGGCGATGACGGCGGCCAACAAGGCGAACGAAAGCGGGCTGCGCGTGGTGGAAGTCCGCGTTTCCGGCCCAGGTTCGGGCCGCGAATCGGCGGTTCGCGCGTTGAGCACGGCGGGAATCGAAGTCCGCGCGATCAAGGATGTGACGCCCATCCCGCACAACGGGTGCCGTCCTCCCAAGAAGCGTAGAGTGTAAGACCGCTTGGCCGGCGCGAGCGACTCCGCACTGCACGATCGGAGCCGCGACCGTTGGGGAGCGATTTGTTAAGCGGGAGGAAGGCCTGCCATGGTCGTAAACCGCACCTAAGTCAGAAAAGGTAAGGAGAAAGCAACTTGGCAAGATATATTGGCCCGGTGTGCCGGCAATGTCGGCGCGAGGGCATGAAACTATTCCTCAAAGGCGAGCGCTGCCACAGCGAAAAGTGCGCCATCGAAAAGCGCAACTTCATCCCCGGGCAGCACGGTAAGGCGCGCGCCAAGAAGATTGTGGGCTACGGCTTGCAGCTTCGCGAGAAACAGAAAGTCCGCCGTGTGTACGGCGTGCTGGAACGCCAGTTCCGTATCACTTTCGAGAAGGCAGCGTTGCAGAAGGGCATCACCGGTGAGAACCTGATGCAGAATCTGGAGCGCCGCCTGGACAGCGTGATCTTCCGAATGGGCTTCGGCACCAGCCGGGCCCAGGCCCGGCAAGTGGTAGGCCACGGGCACATCGATCTGAACGGCCGCAAGTGCAATATTCCCTCCGCGATGGTAAAAGTGGGCGACGTGATTTCGGTCCGCGAAAACAGTAAGAACAATGCGACCATTCTGGCCGCCCGCGACGCCACGGCGCACGCTCCGGCGCCGAATTGGATCGATGTGGACCGGGAAGGTTTGAAGGGTCGGATCCAGAGCTTGCCGAAACGCGAGGATTTGGTGCAGATCCAGTTGAACGAGCAGCTCATCGTCGAGTTGTACTCGAAGTAAGCGGACTTGGAGGAGCCCCGGAGACGGGGTTCAAGCGAGGATTCTATGTTTAAGGGCTTTCAAAAACCCAAACGTTTGGTCGCCAATACCGAGACCCTTACGGAACGGTATGGTATGTTTACGGCCCAGCCTTTTCAGCGCGGGTTCGGCACCACGATCGGCAACAGTCTGCGCCGCGTGCTGCTGAGTTCGATTGAAGGCGCGGCCATCACGGCGGTTCGTATCGAAGGCGTGGAACACGAATTTAGCCCGATTCCGGGCGTAGTCGAAGACGCCACCGATATTATCCTGAACCTGAAACAGATTCCGTTCAAAATCATGGGCGACGGCGTGAAGACCGTGCGTCTGAGTGTGGACCAGCATGGCGATGTGCGCAGCGGACAGATTGAAGCCGACGCGGATGTCGAAGTGCTGGACCGGGACGTCCACGTAGCCACGGTGAGCGAGGGCGGCAAGCTCTCCATCGAAATGCGGTTGAAGGTGGGCCGCGGTTATGTGAGCGCGGACAAGAACTTCGACGAGGATTTGGCGCTGGGGTATATTCCGATTGATTCGGTACACTCGCCCGTGCGCAAGTGCAATTTCTCGGTGGAAGCGGCGCGCCTCGGGCAGATGACCGATTATGACAAGCTGACGCTGGAAGTGTGGACCAACGGCGCGGTTTCGCCGCAGGATTCCATCGGCTACGCCGCCAAGCTGTTGAAGGATCACATGACGATCTTCATCAACTTCGAGGAAGTGGCGGAGCAGACCGAAGAAGTCAGCGAGCGGGGGATGGACAAGATCAACGAAATCCTCAACCGCTCCGTGGAAGAACTGGAATTAAGCGTTCGTTCGTACAACTGCTTGAAGAACGCCAACATCCAGAGCATCGGGGAACTGGTGCAGAAGACCGAAGCGGAAATGCTGCGGACGAAGAATTTCGGCCGCAAATCGCTCAACGAAATCAAGGAAATTCTGGCGAATATGGGCCTCTCGCTAGGCATGCGCATTGATGCGCACGGCCGGCTGGTGGCGCCGCCTCCACAGGTTGGCGGCGTGGCCGACTACGGCCCCGAAGACGAAGGGCAGCCGGAGCTGGGGGAGTAGCGCATGAGACATAAGTACGCTGGATACAAACTAAAACGGACCACGAGCGGCCGTAATGCGCTGTTGCGCAATCTGGCCACCAGCATCATCGAAGCCGAACGGGTCGTGACCACGGTTCCGAAGGCGAAAGCGGTTCGCCCGCTGGTGGAACACATGATCACGCTGGCCAAACAGGATACGCTGCACTCGCGCCGTCAGGCGGCGATGGTGCTGCGCACTCCGGATTCGGTCAAGAAGTTGTTCGATACACTGGGCACTCGTTTCGGACAACGCAACGGCGGTTATACCCGCATTGTACGGCTCGGACCCCGCAAGGGCGACGGCGCCGAGCAGGCGATGATCGAACTGGTGGGCAGCGAGCTGGTGAAGCGAGCGGCCGACCGGACCAAGCGGCGCGAAGAACGTTTGAAAGCGCAGCGCGAAGGCCGCGATCACGAAGAACCAGAAGCAGAGAAATAGCGGTTCCTACAGGGGGTGGGGTTTAACCCCTCCCCCTGCTAGTCTGGTTGCGATACTCCGTTTTCTGCTATTTTTCCTCCCGCTCCCCCTGCCTCTTTCCCACACCGAATATCCTCTTCGGTGAGGTCCACTTTACATATAATTGAAAGCACTAATCTCAAACATTTGTTTCGAGCGAACCAACTTGGGCGAGAATGGGAGAAACCTGAAATGCGTATTTCTTATGAAGATGGTTCCAATCAAGAAGGCTTGATGCTGGCGCTTGCGGGTCTGGAATTGAGAGTCGCAATTCGCGGCGCTGACGATCCGGCGCACTTCAGCCTGGTGGGCGATTCGTGGTTCGCGGAAGACGGCCGGAAAGTCATCTTCGAGTTCCCGCTGGGTGTCCTTCGAAGCCAGGAAGTCCTGGTGGCGATACAGGAGGTAGCGGTTGAAGGCCTCAGTATGCCGAGGGCTTGCACGTCCGGCGGTGAATGCCTCCTGAAACGCATGGCCACCAACCCCAGCCCCGTGAACTGACAGCCGTCAGACCTTGAATTCTATGCCCTGCGCCAGCGGCAGTTGGTTGGACCAATTGAGCGTGTTGGTCTGGCGGCGCATGTAGGCCTTCCAGGAGTCGCTGCCCGATTCGCGTCCGCCGCCGGTATCCTTTTCGCCGCCGAACGCGCCGCCGATTTCGGCGCCGCTGGTACCGATGTTGATATTGGCGATGCCGCAATCGCTACCGCGATGGCTGAGGAACGTCTCGGCGGAAATCAGATTGGTGGTGAACATGGCCGACGACAGGCCCTGCGGCACATCATTGTGCCAGCGGATGGCGTCGTCAAGAGCGTCGAACTCGATCAGGTACAGAATCGGCGCGAAGATCTCTTCCTTGAGGATCGGCATGCCGGGCTGGGCGCGGACCAGCGTAGGCTGCACGTAGCAGCCCTCCAGCGCCTCGCCGCCGAACAGGATCTCGCCGCCCTGCTGGCGTACGCGGCGCAGCCCGTCCAGCATATCTTCCACGGCGCGGCGGTTGATCAGCGGGCCCATGATGGTGTGCTGGTCGAGCGGATGCCCGATGCGCACCTGGCCGTAGGCGCGGACCAGGGCTTCGGTGATGCGGGGCGCGATGCCGCGTTGCAGGAAGAGGCGGCGCGTGGTGTTGCAGCGCTGTCCGGCAGTGCCGACGGCGCCAAAAAGAACGGCGCGCAGCACCAGGTCTGGATTGGCATCGTCCATGACGACGATGCCGTTGTTGCCGCCCAGTTCCAGGATCGAGCGGCCCAGGCGCTGCGCGATTACTTCGGACACGTGGCGGCCCACTTCGGTGGATCCGGTGAAGCTGACCAGCGGAATGCGCGGATCGTGAATCAGGCTCTCGGCCACCGGGCGGCTCGGTCCGATGAGCAGATTGAACACGCCCTTCAAGCCGTGCCGGTCGAAGACGCGGTTGACAATCTTTTGCACGGCGACGGCCACCAGCGGGGTATCCGACGAGGGGCGCCAGAGCACGCAATCGCCGCACACCGCCGCGATCATGGCGTTCCACGCCCACACCGCTACCGGGAAGTTGAAGGCGCTGATCACACCCACAATGCCGAGCGGGTGCCACTGCTCATACATGCGATGGCCGGGGCGCTCGCTATGCATGGTGAGGCCGTAAAGCTGGCGCGAGAGGCCGACGGCGAAATCGGCGATATCGATCATCTCCTGGACTTCGCCCAGGCCTTCGGGCAAGATCTTGCCCATCTCCAGGGAGACCAGTGCGCCGAGGTCCTGCTTATGGGCGCGCAACTCATTGCCGATTTCGCGTACGATTTCGCCGCGCTTGGGAGCGGGCATCATGCGCCATTGGAGAAAGGCATCGGCGGCGCGCGTCATCACGGCTTCGTAATCGGCGGGACCCGCCATGCGCACGCTGGCCAACGGTTCGCCGGTGGCGGGACTGAAAGAAATCAGCTCGCTGCCCTCGGGTTCGGCGATCCAATCTCCATGGCAGGCGCCGGAATTTACTGCGTCGATGTGCAGTTTCTCAAGAAGATCGGGAACAATCTGGTTCGCGGTAGGCACGCTCTCATTTTAGCCCGGAGGGCGGCGCCATGCTCCGCACAAGCGAGCCCGCGCTCATGGTCTACAACTGATCTTCGTACTGTTCCACGGCCACGCGCACGAGCTGGCCGCGCGTGCGTACTCCGGTTTTCTGGAAGAGGCTCTGCAGGATGGCCTTCACATAGCTTTCCGAGATTTGCAGCCGCCAGGCAATCTCTTTGTTGGAAAGCCCTTCCAGGACGAAGCGCAGCACCTTGCGCTGGCGTTCGTTGAAGGCGGGTGCGGCAGCCTGCGGCGACGCCCCCGGATCTTCGCCGATCGCCGCGAACGAGCGGTCGAACCAACTGCCGCCGGCGGCCACCGTACGGATCACGGCCGCCAGTTCGCTGAGTTCACCCTGCTTGAGGAAGATGCCGTTGACGCCCTGCCGCATGAGGCGCCGGGCTTCGGTGTCACTGAGCCATGCGGTGACCACCAGCACGCGGCCCTCGTAGCCGATCTGGCGGGCGGCGGGGAGAAACTGCGATGCGCGTTCGGCGCCCAAATCGTGGTCCAGCAGCACCAGATCGAACGACTGCTGGGAGAGCAGCGTCAAGGCGTCCCGAATGCTGGCGCAAGGCTCGATGCGCAGGTTCGGATCGGCGGCGAGCGCCAGGGCTACGCTCTGGCGGAAAAGCGCGTGGTCGTCGATCAGCAGGGCGCGGATCGGCCGGACCGCTGGTTCGGTCCCTGGTATCACGTTGCCACCTGATTCTCCACCGGCCACAACTCCACTGCAAAGCAACTGCCGGGACCATCGGGATTGTAAAGCAGTCCGCCACCGTGGGCGCGCAGGATGGCGCGCGAGATGTACAGACCGAGTCCGAAGGAATGGGCTCCGGGCTGAAAAGGCCGGAAGAGATCGTCGGGGTGCGCCACGCCGGGGCCGGAATCGCGGAAATGGATCGCCACCAGGTCGCTTTCCACCGCCACGGAGATGCGCACCTCGCGCACCGGGCGGCCTTCCAGCGCCTGCACGCTGTTGCGCGCCAGATTGACGAAGACCTGCAAGAGGCTGTGATGGTCGGCCTGCACCAGCGGCAATCCGTCGCCCACTTCCCAGATCAGCGAGATGCCGGCCTCGCGCAGCCCCGGTTCGATGACGATGCGCGCTTCGTCGAGCACGGTGCCGAGGTCCGCCACCGCGGCTTCGCGATCCGAGGCGGCGCGCAGGCCCGAGGACGCGATTCTTTCCAGGCCGTGGATCAGAGTCCCCAGCACCTCGTACTGATCGTTGCCCTGAACCGCGCATTCCGCGGCCAGGCGGGTGTGGGCCGACGCGGCGGCCGAAGCCAGATTGCGGATCTCATGCGAAATGGCGCCGATCAGGACGCGCGATGTGGCCATCATCGAATCGAAGCCCGAGCCCTCGCGGTCGCGCAGGTTCTCGCTGGCGTCCCAGACCACGGCGGCCAGCCCCGGACCTTGGGAAGTGTGGTAGGTGGAGAGCCAAACGTGGGCTAGGAAGACCTCGCCGTTTTGCCGCTGCGCCTTGCATTCCACATTGGTGCGCAGGTTGGCGGCGGGGCGCGGGGTGTTCAACATGCGGAAAAGAATCGGCAGGTAGGGCGCCATGTCACTGCCTTGCATCGATTCGGCTTCAAAGCCGAACAACTCGCGCGCCGATTCGTTGGCCAGGGCGATTCGGCCCGAGTGATCCAGCGTGAGGATGGCCAGCGGGCTGGTCTCGATCAGGATGCGCACCTGCTGCTCCGCCTCCTGGCGCAGGTGGATCTGGCGCTCGCGTTCCGCCAGATGCTCCGCCAGATTGCGCCGCCGCTGGTTGAGCGCGGTCACGAAGAAGCCGGTCATGGCGTACCCCGCGATCACGACAGCGAGGCGTTCGGCGGCGCCGAAGGCAAACTTCAGCGGGTCGAAGGCCTCGCGCAGGAAGCCACAGAAGGCGGCCATCAGCAGAATCTGCCAGGTGTTGAGCACGGACGCGGCCAGCAGCACGGGGAACAGGTAGAGGAAGCCGATCGCCATGTCCGGGAGTTGCCAATCCAGCCAGGCGATGCTGACGGTCAGACAGCCCGCGATCACACAGACGGTGAGGCGGCGCGATTCCGAGTACGCGAGAAACCGATCTAGTCTGATCATTTGTCCAGGGTTGTTACCATCGTAACGTGGGCGCCAGTGGGAAACGCAAACGCGGTTGGTTGCACGGGCTGCGCGGCATCCTGATTTGGGTGGCGGTGCCGATTGCCGCATTCTACCTATTCAGCCTGACCGCGCTGGTGGCGCTCCGCTGGGTGGATCCGCCGGTCACCATAGTGCAAACCCAGCGGCACGTGGAGGCCTGGGTCCGCCACAAGCCCTACAGTAAGCGCCAGCAGTGGGTGCCGCTGGCGCGCATCGCACCCGACCTCCAGCACGCCGTCATCTCGGCCGAGGATGGACGGTTCTTCCAGCATCACGGAATCGATTGGAAGGAGGTGCGGAAGGTGGTGGATCAGGACGTGGAGGATGGACGCCTGGGGCGCGGCGGTTCCACCATCACGCAGCAACTGGTGAAAAATCTGTTCTTCACCACCGGGCGGAGCGTGGTGCGCAAAGGCGTGGAGTTCACGCTGGCCCCGCTGGCGGAGTGGATCCTGCCCAAGAAACGCATCCTGGAACTGTATTTGAACGTGATCGAATGGGGACCGGGTATCTACGGAGCGGAAGCGGCGGCGCGAAGCTGGTACGGCCTTCCGGCGGCCAAGGTGAATCGCGACCAGGCCGCGCGTCTGGCTGCCGTGATCCCCTCCCCATTGCGCCGCAAGCCCGCCCGCATGAACTCCTACGGCGCGGAAATTCTTCGGCGCATGGAGCAGACGGGATGGTGAGGGGATTGGTCTCGCGCGAAGCGTTTTGGTTAACTGAAAGAACCTGTTAGGAACGGCGGCGCTTCCATTCGAAGAGCACCACGCCGGCAGCCACGGATACGTTCAGCGACGAAATCTTGCCTGCCAGGGGAATGCGCACCAGCACGTCGCAGTTTTTGCGTACCTGCTCGTGGAGTCCGCCGCCTTCGCCGCCCAGAACGAGGACGCTCTTGGCCGCGTAGTCGATCTGGTCGTAGGCCGCGGTGCCGCGCTCATCGAGGCCGTAGATCCACATGCCGCGCTGCTTGAGGTCTTCCAGCGTGCGATTGATATTGGTGACGCGGACCACCGGCAGATACTCCAGCGCGCCCGCCGCCGCTTTGGCCACCACATCGGTGATGCCGGCCGCGCGGCGGTCCGGAATGATGATGGCGCCGGCGCCCGCCGCGTGGGCGGTGCGGATGACGGCGCCCAGATTGTGCGGATCTTCGACGCCATCGAGCACCACCAGCATCTCGCTGGACGCGACGGAATCGAGGTCGGCGTACTTGCGGGCCGCGCCGAGGGCGACCACGCCCTGGTGCGCCGACGAACTGGCCAGACGGTCCAACGACGAGCGCGGCTCGAAGCGCACCGGCACGTTGGCGCGGTGCGCCAGGTCGATGATCTCCTGCAAGCGCGGGCCGCCGGCGCCCTGCGCGATCACGATGCGTTCGATGGGGTTGCCGGCGCGCAAAGCTTCGGTGATGGGATGGATGCCGCTGAGTAGAGCCATCGCGTTAGGCCCCGGGGAGGATTTCAAGCCCGTTGTTGAAGCGATTGGTGAAGTTCGCCATGGCGACTATGAGCGTGATCTCCACCATCTGTTCGTGCGTGAAATGCAGGAACATCTCCTCACGCGCGACTTGCGTGTGAGCAGTGCGGGTCAATTCGCGGGCATAACGGATGGCGGCGCGCTCGGCCGGGTTGAAGCCCTCGTCCTGCCCGTTCTCGAGCTGACGCAGTTCGTCTTCGGTGAGTCCCGCTTTGCGCCCTCCGGGGAGGTTGGCGGCGATACAGAAGACGCACTGGTTGGCGTAGGAGGTGGCCAGGTACACCATCAGCTTGGTGCGGCGATCCACCGAACCCGGACCCATCAGCGAGCCGTAGAACGGTATAAAAGTTTTCAGCGCGTCGGGGCAGTTGGCCATGGCGCGCAGGAACGGATTCGGCTGCTTGGACTTACTTTCGAGGCTGGCGAGGAACTCGTTGTCCGTGGGATCGACTTTTTTAATCGTGGTAGCCATAGGCACTAGTATAAATGCCGTGGATGAATTCCCGGTCGCCTTCCACGAAATCCAGGCCGGCGAGCTGGAACTTGGGCTGCCAGCGGAGGTCGTGAAAGATCAGGTTTTGCGGTTCGCCGGAGAAGTGGCGGACGCGGAAGAAGATCAGCTCGATGCAATCTCTCCCGGGGTAAGTGAATTGATAGCGGGTAATCACCTCGCCGGCCGCGCCGCGGATGCCCAACTCCTCCTCCAACTCGCGCGCCAGCGCCTGTTCCGGGCTCTCGCCAGGCTCCACCTTGCCGCCGGGGAATTCCCACTTCAAGGGATGCGATTGTTCCGGCATGCGCTGCCCTACCAGGATCTTGCCGTCGCGTTGGAGAACCGCCGCCACCACCTGAAGCATGTCAACATTGGAGCATAGAATGTATCCGCCACGCCTGATCGAGCATTTTCAGAATCCGCGCAACGTGGGCGAACTGGGGCCGCCGGCGATTACGGTGGAGGTTGCCAACCCGGCGTGCGGCGACATTTTGCGGCTCTCGGTGCGGTGGGAGGATGGCCGCGTGGCGGAGGTGCGCTACAAAGTGCGCGGGTGCACGGCTTCGATCGCTACGGGAAGTGCCCTCACGGAGTGGATTGCCGGCAAGACGCGCGGCGAGTTGGCGGGGTTCGATACGGGGCTGATCGACGAGGCGGTGGGCGGGTTGCCCGCGGCGTCGAAGCACGCGGCGGTGCTTTGCGCCGACGGGGTGAAGAAGTTGGCCGAGGCGAGCACTCCTTAGCGTAACTAGGGTCATGAAGGCGCAGTCGGCAGCCAAGCCGGCGTCGGCTATGTGGCGCCGCTACTCGGGCGTGCTGCAAAGGGCGTCCCGAAGAGTGGGGACGCGGCAGACTGAGAGTCGGACTGAGAGTCTGGGCCACGCCGTTGCCTGGAAAGTTATGGTTGCGTGGTCCCTTAGCTGGGCTTCTCCGCCGACCCGCCGCCGCGAACCGTGCTGAACAGTTTGGCGAGTGTGCCAAATGCCCCGAGAGCGGTGGTGACGTAACCGGCTGACGACTGCAAGAGTTCATTCTGCGTCGCCAGTAGGAAGACGCCGATCAGGACCATAGTGGTGAGGACAGCGCCATGGGCTCTTCCCCATCCGCTTTGCCGCGATTCGTGCAGCCACTCTTGCTTCAATTCCGAAGTGGCGGCGGACCGCAAGAATCGCCGGAAGCTCTCGTTCAAGATGCGAAACTGGGGGTCCTTCGCAATCAGACCCCGGCGCACCAGTTGGCGCACGGAGCGTCCGTTGGCTGGATTCAACAGTCCGTCGACCGCCAACTGTGCCAGCACAAACTTCTGCTCCTTGGAGCATTCGCTCCAGATCAAGTGGTAGTACGGATCGGCTCGCTCCAGGACCTCAGCTGCAATGGAGTCTTCGGAGAGGACAGCATCCGTGTCGATATCTCTTGCTAGTTGGGCTCCGATGGGCCACAAAGCCGGCAGGGGACCGCACTCTTTCCAGATCAGGTCGCGCGCCGGGCCTGCGTACGCCGCCAGCCATTGAA
Source organism: Candidatus Solibacter sp. (assembly GCA_025361425.1). Classification (GTDB taxonomy): domain Bacteria; phylum Acidobacteriota; class Terriglobia; order Bryobacterales; family Bryobacteraceae; genus Solibacter. The sequence goes on along the minus strand of JANYAH010000015.1, from coordinate 8,798 downwards.
AGGGCTCCCAACGGAGATCAATCGCTTCGAGGCCCGGAAATTGACGCCGATAATCCTCGGGCGAGGCATTCACGGTCATGATGACCGCAACCTGGGTATCGTTTCTCGAAATCAGCCGCTCGACCAGAAGAAGCTTTTGGTTGTCGATATCGGGATCGCCCGTGGTGTACTCGAAGTGCCGAATCTCAATTAACGTTTGGTGCGGCACTGTGTTCAGGTCCAGAAGTTCGGCCCATTTGGACCCGGTCGCGAGGCGAGCCAGATCCATCTTGTAGGTGGGCTCGTCCCACTGCCAATCCGAAACCAGAGGCAGCAGAATCAGGACATTCCGTCCCTCGCGAAGGGATTCCGCAACCTGTCGCCGCCCGCTAATTCTCAGCGTGTCGATATGGAAAAGAAACAGCTTCTGGGCCAGCGCCCAGAAAAGGCCGCCGATGACGAGTATGACCCCGGTAGCAATACCCCACGCAGCCCATGTGTCGCCAGCAGAAAAGGCCGGCACCCGCGACTGAATGACCAGATCAAGTTCCTTACCTTCCAGGCCGTCAGGGTTTGGGGTTAGAGGGTGAGCCCCGTGCCAGAAAAGAGTAATCTCCGGCTCCAGGTCTTGCCAGGTCCAATCCGAGGCGGGATCGCCCCGTTTGGAAACGGTTCGGTCCGGAATGACACCCAACATTTCCGCGGCTTCGTCATTGTAGTCGTGGTGCAGCGAGTAGATGAGGCGTCGAAACCAATCGCTGTAAATCTCTGAGAATTGCGCGGCGGAGTGGGGTTGGATCTTCGGATCGCCATCGGGCGTGAACAGAGGAATGAGGTCCATGGCGTGCCATTCCTTGGTGTCCCGGAAGAACTCGCGATACGCGGAGTCGCTGCGCTCTCCCTGCTCGTGTTGATCGCGGATCGACCTCTGGTGCTGCTCCAGAGCCGATGCCAGGTGCAGTTGCGCGCGTTTGATCTGCAACCGTCGCTCCACGGTGAGGCTGGCGCGGAAGAGGGCCATCGGCGTCAACACCCCAATCAGGAGCAGCAGCAGCAGGATGCTGAGAGCGTAACAGGCCCGGTAGCCGAAAGGTTCGGGTCTGGGATGGAAGGTCTCTTCGGCGGTACCGTTGGCCGGATACCAGTGCTTAAACGTCCGGACGACATACTCGCGTGGCCCGCGGAGCAGGGGAACTACGGCGATTCCAGCAACGGCGAACAACAGCGCGAGATGATTCAAATAGGGGCGCTGCGCGACGAGCACGGCCAGGAAAACGACGGCGGCCAAACCGGATAGAGCCGCGGGGATAAGCCACCCCGCTCCGCGCCTTGTGCGCTGGCCGCGCGGCGCGGGATACAACCGGAAACACCAAAACGTCATCAGCAGAGCCGTGTAAGGGACCGCCGCGCACGCAACCACGGTTTCCTCGGCCGAAACGCGGAAACCCAGAAGCAGGAAAGCAACGATCAAGACCGTATAAAGGGCAATTTGATAGCCGTATGTGGCCATACGCGCTGAATTCGGCCAAACGCATTCCGGGGCGAAACGAGGCCGGTAGATGAGACACCAGACCGCGATGATCAGGAACGGTGGAGCCAGGAATAGCAGGAACAAGGTAGACGCCATGGTCATGGACTGCAAGTCGAGAGTCCGGACGGAGGCAAGGTCGCGGTAGACGATGAGGGACCAGGGCGTCTGCGAGAGGCCGTTGATCGGAACCACGCGCGCAAGGTAGGGTTTGCCCCTATATCTGATATCCAGAGAGCCCTGCGTCGCATGGCCGAAGGCGGCTGCCGAGAGCTCAGTGTTCCAATCGCTCTCCTGGAGAAAGTTCTCCCGCATGTTTCTGGTCTTATCGATGTGAAACAAGACGACACCGGTTTGTTCGACCAGCGCGAATCCGTAACCGAACGGGAGCACTGGATCGATGAGGGAAAATGGCTGGGCTGTTAGAAACGCCTGACCCTCCTTGATATCCCCTTTGATGCGCGGATCGTTCATCAGCCCCGGAGCGCAATCTTTGGTGTTCATGGCCAGCGCAATCAGATATTCGAGCCGGTTCGGAGGCAACACCGAATCAAAGTGAAGCGGCGGACCCTTAGCGCTCAGGTAGGTGGTTTTTGGCTGATTGTAAGAGGGTAGCCTGGAAACATCGATCAACGGGGTGACGTAGTCGCCCGGGCTCCATTTGACCACCTGCTGTCCGTCATCATCCGTCCAGAAAGCGTTATTGAAGTTAGGGTATTTCCGGGCTGCTTCGGCGACATCCTCATCCGACTTATGAACAGTGTTGCCGGTTGACCCGTCGGCGATCCTGCTTCTGGTTACTTCCTTGTCATCCGCCAACTGAAGATCGCTTATAAGTGCTTTCGTGCGACACAGTGCCATTAACTGGTCGCGCATGAGCACCAGCTCGCGATGGATGTCCCGCGAAAGGCTTTCGCTAAGCTGCTGTAACTGCCGTTCGGTGTCTTCAGGATTAGAGTGAAAGTACGCCGCCTGGAGTCCGGACAGGGTGAATACGCCGCTCAGCAGAACCAGAAAGAGACCGAGAAACCCCAGTTCCCGCAGCCGCAAGCGCTCCCGGTGGTTCATGAGAAATAACTTGAGGATGGGGCCGCCCATACAGATCGAGAAAAACAGGATGGTGAGCCAAATGACCGTGGTAAACGAAATGGCCATTGCCTCCCACTCCAGGGTCGCGGAGGATCTCAATCCACAAAGTCTCCACTTGTAGGTTTTTGCTTTCTGGCCAGAGTCATCACTGAATGCATCTATCAAAACCGGCTGCAGGAAAAGCTTGTACCTTGTGCCGGTCAGCATAATATCCGTCAAATGTATCTCATCGAGATCCGCTTTCGGCGCGGTCCCAGCCGGCTTCTCCGCGGGCTTCTTCCCGGTGCCGCCGGTCTGGTACTCAAGCAGCGCGGCCAGCGTGGTGAACTGTGGACCGCTCTTTTTGGATTGATAAACGATTTCTCCGGTATTCGATGCCAGAAGAATGTCATCGAAGGGGAGCGAGCCGACCAGCGGCTTGAACAGGTCTTCGAGCACCAGGGAACCCCGGTAATCCATGAGAGCTCCGGTCTCCGAACGGGCGTTAAACTCCAGGACCCAGCGGCCGCCGCGGCGCAGTGTGGCGAGGCTCTCGACGGGTTCGGAGGGCATTTTCGTTAACGGTTCGGCAAATTCAAACGTCGGCGTCAGGTATCTTACATAATCTTTACGAGATTCCCGTTTTCGTTCTGCTTCCGGCCGTTCCTTGTCCTCGGGCCGAACCAGAATGTTATCCAAATCCATTTTTGCCCGCCGACCTTTGACATGTCTCTTGGTGTCGGCCAAGTCGGCATAAAGCTCCAGAATGCTTCCGTGAATCGTGACCATCGTCTGGAGCTGATCCCCCAGTACTGCCAGAGATCGAAAGTTACGATTGACAAGGTACTCGCGCTGGGCCCTTACATACACGAAGTAATACAGACAGAAAGCGGCGATCAGCACCACGGCCGTGGTAACGGGGAGGATCCACGACGTTACGCCCTTTTCGTGACTTGGCGCCTCAGAGGCGGCCCCTGAAAGTTTCGGAGGACTGTCCGTACTGGAATTGTCCATGATCCCCTTCTGAAATGTAGAATTCCGAGAACCCTCACTCGTATCAGCGGAGTATACTCCAATTTCCCGTCATATTTTAGAAAAACATATTCAGCTGCCGATTCACGTTGAGCAGGGTTTTGTTTTCCATCTGCGTTAATCGGCGGGCAGAGATTTGGAAGAGTCGTGTATTTTAGAGACTCCCATGTTTGCTTACGATGACAAGCTCATGGCCGCGGTGCAGGGTGCGCCGCAATCGGTGGACGACGTGATCCGCACGATGCAGGCGATTGACGCGATCTGTCCCGATGGGGACGGACTGAAGTGGTTCAACTGGCTGTACCTCGGCGTCACCCTGGCGGTGGTAGCGCGGGTGGACGCGGGCGGCTTCCGCGGTAAGGCGTGGCGCCTACTGGAGGAGAGGACAGGCCTGGAGTCCTGTCCTACGGCGCCCAGCCCGGCATTACGTAAGCGTAGAACATGACCAGGAGGCCGATCATGCTGGCCAGGAAGATGCTGTGTTTGAGCGTGAAACGGAAGAGACGGGCTTCGTCTTCGCGCTTCATGCTGGTGGCGGCGGCGGCCACGGCGATGCTGGTGAGAGAGATCATCTTGCCCATGACTCCGCCGGCGGAATTGGCGGCGGCCATGAGCACGGGGTTCTGGCCGAGTTTTTCGGCGGTCACTACTTGGAGGGTGCCGAACAGGGCGTTGGCGGAGGTGTCGCTGCCGGTGAGGAAGACGCCCAGCCAACCCAGGAGCGGGCTGAAGAAGGGGAAGAGCGTGCCGGTGGCCGCGAAGGCGAGGCCGAGCGTGCCGGTGGATCCCGAGTAGTTCATCACGAAGGCGAGGCCGAGTACGGCGGCCAGGGTGAGTTCGGCGAGCGCCAGTTGCTTCGCCGTATGGCGCAGGACGCGTCCGAACTGGGCGAGCGAAAGGCCCGCGACCATGGATGCCAGAACGGCCGCAATCAGACATGCGGTACCGGAGGCGGAGAGCCACGGGAAGTTGTACACCGCCGCATAGGGTGCAGCCTTGGCGACCACGGGGGGCATGCGCTGGATGGCATTGTGCAGGCCCGGCCAACTGACCGGGATGTTGAACTTGTTGAGTTCGGTCTGGAGCGGCTTGTAGCCCCAGAGGAGAACGAAAATGACGAGCAGCAAATAGGGCGCCCAGGCGAGCGCGATCTCGCGCCCGCTATGCTTGCGGGGCGCGCTACCGCGGCGCCAGATGACGAGGAGCAGCGCGCCCATGGCGGCCATCGATGCCAGAATGTCGGTGAGTTGCGGCCCCATGTAGTTGGACACCAGGAACTGGGTGCCGGCGAAGGCGACACCGCACATGGCAACCGCGGGGAGCACGCCGCGCAGCCCCTTCCAGCCGCTCATGACGAGGATCAGGTAGGCCGGCACGAAGAGCGAGATGGGGGCGCAGATGCGTCCTACGCCGGCGCTCAACCGGTCGAGCGGGAGCCCGGTGGTGACCGCCAGAGTGGTGATGGGAATCGCGATGGAGCCGAAGGCCACCGGGGCGGTATTGGCCAGCAGGCAGATGGCGGCGGCGCGGAACGGTTCGAAGCCGAGGCCGGTGAGCATGGCCGCGGCCACGGCCACCGGGGTGCCGAAGCCGGCGGCGCCCTCGATGAATGCGCCGAAGGCGAAGGCGATGAGCAGCGCCTGCAAGCGCGGGTCGTTGGTGAGATGCCCGATGGATTCTTTGAGGATTTCGAATTTGCCGCTCTCCAAGGTAATGCGGTAGAGCAGAATCGCGCTAAAAACCACCCATCCGATGGGGAAGAGGCCGAAGGCGGCGCCGTAAGTGACGGAGCCGGCGAGCATTCCCAGGGGCATGCCGTAGACGCCTACGGCCACGATGGCGGCAGCGGCGAGGCCGGCCAGCGACGCCATCCAGGCGGGCTTGCGGAGTACGCCCAGGAGGAGCAGTAGGGTGAAAATCGGAATCGCGGCAAACAGAGCCGAGAGGGGCAGGCTATTGCCAATGGGTGTGTAGGTTTGTTGCCACATAGTTGTTTCAGCCTTGAATGCGCGTGTCTTTCCCGCTCCAGAACGTCTCGCGCAATTCGCGCTTGAGGATTTTGCCGGTACCGGTTTTGGGAAGAGCGGTATCGCTGAACTGGAAGCGGCGGGGCACTTTGAAGTTGGCGATGCGCTGCTGGAGGAATTCGCAAAGCGCGGGTTGATTGAGGGTGTGGCCGGGCTTCACCACCACAAAGGCGGCGGGGACTTCGCCCCATTGCGGGTCGGGCGCAGACACCACGGCGCACTCCAGCACGGCGGGATGGGCGGCGATGGCGCGTTCCACCTCAATGGAAGAAATATTTTCTCCGCCGGAGATGATGATGTCCTTCTGGCGGTCCACGATGTGGATGTAATTCTCTTCGTCCCAGACGGCCATGTCGCCGGTATGCAGCCAGCCGTTGGACATGACGGCGGCGGTGGCCCCCGGTTCCTTGTAATAGCCGTCCATGATATTGTCGCCGCGTATGACGATCTCGCCGAAGGTCCGCATGTCGCGCGGCACGTCGTTCATCCGGAGATCTACCACGCGCACCTCGCAGCCGGGCAGGGGCCATCCGGCCATGGCGCGGTGGCGCAAGCGGTCCTCCTCATCGGCAAACTGTACGGTGGATTTGTCGCGCGCGCTGGTGGCGACGGGGGAGGATTCGGTGAGGCCGTAGCCGGCCATGGTGGGGCAGGGAAATACCGCCTCCATACGCGCCACCAGTTCGGGCGAGGAGGCCGCGCCGCCGAGATGAATCTGGCGCAGGCTGGAGACATCGAAGTTGCCCAGTTCCGGGCAATTGAGCAGCGCGTTCGCCATGGTGGGGACAAGCGACATGGAAGTGGCTTTCTCTTCCTGGATGAGGCGCAGCACGTGGGCCGGATCGAAGCGCCGCACCATCACCTGTTTGAGCCCGTGAAAGGTGGCGCACTGCGGGCGGCCCCACCCGTTGGCGTGGAAGAGCGGGATGGCGTGCAGTTCGACCATGGTCTCATCGTTGTAGAAGGTGGCCGAGATGCTGAGCATGTGCAGGTAGAGGGTGCGATGGGAGAGGGTGACGCCTTTCGGCGTGCCGGTGGAGCCGGAGGTATAAAACAGTTCGGCAATTTCGCGTTCGTCAAAGGTGAAGAGATCGGGCCGTTGGATGCGGCCGCGAGACAGGAGTTCCTCGTAGGGCCGGCCGGATTCGACCCAGTTTTGCACGTTGGGGCAAACCTGGCGCAACTGTTCGACCAGCGGCGCGAAATCAGCTTCGTAGACGAGGAGGCGCGGTTCGGCGTGGTTGAGGATGCCGGTCAATTCGGTGGCGGTGAGGCGCACGTTGAGCGGCGTGACGATGGCGCGAATGAGGGGTGCGGCGAAATAGCCTTCGAGCAACTGGTGGGTATTGAAGCTGAGGAAGGCAACGCGGTCGCCAGGCAGGACGCCCTCGGAGAGTAGTCCGAAGGCGAGGCGTTCGACGCGTTCGCCGAATTCGGCGTAGGTGAAGCGGCGGTCGCCCGAGACCACGCCGGTCTTCTTCGCGTAGAGGTCCACTGCCCGGTAGAGCGCCCGAATTGGGGTGAGTGGCACGTGCATGACCTGCGATTGTATCAGGGGAGCGGGGGGTCGAGGGGAATGAAAATGCCGGGAGAGTGGGGTTGCGGGCTAGTGGAGGCGCCGCCTGGAAAATCGGCGGCGGGCCAGGAGGGCCGCCCCACAGAGCAGCAAAGCCGCAGTTGCCGGTTCGGGGATCTGGGCGGCGAACGGGGGCGGGGCATTCGGCGGCAACAGCACCTGCGAGGGCGTAGAGATGCCGGTGATCGGCGAGAGTGCGAGTCCGCATGTGGTCAAGGGGAATGGCGAGACGCCGGGGACGAGGTTGACGGGGGCGATGGGGGGCAGGCCCCATACCGCGGGCAGCGTGGGGGCCGTTCGGCCTGGCATCTGGCCGGAGGGGATGCCGGTTGAGCGGCCGCCGGGCAGGGGTTCGGGGTGGATCCATAGGAACACGGGATTAACCGGCGGAAGCGGTGACGTCGCGAAGTCGATCGGCAAGACGCCGGGTATCGGGGACGGAAGCGTGAATCCCAGTAGAAGCGGAAGTCTGAACCCCAATAAAAGTGGCTCTTCCGGACATTCCGGTAATGGGATGACGCCGGGGGCACTCGCGCCGTAGGCCGGCGAGCCCGGGCTACCGCCGGGCACGGTGCCGGGTAGCCAGTTTGGAAGCAGGGCAGGGAAGATCTCGTGGACCAGCATGTGTGCGGAGAAGACGTCCGGCGGCGCGACTGCCGAGGCGTCCAGGTTCGCGGTTGGGGGCGGCTCGGCCCAGTCCAGGTAAATGGCTGACGGTTCGACGGCCTGCACCGGGTCTTGCGGCGTGAGCGAAATGCGGTTGCCGCAACGGGCGCGCGCCGCATGTACGCCGTCGGTAAGTAGCGGCTCTTGCGGTGCCAGGCGCACCTTGCGCCGCGTCCAATAGACGCGGTCTCCCTGGCGATACGAAACGTAGACGGCGGAAGCCGGCGCGCGCGTAATGCCTAAACGGGCGCGATCGAAGACGGCATAGTGCGCCGCCGCCACGGGATCGGTGAGCAAAGCGGCGTCGAGTTCGGCGACGGAGAACGCGCCGCCGCGGATGACGGAATAGGGATAGATGGCGCGGCGTGGTGTAAGGATAGAGGCCGGACGCACGGGTTCGGGGTCTCCGCGGGCAACCGCGGGCGCCGTGCCCGGGTCTGGGACGCCGCGGGTGAGCCCTTTCGAAATCAGCACCCAGTAGAGCAGGCACACGGTGCCCAGAATGGCGGCCCACGCAAGATACACGGATTGTGGGTTGCGCCGTCGCTTGCGAGCCATGGTGACCAGCCTTTCCTTAGATTTTGAGTCAAGCGGCGCTGAAGATCTGAGGGGGGAGCGAGGGGGAAACCTCAGAGCCGCAATTTCATTTTGCGCGAACCGCGGCGCGAATCACAGGAGGAATAGCGCGTAGTCCTGATGGCACTTTGGAGCTACTCCCCACGTGAGACACGCAGTGGGCGCCGCTCAGATGCCGTGTCTGAGCCTGCGCTCCAGTTCTCCTGTGGTTTGATTGGTGGTGGGCTGGTGGCCTTTCAAGGGCTGGAGCTTTTCGTGGATGGCGTCCAGGAACCAGTCGGGTTGGGGGAAGAACATGCTTTCCAGTTCGGCCGCCGGGGTGATCCAGTTGCGGCTGCCCAGGACT
>JANYAH010000006.1 GCA_025361425.1 Candidatus Solibacter sp. | reverse complement strand
CTCGACACCATCCAGGGAGCTATCGTTGTGCCCGCCGAAGCCGTGCAGGCCGGACAGCAGGGCCAGTTCATCTACGTCGTCGGGCCGGATAACAAGGTTGCTATCCGCGTGGTCACTCCCGGCCGCGCCTTCGGCAAGAAGATGGTGATCGAGAAGGGCATCGCGCCCGGCGAGACCGTCGTCACTGACGGCCAGTTGCGCCTCTTCCCGGGCGCGCAAGTGCAGCTCGTGGACCCGGCGAAACTCGACGCGGGGAAGCCATGAACCTTTCGCGCATCTTCATCGAGCGCCCCGTCATGACGGCGCTCATCTGCTTCGCCATTCTGCTGTTCGGCGCCATCGCCTTCCGCGAACTGCCGGTGGCTGCGCTGCCCAGCGTGGACTACCCCACCATCCAGGTGGCCGCCGCACTGCCCGGCGCCAGTCCTGAGACCATGGCATCCACCGTGGCCACGCCGCTGGAGCGTGAGTTCTCCACCATCGCCGGCATACAGTCGATGAACTCCACCAACTCCCTCGGTGGCACGTCGATCACCGTGCAGTTCACCCTCGACCGCAAGATAGACGCCGCCGCGCAGGACATACAGGCCGCTATCTCCCGTGCCGGCGGACGCCTGCCGCCCAGCATGCCGCGCCCGCCCTCTTATAACAAGGTCAACCCCGCCGAGCAGCCGGTCTTCTACCTCGCGCTCGATTCCTCCACGCTGCCCATGTACACCGTCAACGAGTACGCCGACACTCTGCTGGCGCAGCGCATCTCCATGGTCAGCGGCGTTTCGCGCGTGCAGGTGTTCGGCGCGCAGAAGTACGCCGTGCGCGTGCAGGTGGACCCGGACAAGCTCGCCGCCCGCGGCATCGGCATCGACGAAGTGCAGCGCGCCGTCGCCAGTAGCAACACCAACCTGCCCACCGGACGCCTGGATGGCGACAAGCAGGCGTTCACCATCGAATCCAGCGGCTCCCTCGCCAACGCCTCCGCTTACCGCCCCATTATCGTCGCCTGGCGCAACGGCACCGCGGTCCGCCTGGAAGAACTCGGCAACGTCATCGATAGCGTGGATAACGATAAGGTGGTTGCCTGGTACGACAACAAGCGCGCCGTCATCCTCGCCATCCAGCGCCAGCCCGGCACCAATACCGTGGAAGTGGTGGACAACGTCAAACGCCTGCTGCCCCAGTTCCGCAAGGAAATTCCGCCGGCCATCCATCTCTCCATCGCCTTTGACGCGTCGCAATCCATTCGCGGCTCCATCCACGACGTGGAATTCACCCTGCTCCTCACCGTCGCCGTCGTCATCCTGGTGATCTTCCTTTTCCTGCGCAATCTTTCCGCTACCTTGATTCCGGGCTGCGCCGTGCCGTTCTCCATCGTGGGAACCTTCGCCGTGATGTACCTGTTGGGCTACAGTCTCAACAACCTTTCGCTCATGGCGCTCACCCTTTCCGTGGGATTCGTGGTGGACGACGCCATTGTCATGCTGGAGAACATCGTGCGCCACATGGAGATGGGCGAATCGCGGCTGGTCGCCGCCGTGAACGCGGCTCGCGAGATCGGCTTCACCATCCTCTCTATGACGTTCTCGCTGGTCGCCGTCTTCATCCCGGTGCTGTTCATGGGCGGCATCGTGGGGCGCCTGTTGCATGAGTTTTCGGTCACCATCGTGGTGGCCATCCTGATCTCCGGGTTCGTTTCTCTCACCCTGACGCCCATGCTGGGCAGCCGCTTCCTCAAACAGGAACACCACGGCAAGCACGGTCTCGGGTACCGCGCCCTCGAAAGCGGCTTCAACCTGTTGCAGCGCTGGTATGAGGTCACGCTCGGCATCGCCATGCGCTTCCGCCTGGTCACGCTGAGCATCGCCCTCCTCATGCTGGTGGGCACCGTGTACCTGTTCCTGACCATGGCCACCGGCTTTATTCCCAGCCAGGATAGCGGCTTCATGTTCGCCGGCACGCTGGGCCCGCAGGACGCCTCGTTCGATTGGGTAGCCGCCCACAATCATGCCGCGGGCGAACTCATGCGCGCGCACCCGGATGTCCAGCACGTCGGCGTGTTCGTGGTGGGAGGCAATCAAGCGTTCATGTTCGCCAACATGAAGCCGCGCGAGGAACGCACCCACTCGGTAGACCAGATCATCGAACA
>JANYAH010000343.1 GCA_025361425.1 Candidatus Solibacter sp. | reverse complement strand
GACGCGCTGTTGTTCCAGGAATTCCAGGGACTTTGGGGTCGTCATCGGGGCAGCCTCCTATCCTAGCGTACTACATACGCTCGGATATTGGGCACAAAAAAAGAACCCACCCATTTAACCACTTTCAAGTCGCACACCCCCTTGCCATCTCCGAGCTACTCTGCCCTCTAATTTGGTGTACACTGGGACAGACGAAACTTTGAGCTTGCCTTCGCTTCTTTTCATTACGATTCTCGACGAGAGAGTTCCCCGGGGCTCCCAGCCTCTATCCTTGTGTCTTCCTAATCTCCCAACAAACGTATAACCAATGTATCCAGGCAGAAACTTTCCTCCTCGCAGGCAGAATCGCAGAGAGAACGTGAATGAGTCGATTCGCGTTCGTGAAGTCCGCGCAGTCTTTCCGGACGGCACCACCGAGGTGATGCCAACCGCCGCCGCGCTACGCAAAGCGCAGGATTTGGGGCTTGACCTGGTGCTGATTGCGCCCACCGCGGTGCCTCCCGTGGCCAAGGCAGTGGACTTCGGCCACTACCAGTACGATCTGAAGAAGAAGCAGCACGATGCTCGCAAGAAGCAGCACGTGGTGCAGGTCAAGGAATTGAAATTCCGCCCCAACACCGACGACCACGACTACGATTTCAAAAAGAACCACGCCATCCGGTTTCTCCAGGAAGGCAATCGCGTGAAGGCGGTCGTACAATTCCGCGGGCGTGAAATCGCCCACGCCGATCTTGGCAAGAAGCTCCTCATGCGTTTCGGCGCCGATCTTACCGCTTATGGAACGGTGGAAGGCATGCCTCGTATGGAGGGTCGCAACGCACATGTGTTGATCAGCCCGGTGAAAACCTTCATCAAGACCGACAAGCCGGAGAAACCCGAGAAACCCGAAAAAAGCGAGAAACCCGAAAAAAGCGACAAGCCTGCGGCTCCTGCTGCTCCCGCAGCTTCCTGATCCGGCGCTCCCGGTGCGCATTCGGGCATAGACCGTTTGGCCGCACTCCGGCCGCATGATAAGATTCGAGAAGGGTTGCCCCCAGCCAAGCGGGATCGCTACGCTGGCATCCGGTGAACATGTACAACGCCTTTTTCGGCTTCACCCAGAATCCGTTCAACATGAGTCCGGACCCTGCGTTCCTCTTCCGGAGTCCGCAACACGAAGAAGCTCTCGCCAGCCTCATCTACGGCGTGCAGAGCCGCAAGGGTTTCATCGCCCTCACCGGCGAAGTCGGCACCGGCAAAACCACCATGCTGGAGTGTTTGCGCGATTTCCTCAACGCCCAACAGATCGCCTTCGCTTCCCTGTTCAATTCCCGTCTCACCGTCGAGCAGTTCTTCGAACTTCTGGCCTACGATCTCGACCTCCGCTGCAACCGCCTCTCCAAAACCGAGGTCCTGCTCTCGCTCAACAACATGTTGATGGAACGCGCTGGCGCCGGACGCACCACCGTGTTAATCGTCGACGAAGCCCATAACCTGGAGTGGGATGTTCTGGAAGAAATTCGACTTCTCGGCAATCTGGAGAATCGGCGCGGCAAGCTCCTGCAAATCATCCTGTCCGGACAGCAGGAACTGGATCGAAAACTCGAAGCGCCTGAATTTCGCCAACTCAAACAGCGCATCGCCTTGCGCTGTACCTTGCGCGGATTCAGCGCGGAGGAGGCCGCGGCCTATGTGAATTCGCGTATGGCCCGCGCCGGCTTGAAGAATCAGACCATCGTGACTCCGCGCTTGCTGGATGAAATTCACTTCCGCGCACAGGGAATCCCACGCCTGATTAACGCCATCTGCGATAATCTCCTGCTCACCGCTTTTGCCATGGAGAGCCGCGTCGCTACGCTGGAGATGTTGGACGAGGTTACCGCCGACTTGCGCCTGGAGTATCCCGGCAAGAATCCGTTCCGTCCCGATTCGAATTACCCGGAACAGGTCCTGCGCCGCCCTGAAGTACGCTTTCGGGCCGAATAGGCGTCACCAGAACCACCGCTCCGCGCTATCGCAAAACCTCATAAACCTCGCGTCAACTCCCGTCGAATTCCGCTAGAATCCAGAATCGCCCCCCAGCAGTACCAGATTCTAAGGTCTTTTGGTTGGCACACCAGGTCTTGATTACGTTACACTTCGATAGAGATAGCAGGCACCAGCAAGGTCCATGTCGGAGACAACCTACACAGTCTGGGCTTGACCAGTCTTGGGAACCGGAGGCCGTGACGTTTTTTAAACAGTAAGGAGTCCGATCCACATGCCTAGGGTTTTTGACAGCAAGTTCGCGTTTATCGCGGTGCTTTCTCTCTTCACGTCGGCTTTCACCTGGAACATGGTGCACGGTGCGGGTCCGACAGTCGATGGTCACCTCTTGGTGCTGCCCGATGTGACGCTGGTGGCGCATGGCCCCACTATTCCTCCCGACCCCTGGGATGGCGTCCGCCTCGCCCACGGCCCCACTATTCCCCCCGACCCCTGGGATGGCGTCCGCCTTGCACACGGCCCCACCATTCCCCCCAACCCCTGGGATGGCGTCCGCCTCGCACACGGCCCCACCATTCCCCCCAACCCCTGGGATGGCGTCCGCATGACGGCATAGCCCGTAACGCTTCCCTTGGGGGACGCATCTCCCACCGAACCCTAAACAAATCGTATTTGGGCAGCGACAAGCTGCGCGGACCCGCCTAGAATTGAAGAAGGATGCAGCAGGCTCTCCAAGTGTGCGCGTATTTCGTTGGGGTGCCGCTTGAGTTAATGGTAATCGCCGCGCTCCTGCGCGGTGATTATCGGCGCTATCCCTTCATTTTCCTCTACGCCGTGGTCGATCTCCTGACCACGATTCTCGAAATTCAGCCCGCAATAGCATACAGTTCCGCGACTCCGGCAGCCAAGAAGCAGTTTGCCCAGATGTTCTGGATCAATGAGCGGATCATGCAGGTTCTGGTGTTCCTGCTCGTCATCAGCTTGGTTTACAGCGCCACCAAACACCTGCGCCCCCGCCGTACTTTATTCACAGGAATTATTGGCGGCACCGTGCTGGTCGCGGCGATATCGTTCTGGGCTCACTACGATCCGAATTTCCCTGGGGGAAGATTACGATACATGACGCCGTGGACCCGCGATCTCAATTTCTGCGCGGCCATACTCGATCTGGGACTCTGGGCACTGCTGATCGGCTCCCGGCAGAAGGACTACAAACTTCTGCTGGTCACCGGCGCGCTAGGGATTCAGTTCACCGGAGGCGCGATTGGCCAGTCATTGCGTTACATGGCGCCGGCCATTGTGGCTGTCGCCAGCGACTTCATGATGGTCGCCAACCTGGCGCGCATTTACATTTGGTGGCAGGCTTTTCGCGGTCAGCCAACAACGCTTCGTGCCGACAATGCCTCGCCCAAATAAAAAAGCAGCCATGCGTGCGCCGCATGGCTGCTTCTGCTTCCGTGTTCCCGCGCGACCTTACCGCGCCGTTGCTACTTGGCTTCCTGGGTGGCCGATACCGTGGTGTTGGTGCCGTTCAGCGAGGCAGTAACTTGGTCCGCGTTGAAGACCTTCACTTCGACGCGGCGGTTCTTGGCGCGCGCCGTGCGGTTTCGCGCGTCGTCCACCGGCTTCTCCTGACCCAAACCAATCATGTGGATGCGGAAGATCGGAATATCGTGCTTCGCCACCAGATACTCCACTACCCGGTCCGCACGGCGGCGGCTCAGGGCTTCATTGTAAGCCTTAGACCCCGTCGAATCGGTGTAGCCTTCCACGGCGATAAAGTAGCGCCGTCCGCTCTTCACCTCCATGGCGAGCTTGTCTAGCTCAGCCTTGGCGTCCCCGCTCAACTCGTACTTGTTGAATGAGAATGGCACCGCCACCGACGTCTGCAATTTGTAGTCGTCTATATTGGCGACCACGCTGCGCAGGCTGTTCAACTCCTGCGTGTTTTTTTCGCCGAGCTGGTTGGCTTGGTCCGCGCGGCTCAATGCCGCGCCGGCGTGTTGGTCGGCCGTTGCCGCGTGCTGATCCGCGCCGGCCGCGCGTTCCTGCGCCGCGCTGATGCCGCTCTGCGCTTTCTCGTCAACCTGTTTCACCTGGTTGCGAGTGTCTTCAATTTGTTGACCGTTACGGCTCGTCTGCTCGCCCACCTGATCCACTTTCGCCTGGATGGGGGCAGCGGTGGTCCGCACGTATTTCTTGGTTGCACACCCACCGGCGAACAAAGTGCCAGTCACGATGCAGGTGGTAGCAAGGAAAGCTTTCATGGTCATAAGAGAACCTCGCTGAGGATGAATGCAATCGGAAAGCCAATTTACCTAAAAGCCAATGTTTCAGTACTATACGCACCATGTTCACTCGGCGCCCGGCGCCTGCCCGGTCCCGGGCAATGTAAGGTTTACGTAATCGTGAGATTTCTACTAGGTATCTGCTCCTCGCCAGCCCGAACTGCTCCCCCAGCAGTCCGATTCAGGCCGCGGGCCGCCCCGCGCCCGCGCTGCTCCATGCCAGGGGAATATTGACCGGGAGACGCTGGCCGTCGCGCGTCACGTCGTAGAGATTCCGGCTCCTGGGCACGGGCCGCGTTTGGAAAAGCATCCGCGGCGCCGCACCGTATTTTGCGTTCTGTTATCCTGTGGAGCGCGCCCCATTGACACTGCCGGTGGCGCATGTACAATCCTAGTTGGCACCTATTTTTACATCCAAAACGGAAGTGGCGCAAAAAATGTTGAAAGCCAGGAAACCCCGGCCCGTATCGTCCCCTGAAGCGCAGGGCTATAACTCGAGCGATGTTGCTCGCATTTGCAGCGTCAGCCTGCGTCAACTGCAATGGTGGGACGAACGCAGTGTCGTCTCACCGCGGCAGGACGGGCACAAGCGAATCTACATGGCTGAGGAAGTGGTCGAGATCTCGGTGATCGCCGAATTGCGCCGCAAGGGCTTTTCGCTGCAAAAAATCCGCCGCGTGCTCCGCTTCCTGCAAAAGGACATGGGCAAGCGGCTCAGCGAGGCTCTCGCCGGAACCACCGACGTTCATCTCTTGACCGATGGCAAAACCATTTATCTGGAAGATGCGCCCAACCGCATTATCGATCTGCTCAAGAACGCTCGCCAGCCCATGTTCCTGGTCTGCGTCACCGACCAGGTCCGCCGCCTTACCACCACAGCCACCGCCGAACGCAAGCCCGCGAGCAGGGAAACCGCCTCCCCCGCCAGCCGCAAAGCCAACCTGGGATAGACGGCACTCCATCCTACTTGCTTACTTCTCGAGCGCGGCTCCGGTGGGAGCCGCGGCCGCCAAATAACGGAAATTCTTTAACGGCATTCCAGGCAGATGCCCGCCCCCTTGCGCGAAGACGCCTCCCGTAGCGCGCTATGCCCCACCCACTCGTGCGTAGTTGTTGAGTTTCACATCCTGTTTTCTTCGATTTGGCGCTGGCATGGCAAATGCACATCCAGCTTTTATGGCATACGTAATTACCGATACCTGTACCAAGGATGAGTTGTGCGTGCAAGCCTGCCCGGTGGATTGCATCCACCCCAAGCAGGATGAGGCCGGTTTCGCCGAAACGCCGCAGCTTTACGTCCAACCCGACGATTGCATCGATTGCGGCGCGTGCGTCCCGGTTTGCCCCACCAATTCGATTTTCGTGCTCGATGAACTCCCCGAGGAGTACGCCCGCTTCGCCCAGATCAACGCCGCACACTACAACTAGTCCCACACACCCATTCACCCGGCCCTCGGGGCGACCCCATTGGTCGCCCCAGGTGAGCCACGCGCTCACTTCCCACCCCAGCCGAACCGCTCCTTCCACTCCCCAAAATGCGTTCTCCGCGCTTTCCTCTGGGTCTCTGCGTCTAGGCTGATCTCTCACTCAGGGCAGTCCCAGAGGGTGTCACGCACAACGCGTGCCGCTCCTGTTATCCTCAAAAAAGCACAATATTTTTCACCCACTTCGTCCATGAAAAAACTCCTTGCACTGAATCGCAGCGAAATTGCTATCCGCATCCTCCGCGCCGCCAATGAATTGGGCCTGCGCACTGTCGCCATTTATTCCAAGGAAGACCGCATCAACCTGCACCGCTTCAAGGCCGACGAAGCTTACCTTGTCGGTGAAGGCAAAGGACCAGTGGAAGCTTATCTCGATGTCGAAGGCATCGTTGCCCTCGCCAAAGAGAAGGGAGTGGACGCCATCCACCCGGGCTACGGATTTCTCTCCGAGAACCCCGCCCTGCCCCGCGCCTGCGACCGCGCCGGCATCACCTTCGTCGGACCCTCGGCCGATCTGCTCGACCTGCTGGGCGACAAAACCGCTGCCCGCCGCCTCGCCCAGCGATCTGGAATTCCGTGCGTGCCCGGCACCGAGGAAGCAGTCACCAACTCCAAACAGGCCGCCAAAATCGCCGGCGAGATCGGCTACCCGCTGATCGTCAAAGCTGCCTTCGGCGGCGGCGGACGCGGCATGCGCGTGGTCGACAGCCCCGCGGATTTCGCCGGCAAGCTCGAAGAGGCACGCCGCGAATCCGCCGCCGCCTTCGGCAACGACGCCGTTTTCCTAGAACGCTTCGTGCGCCGCGCGAAGCACATCGAAGTCCAGATTCTGGGTGACCGGCACGGCAATATCCTCCACCTCTACGAGCGCGATTGCTCCGTTCAACGCCGCCATCAGAAGGTGGTCGAGGTCGCCCCCGCCGTCTCGCTCCCTCCCAAAATCCGCGCCGAACTGGCCGATGCCGCCGTCACTCTCGCCCGCGCCGCCGGATACACCAACGCCGGCACCGTGGAATTCCTGGTCGATTCCGACACCGGCGAGTGGTTCTTCATTGAGGTCAACCCGCGCATCCAGGTGGAACACACCGTCACCGAAATGGTCACCGGGATCGATCTCGTCCGCTGTCAGATTCAGATAGCCCAGGGCCTTGCCCTGCATGGCCCCGAAATGAACCTGCCTCCCCAGGACCGCGTGCCACTCTACGGCTACGCCCTGCAGTGCCGCATCACCACCGAAGACCCCGCCAACGGCTTCGTCCCCGACTACGGAAAAATTCACACCTATCGCTCCCCCGCCGGATTCGGCATCCGCCTCGACGGCGGCTCGGCCTTCTCCGGCGCCGTCATCACGCCGTATTACGATTCCCTGCTGGTGAAAACCACCGCCTGGGGACGTGAGTTCCCCCACGCCTGCCAGCGCATGGACCGCGCCCTCCGCGAGTTCCGCGTGCGCGGCGTCAAAACCAACATCCCCTTCCTCGAAAACGTCGTCAACCACCCGGATTTCCAGGCCGGCAACGTCACCACCCATTGGCTTGAGGAAACCCCCGCGCTTTTCAAATTCGTGCCGCGACAGGACCGCGCCACCAAGCTCCTGGGCTACCTCGCCGACGTCACCGTCAACGGCAATCCGCAAGTCGCTGGAAAGCCCGCGCCTATCCGCATCCGCACCGCGCCGGTGCCGCCGCACGACGCTTCCGCAGCGCCCCACGGCACCCGCCAACTGCTCCGCGACCTCGGCCCCGAAGGCTTCGCCGCGTGGACCGGCAGCCAGAAGAAACTCCTTCTCACCGACACCACTTTCCGCGACGCACATCAATCCCTGCTCGCTACCCGTGTCCGAACCTATGACATGCTGGCCATCGCCAACTTTGTCTCTCACAAGTTGCACAATCTCTACAGCCTGGAGATGTGGGGCGGCGCCACCTTCGATGTCATCATGCGCTTCCTCCACGAAGACCCCTTCGTGCGCCTGCGCCGTCTCCGTGAGGCCATCCCCAACATCTGCTTCCAGATGCTGCTGCGCGCTTCCAACGCCGTGGGCTATACCGCCTATCCCGATAACGCCGTCGCCGCGTTCATTTACGAGGCTTCCGCCCAGGGAATCGATATCTTCCGCATCTTCGATTCCCTCAACTGGCTGCCCAATATGAAGGCCTCCATGCAGGCCGTCCGCAAGACGCATTCGGTGTGCGAAGCCGCCATCTGCTACACCGGCGACATCCTAGACCCCAAACGCGACAAGTACTCCCTGGCCTACTACGTCAACATGGCCAAGGAACTGGAACGCATGGGTGCGCACGTGCTCGCCATCAAAGATATGGCGGGCCTCTGCCGCCCCTACGCCGCCGAAAAGCTGGTCAAGACCCTGCGCCAGGAGGTGGGCATTCCGATTCACTTCCACACCCACGACACCAGCGGCCTCAACGCCGCCTCCATTCTAAAAGCAGCCGAGAGTGGGGTGCACGTGGCCGATGGCGCCATCTCATCCATGAGCGGCACTACCAGCCAGCCCAATCTCAATTCCATCGTCGCCGCCCTGGCCCACACCAAGCGAGAAACCGGCATCGATCTGGACGCCCTCAACCAGTGCGCCGATTACTGGGAAGTCGTGCGTGAGTTCTACGCGCCCTTCGACACCGGCCCCAAATTCGGCTCGGCCGAAGTCTACCTCCACGAGATGCCCGGCGGCCAGTTCACTAATCTTAAGGAACAGGCGGAATCCATGGGCCTCGGCGCCCGCTGGCATGAAATCGCCCGCACATACGCCGAGGTCAATCTGGCCTTCGGCGACATCGTCAAAGTCACCCCGTCCAGCAAAGTGGTCGGCGATATGGCCATCTTCCTGGTCAATCACAACATGACCGTGCACCAGTTCGAACAGTGCACGCCGGACCATAACCTCACCTTGCCGTCGAGCGTGATCGACATGTTCATGGGCGGGCTCGGCGAACCCTCCGGCGGCTGGCCCAAGCGCCTGCAGAAGATCATCCTTAAGGGCGCCAAGCCCCAGCGCGGCCGCCCCGGCGCCCACCTCCCCCCGGTCGACTTCGAAGAAACCGCTGCCGCCGTGGAGAAGAAGATCGGACGCAAACCCCTGCCCGACGAGGTCCTCAGCTACCTGATGTATCCCGACGTCTTCCTCAAGTTCGCCCGCGCCCGCCAGAACTGGGGCGACGTCGACGTGCTCCCCACCCCGCAGTTCTACTACGGAATGGAGCGCGGCTCTGAGATGGCCGTGGAACTGGAGCCCGGCAAGGCCCTGGTTATCAAATTCCTGACCGTCGGCGAGCCCCATCCCGACGGCACCCGCACCGTCTTCTTCGAACTCAACGGCCAGCCCCGCGAAGTCTCCATCCGCGACCGCGCGCTGGAGGTGACGGAGCGGGCCAAACCCAAGGCCGACCCCAGTCAGCTCGGACAAATCGGCGCCCCCATCCCCGGCGTGGTCTCCTCCGTCGCCGTGGAATTGAATCAGATGCTCAAAAAGGGCGACCGCCTCCTGGTGATGGAGGCCATGAAGATGCAGAGCACCGTTTACGCTCCAATCTCCGGCACCGTCACTCAACTCCTGGTCACGCCCGGCCAGCAAGTAGAGGCTAAAGATCTGCTATTGGTGATAAAGTAGCGCCGAAAGGGATCTCGGCTTGTGCATGACGGCCACTACCGGGCGGCGGTCATGCGTTTTGCTCGGCCCGGTTTCGCCGGATGCGTCACGCCGTGAATCTTCCGATTCCAGCCAGCACTATGACCGCGAGGCTATGTTCCGTTGTGGGGCAGCTTGTCAAGCCGCATGCCGGGTGCCTGACACATCTTCACGCGGTCAGGGCGCCAGGAGACCGGCCACAGCTCGGCTCACAACCGGTCCAGGAGCATTGGACCGATCTCTTGGGACCGGCGAGAACTCTTCAGCACGATGATGCTGCCAACCGGAAAAGTGTCTTTCAAGGCGCGTGCGATGAAAGCGTAATCCGGCAGCGTGGCATCCACAACCGCTAGCTTTAGAGTGCCCGGATGGCTTCGGATCTGCGATAGCACTTCCGGTTCACTGCTCGCCAGGAGGGGATCGAATCCTCGTGGCGATAACGTCGCGACTACTACGAGTTGGGCGCGACGGTTCGCAGTGATGACCAAAGCTTGTCGAGGCTCCGGTTCGGCCGGCCGGAAGCGCCATGCGAGCAACTGGTGTATTTGGTCCACGGCAACGCCCCTTGTCTGTGCGCTACGGAAGCTATACGCGATCGCCAAGCCGAGGAAGATGGCGCAGATTGCGATGGCCGGCCATGTGAAGTCCCATGCACCAGACCCCGTTTTATAGCTCCGCCGAATTCGCATTCTCGCCACCTCAAGGACATTCTGCGCTACGAGGCGAGATTGCACCAGTGCTGGCGGAACTACTGCTCCTACGGTACTTTTCGGTTGGATTGCCGGCCGCTTGGTACGTTTAGGGCCAGATGCCGGCTATTTTGCACAGTCTTCGACCGCCGGTACTTTGATGACCAAGCGAATCGTACTGGGGGGACTGGATATCTCTGGGTACGCACAGGACTATTCCTGGGAACCGGAGCGTCCTGGTTTCTAGCCCTGCGGACTCCCCAGCATGCCCAGCACCGCGTTGATCAGCACAGAGGCCATGCCGATGGGAATCGCCACCTTCCATCCGATGTTCATCAGCTGATCGTACCGGTAGCGCGGGAACGTGCCGCGAAACCAAATCATCATGTAGACGATCACCGAGACCTTCACCAGGAACCAGAAGAGGCCGATCATGGCGGCGTTGACCATCGGGATGGCCATGACTCCGCCGGTCCCGACCAGGATCACCACCACGCCCAGCAGCACCTTCTGCTGCATCGTATCCTTGAGCTTCTTGATCAGCGTAAACGTCGCGAGGCCAGAGCCCACGAACAGCAGCACCGGTACGCCGTAGTTCAGCGGCGCGGCCAGCCACTTGACGCTCGGGAAGGGACGCAGCCAGCCGCCCCAGAACAGCGTCACCGCCACGCTCGAAATGACCAGGATGTTGGCATACTCCGCCAGGAAGTAAAGCGCGAAACGGAAGCCGCTGTACTCCGTATGGAAGCCGGCCACCAGTTCCGATTCGGCTTCCGGCAGATCGAACGGCGCGCGATTGGTCTCCGCCGTGGCGGCGATGATGGTGGCCGGCACGCTGAGCATGCAGGGCATTGTGCAATCGCAACTAGATCGCGGGGTGTGGGGGATTTTCGCCAACTACGGGTTCATGATCGTGCCGTTCGGGTTGTACATCATCGCCGCCACGGCGGAGACCAATC
>JANYAH010000374.1 GCA_025361425.1 Candidatus Solibacter sp. | reverse complement strand
GGTCGGTCAGCCGGTTCGTGTCGAGAGCAATCCTCATTTCCATTTGTCGGCGTCAATTTGACGCTGGGAGGCAATCACTTTGTCGAATCCCGGGTCTGGTACCCATTTGCCGACGAGGTCCGAGAAATCTGTCTTTACAGGTCTCCCAATGAGAGCCCGAGTCAATTCATCCAGAACGACGCGGTTCAGACTCTGTTTCCGTTGTGCAGCCTTGACTCGGAGGGCGTGGTCCACTTCGGCAGGGACCCCGCGGATCGTGTAGTGGACCGTTGATTTTGCCAGCTTTCCCATGCCATCATGATAGCAGATTCTGCCTACATTCATTAAGGGCGGTCTCTGGGGCAAAGGAAGGAACCATGGATTGGTCCGGATGCAAGGGGGAAAATCTCTTAGCCGCGCGTAATGACGAATGGGACGACCAGCAATCTCGCGGCAAGGTGGTGCGGAAACCTTTTTAGCCCCTCAAGTCCCGCCCCCGGTCCGCCACTTGTTATTCTGTGTTTTGGCGGATACGACACAGAAGCGCATAGTGGTGGCCATTGACGGGCCGGCGGGGGCGGGGAAGAGCACCATTGCAAAAGGGCTGGCGGCGCGCCTGGGGTTCACTTATATCGATACCGGGGCCATGTACCGCGCGGTGGCGCTGTGGGCGCTGCGCCAGGGGGTGGATTTTGGCGACATGCATCGCATGGAGCAGCTCGCCATCGCGGCCGGGATCGAACTTTCACCGGGACATATCGCGCTCAACGGCGAGGATGTGAGCGATGCCATCCGCACGCCCGAGGTTGCCGACGGTGCGTCGAAGATCGCCGTGATTCCGGGCGTGCGGCGCGCCATGGTGGCCAAGCAGCGCGAGATCGGCGAGCGCGCGAGCGTGGTCATGGAAGGGCGGGACATTGGGACCGTGGTGTTCCCCAACGCCCAGGTGAAGATCTTCCTGGACGCGAACCCGGATGAACGCGTGCGCCGCCGTTGTGAAGAGATGCGCGCCAAGGGAGAGGCCGTCCACGCGGGGCAGCTAGCCGCCCAGATGAAGGAGCGCGACGCGCGCGACTCCACGCGTGCGGACGCTCCGCTGGCGCAGGCCCCGGACGCCGTCTACCTGGATTCGACCGCCCTGGACATTGAGGAAGTGATCGAGTCCATCCTCAAGACAGTGCGCACGCGCGTGACAAACGGAAGGGAATACCGTTGAAGAATCTGCTGGTGATGAAATTTGGCGGCACGAGCCTGGGCAGCGCCGCCCGCATGCGTGTGTCGGCGGGGTTGGCGGCCGCGGAGCAGAAGAACCGCCCGGTAGCGATCGTCGTGTCGGCGATGAGCAAGGTTACCGACCTGCTGCTGGATACCATGCGCCACGCCGAGGCCGGCGACCGCAGCGGCATGGAGAGCAATGTGACGCACCTGCGCCAACGCCACGAGGAAACCTGCCGCGAATTACTGCCGGCGGCGGACCAGGGCGCCGTGCTGGCGAAACTGCACGAGGTAATCGACGAATTTGAGCGCATCGTGAATGGCATGGCGATGCTCGGCGAGCGGCCCCCGCGATCGGTGGACCAGGCGGTGGCAGTGGGCGAGCGCCTGTCGACGGTGCTGGTGAGCGAATTCCTGCGGGCCAGTGGTACGCCTTCGGTGGGGGTGAACGCGCGCGACGTGGTGGTGACGGACGCGGTCTTCGGCAATGCGTCGCCCTTGATGGAGCCGACCCGGGTCAAGGCGCGGGAGAAACTGCTGCCGTATCTCAAGCAGGGCTTACTGCCCGTCATCACGGGTTTTAACGGCGCTTCGGCCGATGGGCGACCCACCACCCTGGGCCGCGGCGGCAGCGATTTTTCGGCCTCGATCCTGGCCGCGGCGCTGGACGCCGCCGAATTGTGGATCTGGACCGACGTGGATGGCATCATGAGCGCGGACCCGCGCCTGGTACCGGACGCGCAGGTACTGGAAGAGATCTCCTACGCCGAGGCGGCCGAGTTGGCGTATAACGGCGCCAAGGTACTGCATCCCAGGACGCTGGCGCCGTTGGTCGAAAAGAAAATTCCGGTGTGGAGCAAGAACAGCTTTGCGCCGGAGAAACCCGGGACCAGGATTGTGCCCTCCATGGCCGTCCCGCAGGGGGCGCGCGCCGTGGCCTCAATGCGCAACGTGGCGCTGGTGTCGCTGGAACCGGCCAGCGCCGAAATGAATGGCGTGCAACTGATGGCGCGGTCGCTCGATGCCATCGCGCGCGCGGATGTGGAAGTCCTCGTAGTTTCCAGTTCCAGCTATCGGCAGAACTTCTGCGTTTTGGTGCGCGAGGACGAACTGGGGCGGTCGCTCCACGCGCTGGAATCTGCCCTGGCCCTGGAGTTAGCGCACAATTACGTGCATCCCATCCAGGTGGACCGCAACGTGGGCCTGCTGGCCGCGGTAGGCGAGGGCATGCAGGGTAAACCCGGGTTGGCCGGCCGCATCTTCACCGCGATCTCGCGCGTGCAAGTGAACATTATCGCCATCGCCCAGGGCTCAAGTGAACTCACCATCGCGGTGGTGGTGCGCCGCGACGGTCTGGAAAAAGCCGTGAAGGCCGTGCATGCGGAGTGCGGGCTGGGTATGCGGCCGCCCGTCCCGGTGTTCCCGTTCGGCCAATCCGAAGGCCGTGCGCCGCGCGGCAAACGCTAGGAAGTCCACCGGCGCCGACGCGCCCCAACGGTCCCCGTTTTTTCGTTATACTGATGTTTTCCCCCATAGAACACAGGAGTTCTGCCTAACATGTTTGATCTGTTTCGAAGCCGCGATAAAGCCGTGCGCATCCTCTTGGGAGGATTACTGCTGGTGGTTGCCTTTTCCATGCTCACCTACCTGGTGCCGAACTACAGCAACGGGTCGTCGAGTTCGGACTCGGTGATTGCGGAGATCGGCAAAGATTCAATCACACTGGTGGAGGCGCAGCGCCTGATTCAGGCTACTGTCCGCGGCCGCCAGTTGCCGGTGGAGATTCTGCCGACCTACATCCCGCAGATGATCGACCAGATGGTGACCGAGCGGGCCATGGTGTTCGAGGCCGAACGCCTCGGGTTGCGGGTGAGCGATGCCGAGGTGGCCGACAGCATCCGGCAGATGGTGCCGAGCCTTTTCCCCGACGGCAAGTACGTGGGGAAGGAAGCCTATGCCGCCATGCTGGCGCAGCAGAGCATGACCATCGACCAGTTCGAGAACGACCTCAAGCGCCAGGTGATGATCACCCGCTTGCGGGATATCGCGATGGAAGGGACCATCGTGACCCAGCCCGAGATTGAGGCCGCCTTCCGCAAGAAGAACGAGAAGATCAAGATTGAGTTCGTCCGCTTGACGGCGGACAAGTACAAAGCCGAATCCCAGCCCAGCGCACAGGAAATACAGGATTTCTACAAGGCCAACAGTTCCCGTTACACGGCGCCCGAGAAGAAAAGCCTGACGGTTCTGGTGGCCGACCAGGCCAAAATTGAAGCCACGGTAAACCCGGCCGACGCCGACCTGCAACGCCTGTACTCGCAAAACCAGGAAGCCTTCCGCACGCCGGAGCGTGTCAAGGGGCGCCACATCCTGCTCAAGACCCAGGGCAAACCGGCAAGCGAAGAAGCGGCCATCAAGGCCAAGGGTGAGAATCTGCTGAAGCAGATTAAGGGCGGCGCGGATTTCGCCAAACTGGCCAAGGAGAATTCCGAGGATCCAGGCTCCGGCGCAAACGGCGGCGATCTGGGCGACTGGATCACGCACGGCCAAATGGTGCCGGAGTTCGACAAGGCGATCTTCTCACTGAAGGCCGGCGAGACCAGCGGCCTGGTGAAAACCGTATACGGGTATCACATTGTGCAGACCTTGGCCCGCCAGGATGCCGGTGTGCGCACCTTCGCCGAAGTCAAGGGCGAACTGGCGGTGCAGGCCAAGAAACAGCGCGTTAACGACTTGATGCAGTTGGCGTCCGACAAGGCGCAGTCCGCCCTGCAGAAGGACCCCACGCATCCCGAGAAGGTGGCTGCCGATTACAACATGCAGGTGGTGCGCGTCGACAACTATTCGCCTGGTGCGCCGGTACCGGAGTTGGGGCCGAGCGCGGATTTCGACCAGGCTGTGGCAGCCCTCAAGAAGGGTGAAGTTTCTCAAGCGATCGGCGCGGGCACCAAGATGGCGCTGGCGATGATCAACGACGTGGTCCCGGCGCGTCCCTCCAGTTTCGAGGAAGTGCAGAACCAGATCCGCGACCTGATGGTGCAGAACCGTTCCAATGCGGCGATGCAGAAGCACGCCAACGAACTGATCCAAAAAGCCAAGGCCATGGGCGGAGATCTGGCCGCGGCGGCCAAGTCGATGGGGCTCGATACCAGGACTTCTAACGAGGTCGACCGCGCCGGCAATATCGAGGGAATCGGAATGGCCAGTTACGTGTCCGAGGGCTTCTCCAAGCCGGACGGCACCGTCTTCGGACCGGTGGGCACACCCGATGGAGGCATCATCGTATCCAAGGTGATCTCCCACGGCGGCGCGGATTTGTCGCAACTGGCGGCGCAGCGCTCTACCCTTCGCGACGAGATCAAGAGCCAGCGCGCCCGTGAGCGGAACACGCTGTTCGAAACCGGCGTGAAGGACTTACTGATCAAACAGGGCAAGATCAAGATCCATCAGGACGTGATCAACCGGCTGATCGGCAACTACCGTACCAGCTAGCGAATGGTGCAGACTCTCCTGGACTTCTTGCGGTCGCTCACCGACCCGGACAAGCTGATCCACCTGCTCGGCACGCTGCTCTCGGGCTGGTATGGGTACGCTGCGCTGTTTGCCATCGTGTACTCGGAAACCGGCTTGATGGTTGGGTTCTTCCTGCCGGGCGACTCGCTCTTGTTTACCGTGGGGGTGGTGGCCGGTGCCGGGCAACTGGATATCGTGCTGGTCAACGTGCTGCTGATGACAGCGGCGATTCTGGGCGACTCCACGGCGTTTCTGCTGGGCCGCAAGACCGGACCTAAAATCTTCAGCCGTGCGGATTCGCGCTTCTTCAAGCAGGAGTATGTGACGCGCACCCACGCGTTCTACGAAAAATACGGGGGGAAGACGATTATCTATGCCCGTTTCGTGCCGATCGTACGGACCTTCGCGGCGTTCATCGCGGGCGTAGGCAAAATGCCTTACCTCAAGTTTTTGCCCTACAGCATATGCGGGGGCGTCGGGTGGATTTTTTCCATGACCATGCTGGGATATTCGCTGGGTAACGTACCGGTCATCCGCCAAAATTTCGACAAGGTCATCCTGTTGATCATCTTCGTCTCACTGCTGCCCACCATCATCGAAGTGGTTAAGGCGCGGCGCAAGCCAACCCGCTAACCCCACCGGACCAAGCGCCAACAGGCGGTCGTCGACCTGGCCCAAGCGCGGGAGATCAGAGGCCTGCTCACGTTAAAGCAGGGGCGCTCGGGCTCTCGCTCGCGGGTCCATCGGGCGCTATTCCCTGCCGCCATAGAGTTCGCTAATGCTGTCGCGGAAGTTTTCCATGGCGCGGGTGCGGCGGACCTTCATGGTGGCGGTGAGCTCACCGTTCTCGATGGTGAAATCACGGTCCAGGATGCGGTGCCTGCGCACCTGCTCAAAGGGGGCGAGCTGTTTGTTGACGCGAACCACCGCCTTTTGAATCTCGGCGAGCACGGGCGGCGCTTGTGCGATCTCGTTGGAGGGGCGGCTTTTCCATGGATCCATGCCTTTCAGCGATTCGGCGACGGCAAGGTTAATGGTGAAGAGGGCGGTGAGGTAGGGGAGGCGGTCGCCGATCAGCAGTACCTGGCTGATCAAGGGCTCCATCTTGAAGAGACTTTCGACGCGCGAGGGATAGATCTTCTTGCCGGTGGAGGAGACGATCAGCTCTTTTTTGCGGCCGGTGATGAAGACGTAGCCTTCGCTATCGGCGTGGCCGAGGTCGCCGGTGTGCAGGCGGCCGTCGCGCAGCACTTCGGCGGTGGTTACGGGGTCGTTGAGGTAGCCGGAAAAGAGAGAGGGACTCTTGACGAGGATCTCGTTATCGTCGCTGAAAGTTACCTCGACGCCGGCCAGCGGCTTGCCGATGCTGCCGGGTTTGGGGTGGCCCACCGGGTTGAGCGTCACCACTCCGCCTTCGGTGAGGCCGTAGCCTTCGCTGATTGGCATGCCGATGGCTTCGTAAAACTCTCCGAGATCCTTGC
The DNA here is from genome assembly GCA_025361425.1 of Candidatus Solibacter sp. Classification (GTDB taxonomy): domain Bacteria; phylum Acidobacteriota; class Terriglobia; order Bryobacterales; family Bryobacteraceae; genus Solibacter. The sequence continues at coordinate 16,482 of JANYAH010000374.1, read as the reverse complement.
TGAGCGGGGCCGCTCCGCTGGCGGCGACACGCAGGCGGCCTCCGAAGCGGCCGCGCACTTTGCGGAAGAAGATGCGGTCGGCGACGGCCAGCGGCAGGCGGATGTGCGCCGGTACCGCCTTACCCTCACGGCGGTAGCGCGCGGCGGCGAGTCCCAGGCCGAGCGCGCCGTAGAAGGCCTTGCGGATGCCAGCCGGGCGCTTACGAAGTTCGGTGCAGATGGTGCAGTAGATACGCTCCCACATGCGCGGCGGGGCCAGCAGGATGGTGGGGCGTACCTTGCGGATGTCCTGGGGCAGCTTGAGGAGGCTCTCAAAGAAAGTCACGGGCATGCCGCAGCGCAGGGGCAGAAACTCCATGACGACGCGTTGCGCGATGTGGGCGGATGGCAGAAAGACGACGGTGGAATCTTGGGGTCCGATGGGCAGTGCGGCGGGGCCCATATCGATGTTGGCGACCACCGACTGATGGGTGACCAGCGCCATCTTGGGTTCGCCGGTGGCGCCGCTGGTCAGGTAAAGGATGGCGGTATCGGACGGGGAAACGCCGGCGCGTATGCGGGCCAGCAGTTCGGGATCTCTGGCGAGGGCTTCGCGGCCGAGCCCGCGCAGCGCATTCAGAGTGATGGCCCCTTCGGCTTCGCCGGTGAGCAGAACCCAATGTTCGACGGATGCACCGCGGAGCGGCTTGAGCGTCTTCGGGTCTTCGACGAAGACGGCGCGCGCGCCGGAAGTTTGGATGATACGCACCAGGTCCGGGGCCGGATAGCTCGGGTACATGGCGGCGGCGATGGAGCCGTTGGTGAGGATGCCGAGATCGGCCAGGTAGAACTCAAGGCGGGTTTCGGAATTGAGGGCGACGATGTCGCCTTTGCCGATGCCGAGCGAGCGCAGACCGGCGGCGACCTCCTCGGCGGCACGCCGGTACTGGTTCCAGGAATAGACCGTATAGGAGCCGTCGGGCGCGGGCTGGCGGAGGGCGGGCGCGTCGCCGTAGACGCGCGCGGTTTCTTCGAGAACCTGGTACAGGGTGCGGGGAGTCACTTCAAGCAATTTATCACGGAGTGACAGGCGGTCGCGTTTGCCGCCTCTCAGGCCAGGGCGCTGGCGAGGCGTAACAGGCCACAAAAGGCGATGGTCTGTCCCACCCGCTACACGCTGACCACCGGGCAGGGGGACTGGCGGATGATGGCGTAGGAGTTGGTGCGCAGCCGGCCGAAATTGCCGGCGGCGCTACCGCGGCCGATGATAACGGTGCCGGCGCCGACGCGCGCGGCAGCCGAACAGATGATGCGCGCGGGATCGCCGGCTTCGAGCAGAAGCTCCGCCTCGGCGCCGATTTCGCGCTGCAGGCGTAACAGTTCCTCTTCGGCGATCTCGCGAATTCCAGTGCGCCAACTGAGGTCGGGTTCGTCGAGCGACCCGGAGTGGGCGGCGATGGCGTGGATCAGGGTGAGGTGCCCGTGGAACTCCCGCTGGAGCCAGGAGGCCCAGGCGAGTGCGCGGGCGCTTTGCGGGCCCAGGTCCACGGCGCAGAGGATTTTGCTGAAGGGAGCGTCCACGGTGTGCGCCTCTTCGAGATGCACACCGGTCCAGACCGGACAATCGGCATCGTGCAGGACCTTGGCGGTATTGGAGCCGAGCAGGAAGCGGCGGAAGGGTCCGTACCCGTGGGTTGGCATCGTGATGAGGTCGATTTGTTCCTCGCGGGCCAACTCTACGATTTTCGAGGCGGGGTCGCCGTGGAGCAGGAGGCGGCGCACGTTGAGCCCGGCAAGCGCCACGGGTTCGAAGGCATTGAGGTCGCGCTCGGCCTGGTCGGCGCGCGAGCGGTAGACCTCCACCAACATGGAGCCCGTGATCTGCATGGCGCCGAATTCGGAGTGCAAGGGTGCCAGGACGTGGGCCAGGATGAGCTCGGCGTGGAAGTGGAGGGCGAGTTCGCGGGCGTAGCGCACGGCGAGGGCGGAGCGTTCGGAGAAATCGACGGGCAGGAGGATCTTGGCAAGGGAATTCATAATCGCCTCATTATTAGGATAAGACGATCTTGAATCGGGACGCTAGCGGGGGCGCGCGGGCGCGGAGGCAGCGGGGGCACGCCGTGGTCTGTGCGTGTCTATCTTTGGATGGCCGGGACGGCCTGCCGGTTTGATGGGGACACGCCGCTGCGGGAGGCGGAGGCTTCAAGGTAGCGCAGAGCCTGGCGGGTCAACTCGGGGACAACGGGGTCCGGGTGCCGGAGCAGCAGAACCAGCGTGCGGATCCAGGCGAGTTCGGCGGGATCGATACCGATCATGGGGACAGTCTTAGCCATCGGGGCAATCTCTCTACTATCTCTTCGGATGCGGTGTGGGAATGTTGAGCAACTGAAGAACCTCGGTTTGCTGCCGATAAGAGTAATGCGAAGAAGTCCGGCCGCGGGAACCCGGGGCCGGGATCCTAGCGAAGGAGTCGTTATGGATTTAACTGCAATCAACCGCAACGCCACGGGTATCCATGTGCCAGCGCTTGATGTGACCTTGGACAAGGCGGCGGAACAGAGAGAAGTGGTTCAGGCGGTCAAGGCCGTCAACGGTACAGAAATGTTCGGGCCGGAGAACGAATTGTGTTTCCAGAGGGACCCGGAGACCAACCGGTTCGTCGTCCGGGTGGTAAACCGCAAGACCAAGGAAGTCCTCTCGCAGGTGCCGGAGGAGTATGTGCTTCGGCTGGCGGCGGATATGAAGAAGCCGGGCTAGCACTATGACCGCGAGGATGTATCGCCTGTTGGCGTAAGTCCAAACGGCGCCGCGTAGGGAAAACCACCCTACGGGCAGTAAAGAAGCTCCACGGGCCGCCGATAAGGTTTTGTGGGAGAACATCATGTGGAATAACGGACAAGACGCGTACCTGGAAAGCAGGGTGCTGACTGCGGACCCCCTCGAGCTGGTAAACCTGCTCTACCAGGCCTGCACGCAAGCGGTGCGGGATGCGCGATGTCACCTGGCGGAGGGCCGGATCGCGGAACGTTCACAACAGATCAACAAGGCTTGCGAAATTGTGATCGAGCTTGCCGCTGCGCTGGACCACGAGCGCGGCGGGGAGATCAGCCAGCGCCTGGCGCTTCTCTACGACTACATGCAACGTCGGTTGCTGGAGGCAAATATGCAGCAGAGCGACGCGCCGCTGGCGGACGTGCAGGGCTTGTTATCCACTCTCTCCGAGGCATGGGCTGGGATTCGAAAGCCGGAAGCGACGCCGGAAGAGAGGCCGGAGGTAGACAGCCCCTGGTCGCAGCCGGTGGCGCAGGAAGCTGGGTACGGCTCGCAGGGGTACGCCTCGCAGGGGTACGCTTCGCAGGGGTGGAGTCTATAGCTGGGAAGGCCGCCGGGCCGCGCCTGTTATTGCAGGCGCGGCCGATTCTGTTCATTGAGGATCAGGCCGTCAAAGATGGCCAGCACCTGCTTGCGGTAGGTACAGACGCGCCGCAGGTTATCCCGGAAGCTGGCCTCAAAATCCCGTGCTTTCATCCACTTCTCGATCATCGGATGGGGCACGTCGATATCCTGCCGGAGGGTGTCCACATCGTGCCCACGCAAGAATAGCCCATAGAAAAACGCAGCTTCCCGCTGCGGCGCCAAGGGGTCGAAATCGTCTCTCGCCGTCATAGTGGTTCAGAGCGAAAATGTAAGTATAACGGGGACTGTTGTGACCTGGCAAGTCGAAGCCGGTTGCTTTGGGCGACTGTTAAATGGATGCCAGCAGGGAGGAAAACGGTGCCTACATTGATTGGCAAGCCGGCGCGGGTCGAGGCATCCGGCAACAAACCGAGGACAGGCCGTGATCAGGCATCGCGGCGATTCGGTGCGCGATAGCACATCTGAGGCGAGTGGTGCTGAATACAATGCGGTGTGCCTGCCTGGGTTTGCTTGGACACGGCACACCGCGACGAGTAAAGCAGGTTAACCGGTGAGTCTACTTGCCTGTGGCCGCCATCAGGCCGTTGGTCGTGTTCATGCTGCGCGTCTTGAACTCATACTTTTCGATACGAACGGCTGCTCTCAGCCCTTCGGACCGAACCACGCGGCCCGTAGCGACGAATTGAAGAGGGCAAACGCCATCCAGTCTAGCCGGCCAGTTCACGCTCAACTCCACCATACGCCCGATCTGTAGTTTTTCTTGTGTGGTGAATAGAATTCCGCCACTGCCAATATTCAGCGTAGCTCCGCAACCGCTGACGTTGGCCGTCCTGGATTGAACTACCCGATAACGGATGTCCTCACGGACCGGAAACCTGTTAGTTCCCCGACGCTCGGGGAGTCCTCCGACCTGAGCACTTGTACCGTCTGTGCTTGTATGCATGGATTCTATCTTCGATCTTTGGATCAGGGGAGCACAATAGCTCTAAAGTCCGTATTTTCCAGGGACCTGCTAGTACTTTGGTAGGATCCCGTATGGATCCGACGTTCCAGACCAAAGGTGGCAAAAAGCCACCGGGGGCGTTTCTGATATTCTGGCCTCATGGACCAGGACCAACTACGCGAGCTATTTGAGCAGGTGCGCACCGGCGCGGTAGAGATCGAAGCAGCCATGGGGCGCATGCGGCACATGCCGTTTGAGGACCTGGGGTTCGCCAAGGTGGACCACCATCGCGCACTGCGCCACGGCATGCCGGAAGTTATCTTCGCCAAGGGCAAGACGCCGGAGCAAGTGGTTGCCATTGCGGAGCGCCTGCTGGCTAACGCGAAAAATGTCCTGATTACGCGCGCGGACCGCGAGTGCGCCGCTCTGGTCACCGCCCAACTCCCGGGCGCCGACTATCTGCCGCTTTCCGGAGCCATCCGTTTCTGGCGCGACCACACCGTGCACGGCAAGGGACGGATCGCCGTGGTCTGCGCGGGCACCAGCGATATCCCGGTGGCGGAAGAGGCCCAGGTCACCGCGCAACTGATGGGCAATGAGGTGGACACGATCCACGACGTGGGAGTCGCCGGCATTCACCGCCTGATGAGCTGTCGCGAACGCTTGACTGAGGCGCGCGTGGTGGTGGTCTGCGCCGGCATGGAAGGCGCGCTCCCCAGCGTGGTTGGCGGCCTGGTCTCCTGCCCTGTGATCGCGGTGCCGACCAGCGTGGGATACGGGGCCAGCTTTAATGGGCTCGCCGCGCTGCTCGGCATGTTGAACAGTTGTGCCAGCAACGTCACAGTTGTAAATATCGATAACGGCTTCGGGGCAGGGTACGTGGCAAGCCTGATCAATCGACTGTCGTAGGACAGACCACCGCCCTGCGTGGTCTGTCTTGTTCGGGCTGGTTGGCGGGCGACAAAGAGGCGATTGTCTGTCCCACCTCCGACTTACCCCTTCTTGGCCGGCGCGGCGGGCTTGCCCATCTTTTCGATTTCGTTGAAGTAGACCTTGCGGCCTTCGTCCATCGCCTGATTGGAAAGAATCACCGCCACCGAATCTGCCATGCCGACTTCCATATGGGCCTTGGGGGTTTGGCCGGTACGGCAGCAGTCGAAGAAGCTCTCCAGTTCCACGTCCACCGGATTGCGCTGCTCTTCCTGCACCATTACGCCTTTGGTGGTCAGCCAGCGTCTGGCGAACTTCACTTCCTTGTCGATGAAACTTTCCTTGCCGGTGAAATTCATTTCGCCGGTCATGATTGGGATGGGGGGGGAGCCTCCACCCGAGGCGACCATGGTGGCGCCCGCGACGTAAGCTTTCTTCTTCTCGCCGGCTTTGGTGGTTTCCGCGGCGACCTTCGGAGGCTCGCGATACCACCAGGCGATGGGCGGCTGCCCATCGGCGCCCACGGTGAGTTCCACCGTGCCGTCCGTGCCCATAATGATCTCGCCCATTTCCGAACGGCCCCCATTGAAGTACGGCAGGAAGCTATTCGTGCTGATCGAAGTGTAGGTCATCTTCTGACCTTTGGGGTATTTGTAGATCAGTTGAATGTTGTCGTAGACGTCGCGGCCGTCCTTCAGGGTATCCAGGCTGCCCAAGCCCATGACAAACTCCGGCTGGGAACCGAACATCCAATCCGCCACATCCACCTGATGCGAGGTAAGTTCGGCCGTCAGACCGCCGGACATGGAGCGATAAACGCGCCAGTTGGCGATATTCTTCTCGCCCCCGGGCTTCATGGTCCACAGCGAGCTCGGCTTGTTGACCATGTTGCGGTGCCACTGCGCGTGAATGTGGTGTACGTTGCCCAGAATGCCTTTGTCCACCATCTGCTTCACCGTCTGGTAGAAGTAGCTGTAGCGGCGCTGCAATCCTGTCTGGAGGACCTGCTTGGGATGCTCCAGGTACAGGGCACGCAGGGCGTGAACTTCCTCCGGCTTGAACACCAGGCACTTCTCACAGAAGACGTGCTTGCCCGCCATCAGCGCATCCTTCGTCACCTGGTAGTGAACGAACAGAGGCGTGGTGACAAAAACCGCGTCCACGTCCTTCGCCGCCAGCAGTTCGCGATAGTCCTTGAATTGCTTCGGATTGTTGCCGATGGTGTCGAAGCCGTGCTTGAGGTTCTCGGGGTTGATATCGCAAATTGCGACGCAGCGCCCGTTGTCAATGCCCTTCAAGTGCTTCAGAAGATAGCTCCCCCGGCTGCCGGTGCCGATGATGCCATACTGGACCTGGTCGTTCGCTGCGCGAACCTTTTGGACGGCGGGAGCGCCGTGTACAGCGGGGATAGCGGCAACCACCGCTGTCACCGCTCCGGCGACCTTCACGAACTCACGGCGGGAGACGTCTTTTTCCTGGGCCATAGTGGGCACCTCTTCTGGTATTTTCCCCGATTGTAGCATGCCGGTTTTGGTAACCGAAGTGCAACTCGCGCGTATAGTGCTGTGGATGATAAGACTTGGGGCCGGCGCGGTGTGCCTCGGCGCGCTCATTGTTTCCCTGCAGGCACAGCCCGCGGCTCCATCGCCAGCGTCCGCCCAGATGAGGGACATTCATGTCCCGAAGCTGGCGACCCCGCCACGAATTGAGCAGTTCCTCGGCCGCGCATCGCGCGCCGACATGAAGCGCATTGACGATTTCCGCCAGCGCCAACCCGGCGACGGCGTCCCGGCCAGCCGCAAAACCTCGGCCTGGATCGGCTACGACGGTCAAAATTTCTACACAGTGTTCGTGTGTGCTTCACCGGCCGGCCAGACGCGCGCCCGCATGGCCAAGCGCGAGGACATCATGAGCGACGACCTGGTCGGAGTCTTCTTCGATACCTACCATTCCGGACAGCGCGCCTACGAATTTTTCGTCAATCCCCTCGGCGTTCAGGCCGATGCCGCGGAAACCGAAGGCCAGGGCGACGATTTCAGCTTCGACACCCTCTGGTATTCGGAGGGCAGGCTGACGCCCGAGGGATTCATCGCCATGCTGACGATTCCCTTCCGCAGCATGCGCTTTGCCTCTCAAGCCGTGCAGACCTGGGGGTTCGGGTTGTTCCGCGCCATCCCGACCAATAACGAGAGTTCCTTCTGGCCGTATGTTACCCAGAAGGTGTCGGGCTTCGTGCCGCAACTCGGAACCATGACCGGTCTGGAGAATATCTCTCCCGGGCGTAATTTGCAGTTGATTCCGTATGCCGCTTTCAGCGGTTCGCATTTCCTGGACCAGCCCGGCTCGAGCATGCCGGCCTTCCGCGGCAAGAGGGATTTCCGCCCGGGGCTGGACGCCAAGGCGGTGATTCATGACACGCTCACGCTGGACGTCGCGCTCAATCCCGATTTCAGCCAGGTGGAATCGGACGACCCACAGGTGACGGTCAACCAACGCTTCGAAATTCTGTTCCCAGAGAAGCGGCCATTCTTTCTGGAAAACAACGGCTATTTTTCCACCCCCGAGAACCTCTTCTTTTCGCGGCGCGTTGTGGACCCCGAGTTCGGCGGACGCATCACGGGAAAGTTGGGTCACTGGAACCTTGGGGTATTGGCTATCGACGACCGGGCGCCGGGCGCGGAAACCGACCCGACCGATCCGAATTTCGGCCGCCGCGCCGCCATCGGAGTAGTCCGTGTGCAGCGCGATTTCGGTAAATCGAACGCCGGCCTGCTGGTCACTACTCGCCAGTTCGCCGGCAGCTACAACCGCGTCGCCGCTCTTGACACGCGGCTCAAGCTAAGCGATACCTGGACCTTCGCCGGCCAGGTGATGACCAGCCAGACGCGCGAGCTCGATGGCACACTAAGCGGCGGCCCGGCCTATAACCTCAACCTCTTCCACGTGAACCGTAAGTGGATCTACGACGTGCAGTACATCGACCGCAGCGAGGGTTTCCACGCCGGTCTGGGCTACGTTCCCCGCGTCAACATGCGCCAGACCCAGCAGTTCTTCATGCGCCGCTTCCGTCCCAAGAGCAAGCGCGTGCTGGCCTTCAACCCGAACGTCAACTTCATGGGGAACATGGACCACCTTGGCGTCCAGCAGGATTGGCGCATCAATCCGGGTTTCAACCTGGAGATGCCGCGCAACACCTACACGGGGGGCGAACTCGCCGAAACCTTCGAGCGGTTTGAGAACATCAACTTCCGCCGCCATAACGCCAACGTCTTCCTGCACACGGAGTACTTCAAGCGCGCCACGTTCGATTTCAACTATGCCCGCGGAACACGCATCAACTACAGCCCGGCAGCCGGTCTCTCCCCGTTCCTGGCGAATGGCAGCGATCTACAGGCAGGGTTTACCCTGCGGCCAACAGCGCGTCTCAAGATCGACGAGGTCTATTACCTGACCCGCCTGCGGACCGCGCAGGCCAGCGTCTTCGTGAATCATCTGGCCCGTTCGCGCATCCACTACCAGTTCTCCCGCGCGCTGTCTCTGCGCATGATTGTGGACTATAACGCGGTGCTCGAAAACGCGGCGTTGATCGACCTGAAACGCCAGAAGCGAATCACCGGCGACGCGCTGTTGACCTACCTAATCCATCCGGGAACGGCGCTCTACGTGGGGTATACGGACCGGCTGGAGAATCTGGGCCTGTTGAACGGGATGGTGAGGCCGATCGGTTTTCCTTCGACCACCACGGCACGGCAGTTCTTTGCGAAAGTGAGCTACTTGTTTCGTTTTTAAGTAGGACAGGCCTCCCGGACTGTCCTACTTAAGTTGTAAACTTTTCCATGGTGCGTGGATTGTACGCCCAGTGGAACTCCAGTTCGTAGCCCATGGAACGGGCCAAGCCATCGAGATCTGGGAACAGCGTGGCGTAAGTGATGTTCATGCGGTAGAGTTCGCGCATGCCCACCTCGCGCACGGCGTTGGTGAGCACGAACTTGGCCAGAATGTTCTGCTGGTCGTGATCGCTCAGCATCTCTTCAATGGGCACATCCAGCACGCCGGGGACGGCAAAGGTGCCGGATTGCGCAATCAGGCGGCGGTTCATGGTGTGCGGTTCGCCCATCCAGATAAACCGGCGGTTGCCCTTGAGGTAATAACGGCTGAAGTTACCCTTGTTGCGCGGGTCCATGCGCCGCGGTTTGTCGGCGCGGCTGCTGTCGATGGTGCTTGGATTCATGGCCCAGACCACGCCGTCGTTCAGCGTACGTTCCAGCGCAAAGAACGCGGCCACGTAGGGCGACCAGGTGAAATCGATCAATCGCGTGGGCGCGCCGTGGTGCTGCATCAGCGCCAGCCACTGGAAGTCGTCCTCCGGTTCGGGGGGCTGGACCAGGAACTGGTGGGCCTTACGCTTGAAGACACGCAAAATTCGGCCTTCCTGTTCCGGCCAGGCTTCTTGATCCACGCCGAAATTCTGCAGGTAGCGTGACAGCGAACTGTAGAGAGGCCAGCGCTCGTCGCGCTCGCCGCGGAACGCCCAGTTGGAGTACGGCGGCTGGACGATTAGTTTGAGGAACGTCTCCCAGGATGTCAGCCGGAAGACGCGATAGGACCCGTTTCTCCCTTTGCGCGTGGGCATCTATTAAACATCGTAGCGGTATAACGCCTGCTCGATGGAGACGCCCCGCACGTCGATGCGTTTGAGGTCGGCGGCGCCAGCGCCGTGGGCCTCGGCCAGCAGCAGCGTGTTGTCGGCGTTGCGGAACGGCGGCGTGCCGCGCGTGGCGCGCGGATTGTAGCCCATGACGGCGGTCGCGACCGCGTCCGTGCAAACCGGGTTCAGCCCGGCGATCAGCACTCCCGGTTTGACCACGCGCACGCCGCGGACCCAGGGACCCTCGCCGCCGGCGGTGGATGCAACGCCATCGACAATTGCCAGATGGATGGGCCGCACCACTGCCAGGTCTGCCACCACGCGCGACACGCGATAGCCGGCATTCTTGACGCCGGCGTTCGGATGTAACTCGGGCGGCGCAATTTTCGCCGGCTGCCGTTTGGCGAAGTGGACCACGTCGCTTCGTCCCTTGGTGGGCTTTTCGTTGGGGTCGTCGACGCCGGCGTCGTCGCCGTAGATGGACGCCGGGACGCAACCGAAGCAGTTCTTCAACGAAAGCGTCACGCCGCAATCGGCGTGGTTCTTGAGCTTGGCCAGGCTGACGAACACGTCGGTATCCTGGTAGGCCTGGTGCATCACGTATTCGGGGTACATGTAGGCTGTACCGGGGAATTTGAAGCGCGCGTATTTTTTGCTCTTGCCGAGCCCGTTGGTATTTTCGAATTCCACGCCCGCGGCCGAGGACTGCAGCGCGCGGATATTCCAACCGGCATCGAGGATCACGTCCTCCAGCGGTCCCGCCGTGGCCCAGGCGCTTTCCACGAAGCGGATGCGCTTTGCGCCGGCGCGGCCCAGCAGGTAGGCCGTCGCGCCCACCACCTTGGGATGCGTGTAGTGCGTCAGGCCGAGCGCCAGTCCATGAAAGCGCTGGCCCGGCGACCCGGTCATGTTCACCTTGATGGTGACGGTCTTGTTACGCACCAATTTTTCGAGGCCGCCGAGTTGGTCGAACATGGCGGCCATCTTCGCCGTCACGTCCTCATCGTAGGTGGCGCACTTGGCAATGGCGACGGGCGCTACGGGCGCTTGCGGCGCACCGTGCAGCACCTCTAGCAAGGGTGCCGCCGAAATCATGGCGATCCATTCTCTACGTGTCATGCTATCGCTCCAGTTTGACGGTGGCGCAGACGACGACGCGATCCACGTCGACGCCCCAGCCTTCCTCGGTCTTGTACACTTCCAGCGATTTGTCCGCGCTACCGGGCGCGATCAGGGTGGCGTGCTGGTACTCGCCCAGGTAGTGAATGGCGACGTTCTCCACCGGATAGTCCGAATAATTCACCAGGTGCACGATGGCGGTGCTGCCGCCGGGCGCGGCCAGGAAATTGGAGAGCATCGAAGAGACGTTGAAGAGGCGCACGCCCATATTGCGGCGGCCGATCATGGAGTTTACGTCGCGCCAGATGTCGTTGAGGCGTTCCAGTTCGGCCTTCTCCAGCGTGATGCTGCCGGGTGCCGCGGTTGGGTCCTTCCATCCCGGCGGTCCGGTGAGCAGGGTGCCGCCGCCGCGTGTGAAATCGCGCAGGATTTCCTTCTGTTCGGGGGTGAGCGCCGCGGCATCCACGTTGACCGCCATGGTGGCGCCGGCCAGCGCTTCGGCCGAGAGCCTCTGGCGTGGAATGGGGCGTACCGGAGTGTGTTTGACCGCGATCATGTCCAGGATGCCGCCGGAAAGCAGTCCCCCCTTGCCCGGGTCCTGCACCACGGCGAGGTTGCCACTCTCTTGCATGGCGCGCCACTCAAGGTGCTGCTCGAAGTAGGCGAGTAGGGCGGCGATGCGCTTCCAGGTTCCCAGGGCGGCTTCTTCGCGCGCGGCCAGGCGGCCGGCGAGATCGAGATCGAAAGCTACCACCCAGCGCGCGCCGGATATGCCGGCGTCGGCGACGGCTTGCAGATAGCGCGTGGCGGCGACCGCGGTCTTCGGTGGAGGTTGATTGGCGATCCACACGGTGGGGTTGCCCCAGGCGCGTACGGCGCGCAGGAAGCCGGTGTTGGTGTCGATCCAGACCGAAGATGTGGGGCCGGATTTTTTGGCGCCGCCATCATCGGCCGCGATCCCGGGCCAGACGCCCTGGTAGGTGCCGAGCACCGGCGCGGCGGAGCCCAGCGGCAGGCGGTTGCGCGAGGTCAGTTCGATCACCGCCACGCCGCTGTGATTGGCGGAGATGCCGGCGGCGGTTCCCTCGGGGAATTCGCCTTCGAGCACGATGCCATCCACCTTGGCGGCCAGCGCCCGATCCACCTCGCTCCCATCGCCACCCGGAGTGACAACCGCCAGCGCCGCCACCCCGCGCGCCTGTGCGGCGGCAACTAACAGCGGCGTAGGAGACTTCAGCAGGAGGCAGTTGATGGGGGTGCCGGCGAGCAGTTCGAGCGAGCGCGTGTCAGCCCACGGCCATCGCACCGGAACCCAGGCGGACGGCTGTGGCGCCGCAGCACACAGGAAGGGTACGAAACCCACGGCGGCTACCCAGCGGCCGGCACGCATCCACATAAACCAAGGGTACGACATTCGGTGGGCGGATCGCACTCCGGATGCAGAGGAGAGTGCCCCCGACCCAGAGGGTACCCTAGTCGCGGTTCCCAGTTGGAGCCGCGCGTTAGCCGGGCAGCCTCTCCGGTGGGAGGCGGAATGGACAGTACCTTACTTTTCGGCGTGCGCTACGCAATGGCGCGTGCCATAATGGCGACGGAGGGCTGCTGTGCGTTATCTTTCCCTTTTACTGGCATTGTGGATTCCCGCGACCGCACAGGTTGCCCCGATGCTCAACCTGGTAGTCCTCGAGGGCGAGGGTGCAACAAACAATATCCGCCAGCGCACTGCCCGCGAACCCATCGTCCAGGTGCAGGATGAAAATCACAAGCCGGTCGCCGGCGCAATCGTAGTCTTTACGCTGCCTTCCAACGGAGCGGGCGGCGCCTTCGCCAACGGCGCGCGGACGCTCAGCATGGTCAGCGACAACCAGGGCCAGGCGGTGGCGCGCGGGTTCCGCCCCAACGCTCTCAAGGGTCAGTTTAAAATACGCGTCAACGCTTCGCATCAAGGCCAGACTGCATCTACGGACATCAGCCAGACCAATGCGGTGCTTGCCGCGGCAGGCGCCGCGACAGCGGGTGCCGGCATGTCGGGCAAACTGATCGCGGTCTTGGTCGTGATAGGTGCGGCGGCAGCCGGTGGAGCCTACTACGCCACGCATTCCGGTTCTGGAGCTTCCACCGTCATCACGCCGGTCGGCACAACCATCGCAGCCGGCGGCGGTTCCGTGGGGCCCCCGAGGTAATCGCCATGAGAATTCTCGTTTCCGCTTGTCTTGCAGCGTGTTCCCTCTTCGGCCAGGCCGGCCAAATTGCCGCCCCGTTGTCGGGCTTCGCGTTCGACCAATCGGCGCACGCTTTGCGCCGGATTCAGGGCATTCCCGGTGCGGCCCTGGTAGGGGCGCCGGTGGAGTTCGGCTTTGCGGTGTCGGCTGCCTACGTCGCGCCGCGCCTGGATTCCGCATTCGTGCTGGATGGCGACGGCCAGGCGCATCTTTTCCGGCTGACGGCGGAAGCCCCGCTAGAGCGTGCCGTGGATTTGCTGGGCGCACCGCATCGCGTGGTGTTCAGTCCGTCGGGAAGCGCCGCCGCCCTGTACTCGCCGGGCAGTGTGCAGGTGATCAAAGGACTGCCGGACGCTCCGGTAGTGGCCGCCACCATGAGCCTGCGCGGCAATAGTTCCCGCGGCAACCCGAGGCCGCGCCGGACGCTCCCCGGTATGCTGGCGATCAGCGACGATGGGGCATACGTACTGTACGCGGCCGACGGCCCGATGGAGTTGATGGGCGTGGCCGGCGATGGCCGCCAGATCATGGCCCGCGCCGCCGGTGCACTGGCCGCGTTCGCGCCGGGAAGTCACGACGCCGCTATCATCCACGGCGGCAAATTGACTTTGTTCCAGGACATCGCCGGCGCAGCCACCGAGCGCGCTTTCAGCGGAATGGCGGCGCCAAGCGCCGTGGCGTTTTCACCCGACTCTCAAAAGCTTTTCGTGGCCAGCGCGACTGGCCGGGCGGTCACCACCATCCAGTTGGCGACCGGCGACCGTTCGGCACTGGCCTGCGATTGCGCACCGGCAATACTGGTTCCGATGGGCTCCGTCTTCCGCTTGACGGAGCTGGGCAGCGAGCCGCTTTGGCTGCTGGACACGGCGTCCGAACGCGGGCTGGTCTTCGTCCCGGCGCCGGCTGCGCAGTAATCGACTTCAGACGGAGCCGCGGTGCGCCCATTGGAGCCGCGGCCGCTCCTCCGCGTGCCGTTGCTCTCTCTGTGCTTGTCCCGGCGAGATCTGCGTCTCCGCGGTGAATCCATCTTCCTCTTTGGTTCCGGCTTCGCCGAGTCAGAGGTTCTCCCTCCTTTCTGTTTTTCGCTAAGGGGTTGGTACAATTCCCTCGTGTCCCGCGTCCTCATGATTTCCTCCGAGGCTGTACCGTTCGCCAAGACTGGCGGTCTGGCCGATGTTTTGGGCTCGCTCCCCTCTGCCCTGCGCGCTTTCGGCGATGAAGTGGCGGTGGTAATCCCGCGCTACGGGTCCATCGATCTGAAGAACGCGCGGCGCGTGTGGGACAACCTTCCGGTGCACTTCGGCCCGGTTTCCTATCCGGTTTCGATCTACCAGACGGCGGCCGAGTATCCGGTGTACCTTGTGGATTGCCCGCCGCTCTACGACCGGAAAGGCTGCTACGGCGAATCGGGAGTGGACTACCCGGACAACCACATTCGTTTTGCCGTCTTCTGCCGCGCCGCACTGGGCGTGGGCCGCGTCCTGTTTCGAACCGACATTTTTCATTGCCACGACTGGCAGACCGGACTGGTGCCTGCCTACCTGCGCACCACATTCGCCACCGACCCGACCTTTTTCGCCTGCCGGACGCTGTTCACCATACACAACCTGGGATACCAGGGCTTGTTCCCGAGAACGGCCCTGGCGGAGGTGGCGCTGGACCCCTCCGTCTACCGTCCGGACGGCATGGAGTTTTTCGGTCAAATCAGCTACCTTAAGGCCGGCATCCAATTCGCCGACGCACTGAGCACGGTCAGCCCAACGTATGCGCGCGAGATCCAGACGCCGGAATTCGGCGTCGGCATGGATGGCTGCCTGCGCGACCGCGCGAGCGCGCTCAGCGGTATCCTCAACGGCGTGGACTACGCGGAATGGAGCCCGCAAACTGACCCGCGGATCCCGGCACCCTATTCGGCCGAAGACCTGACCGGCAAGGCGACGTGCAAGCGGCAGCTCCTTGGTGAGTTCGGCCTGCCCCCTTTAGCGATGGATCGTCCTCTTCTGGGCATTGTTTCGCGCTTCGCAGGGCAGAAGGGAATCGGTATTCTGGCGGAAATCGCCGCGCAGCTTATTGCTGAAGACGTCTACCTGGTGGCTCTGGGGGAGGGCGACCCGGAGTACGAGGACTTTTTCCGCCGCATGCAGGAGGAGCATCCCGGGCGAATCGCCGCGCGCATCGGTTTCGACGACGGACTGGCGCACCGCATTGAGGCTGGGGCGGACATCTTCCTGATGCCCAGCCAGTACGAACCCTGCGGGTTGAACCAGATTTACAGCCTGCATTACGGCACCGTGCCGGTAGTTCGCGCCACCGGCGGCCTGGATGATACCATTGAAGCAGGCACAGGATTCAAGTTCGCCGAGTACTCTGGCAGCGCGCTTTTGGAGGCGGTACGGGCCGCCGTGAGAGCCTTCGCGGACCGCCGCGGGTGGCAGCAAATGATGCGGCGCGGGATGCGCAAAGATTTTTCGTGGAAGACGTCGGCGGCGGCCTACTCAGATTTGTACCGGCGCCTGTTGGCGCGTTGAATCTTTTGGCCCTCTCGGGATTCTAATTAACTGAAGTCAGGAGACGAAATGGCAGGCGATAACACATTAAATTTCTCCGATGCGACGTTCGACCAGGACGTGCTGCGCTCGGACGTTCCGGTTTTAGTGGATTTTTGGGCCGAGTGGTGCGGGCCGTGCAGGCAGATGGCTCCCACAATCGATGTGGTGGCCGGCGAGTACGCCGGTAAGGTAAAGGTAGGCAAGTTGGATGTCGACGCAAACGGCGGTACCGCCATGCGATACAACGTCCGCGGCATCCCCACCCTGTTGCTCTTCAAGGGCGGCCAAGTGGTGGAACAGCGCGTCGGCGCGATCGGCAAGAGTGAAGTCCAGAAGATGCTGGACGCACACGTCTAAAGTCGCGCAGGTCTAAAGTTCGGCAGTGCGGGGCTGCCCGGTTAGAGCGGTCCCGCCAGCTTCATCCCCGCCCCACCGTTTTCCGGTAAATACCTAATTCCACTCCCGCATTGTCCTGGCAGGTACCGCAGTGGCGTGCCCAAATTAAGTATGAGCAGTCGCTTTTCGGCGACCGGCTGGTCGCAAGTCAGGCAGATGCCATAAGCGCCGGCATTCATCCGGTCCAGGGCTTCTTCCACCAGGCGCAATTGGTGGTAGTCGAATCCGTTCATGCACGAGGTGCGGCCTTGACGCTCGAACAAGTGCACGGCGCGCTTG